>CAZFSZ010000041.1:0-9146 GCA_964521755.1 uncultured Methanosarcinales archaeon | reverse complement strand
CTATTAAAAACTTCATCATCAAAATCTTTAACATGGATCTTTTTCTTCTTCCTTTTGCTATAATCCTTAGAAAGAGTAATCAAATCTTCAGATTCTATATGTAAAAGTTCATGTATTAGGATATTTTGCACTATCTCTTTTCTTAATGCTGGATTTTTTATCCTTTTTAGATCTTGATTAATAAATATCCTAAATTCATTTGGTTTCAGATTTCTTTTTTTAACTTTATTTTGTTCGCCTAAAATTAAAGCTTCTGGATCAAAGTCTAACTTCTGCTCAATCTTTGCAGTAACATATCCAAGCTTTCTGCTTTTTATTTTTTTATAATCGGTTGTAATCTTTTTCCGTTTGATATTTGGAAAAACCTGCATAACTTCACTTAACCATTCTTTTATCTCTTCTGCCATTTTACAATCCGTTCTTTAATCCTTTCTTAAGCCCGTCTTTCAATCCTTTTTTCAACCCATTTTGCAAATTCCTTAATTCTTCACCAATCTCTGCTTCAATTTCAATAACTTCTTCGATAAGCTCATTAGGGTCAGCATATTCAACTTCTTCAACTTTGTGTGGTTTGTATCTTGAAGCTGATAAGTTATAATCATGCTTTTGAATTTCTTCTATTGAAGCAACCCAGCATTTTTCATTATCTGCTTCTTTTTTAGCCCATTTAGATATTAAATCTGGTATATCATTTTCAACTGTAGGATTTCTTTTAATATCCAATGAATAACCATCTGCTGTAACCTCATAAAACCAAACCTTTTCTGTTTTCTTCCTTTTAGTGAAGAACAGAACAGAAGTCTTGACACCTGAATATGGCTGAAAACATCCAGAAGGCAAGGAAACAACACCTTCCAAATTGCATTTATCTAGCAATATTCTTCTTATCTCTCTATGCCCTGATGAATTTCCAAAGAGAAGTCCTTCTGGAACAACAATTCCTGCTCTACCCTTATCTTTCAAAGAATCAATAAAATGACCCAAGAAGAGAATCTCTGTTTTTTTGGATATTACAGGAAGTGATTTCTTAATCCTTTCCTTATCAATTGTTCCTGCAAAAGGAGGATTTGCTAAGACTATATCGTATTGTGTATCTTCTTCCTGATATTCAATTGCAATTGCATCTCTCTTATGGACATTTACTTTTCCAAGACCATGCAACAATAAATTCATCATAGCAAGTCTTATCATCCTTCTATCTACATCACTTCCAAAAAAAGTATGATTTTCTAAGAAGTCCCATTCTTCTGTTGTGAGCTTATCGCCTGGACCTCTTTCGGCACCATTTGCTTCATCTATAGAATCTTTAAAGCTATTCTTTAATTTAATGTGGTTATATGCACCTATCAAAAAACCAGCAGTTCCGCAAGCAGGATCACAAACAGTTTCTCCAATTTTGGGATTTACTAAAGAAACAATCATCCTTATTATATGCCTTGGCGTTCTGAATTGACCATTTCTTCCAGAAGTGCTTATTTGGCTCAACAAATACTCGTAAAAATCCCCTTTTGTATCTGGATCTAATTCAGAGAAATCAATCTGCTCTATTACTCCTATCAAATTCTTTAAAACAACAGGATCATCTATGATTAATCTTGCTTCTCCAAAAAACTGAGCAGCGTCTGCATTTCCATTATGCAATTCAGCAATAAACGGAAAAACCTTATTTCTAACAAAATCATGTAATTCTTGTCCAGATTTATGAATCCAGTGCGACCATCTTAATCCATCCTTATTTTCAAATATAGACTTATATTTTTTCTTGCTCTTCTTATATATCTCTACCTGAGCATTATCTCTTTCTTCAAGCATCTTAAGGAAAAAGAAATAAGATATCTGTTCGATGTAATCCATTGGATTTGTTATTCCAGCACTCCAAAGATAATTACACATTTTTTCAACTTTTGATTTTAATTCTTTACTTAGCATTTTATAACCCCCCTATTTTTGATTTCTGCATTTTTATCCTAAGATTTGAGATAAATTTATTTTCATTATCAAATATTTCTTTTTTATCTTCTTGAAATAAGCTCGCCTTTTTATCTAAAAAATTATTTAAAGAATTTATTTCCAGATTATTGCTTAAGCTAACATTAGTTTTTTCCTTGCCTTTTTCTAAAGTCTTATTGAACTCTATCAAACCAGCTTCTTCTAATTCCTGACAATGTTTATGGATTGTAGAATAAGATTTGACATTCATAAGTTTTTGCAGTTGATATAAATTAAGTTTAAATTTCCGATAAGATACAAGCAAAATTTTGATAAGGTCAACTTTAGGTTCTTGATTCAGTAACTTGGCAACCCTATCATAAATACCAGATGGTGCCTCAAATTTCTTTATGGGAAAGTATTTGTCCCCTAAATCAATGATTATCTTTATTTTTTCCATAATAGGATTAAGAAAATTAAGCTTCTATTTAAATCTTTTGATTATTAATATATCTTATGTAAGATATATCTATTGATGAGATATATACAAAAATTCAGTAAGTTTTATATAATTGACTAACTAACTAAGTAACGTTACAAGTAAAACCCTTGTTGAAAGAAATCCTTTGGGATGCTTCATTGCATAAGTGGTGAAGTTTGACAAGTAAATAAGGTTTTGTAACACCTTTTATTTCTTTATAGATTTTCTACCAAACATGTTTCCAATCAATTTAAGTTTCCCTTTAGATAATAAATCAAAGCATTCGCTATCTTCTTTCTCAAATTTACTAAATATACAACCCGATATTATGTCTATTGCCTGTAAAGGCTCAGATTGTCTTGAGTTTTTGTGTTCAATTCTAACAGGATAGACATCATCTTTATCTTTTATTATATTATATTCTTTCTCTTCTATTCTTGAGAAAGAAACTTCAAGACAATGGCACTTTTTATCATTACCATCTTTACCCTTTGTTTTTACAGGCTTCATTTCATACTTTTGCAATACAAAATAATTTATTTTATCTTTATTAAAGAAGCTCAAATCAGCAATTACCTTTTCAGGCAGATGTTTCTCTGAATTTTGAAAAGAATGCATAAATAATTGCCCTAATATTGTTGGTTTTACATCTTGATTTACCTTGATTCCGCCTTTCTCAAAACAGAGAAAATATATGTGCATATCAACATTAGACAAATCAGTGAGTAATTTTTTCAATATATGTTTATCTGGGAAACCATAAAATTTAATCTCGCCACCATGTTGGTTTAGCCATTTAGCACATTTGTTTTTTTGAAGCAATTTTTGTTTTATTTTCCTCACAATTTGAGTTATCTGTTTTACTTTTTTAGTGCACATCAAAGTTAAAACTAGGTATTTACTATCTTTTCCTAAATCTCCACTTTCATCTAAAAATGCAAATTCCATTTTAAACGCATACTGTATTATTCAATTCTTCTAGTATATTATCAAGTTTATTTCCAAACAATTTTTGAGCTTTTAAAATACCACCCAATTGCCTTAATGGAGGCTTATCAAAATCTTCTATCTGTATTTTCTTAGCAACTATACATTTGTTCCTTAATGCACTTAGGAATTTTATCTGCTCTAGAGTAAAATTGTTTTCAACAATATAAGAATCAAAGGCTTTTCTTATTCTTTCCTCCCTATCTGGAAATTTATACATGCCTAATATGGATTTTATGAATTGAATTAGAGATCCGCTAGGTTCATTATATGCTTGTCTTAAATTTTCTTCATTGAAATAAAATTCAGGTTTGTTTAGTTCTTCTTGTAAATCCTCAAGTTCTTTTTCAGTTATCCATTCTCCTTTCTTTATCTTTTGCAGTATTGGGTTCTCTTTTGTTAATTTGCTAACTGCTTTTGAGAATTCATCTTGATAATCCCTAATATCTACTTTTTCCCCCTCAGGACCTACTTCAATATGCTGTCTTTGTACAATATAATCTTCAACACCTTCTGCTACAACAAATCCTTTCTTCTTAGGTTTAATAGCTTCTTTTCTAATCACTTCTATTTTACCGCCTTTCTTTTGACCTTTTTTAGGATTATAACTGTCATCATTAAAATAATCTGTAACTCCAACAAAATCAAATAATGTAAATTCAGATTTTCCAATCTCGGGGCATAATCTTGATCCTCTTCCCCTCATCTGTTGATATAGGATTGGAGATTTGGTTGGTCTTGCCATAACCAAATAAAGGACTTCCCTACAATCAAAGCCTGTATCAAGCATACCAACAGAAACAGCAACCATAGGCATCTTTTCTTTTTTAAATCTTTTAATAGATTTTTCTGCATCCATAATATCTGATGTTATTACTTCAGCAAATTTGCCTTTAAATTCTGGAAAAGCCTGATTAAATAAGTGTGCTAATTGAGCAGCATGTCTTTTCGTAACTGCGTAGATTATAGTTTTGCCCATTTTTCCAGCAGTTCTTTTCTTAAATTCCCCCACTATAGCTTTATTTCTTTCAGGTATGTTTATCCTTCTTTCAAGATCTGCAGGGTTATAATCTTCTCCTTCATATGTTACACCTTCTAAGGTTATTTTCGTCAAGGCTTTGTATATAGTGTACCCAGCAAGATAACCTTCATCAATTCCTCGCCTTAACCCATAATTAAAATGTGGTTTTTTACAATCAAAAAAATGATATGTATTTTTTTCAATATTTTCAGAAGGTGTTGCGGTTAAGCCAATATTCAAAGCATCGAAGTGGGTTAATGCAGGTCTCCATGCGCCATATATTGATCTGTGGCATTCATCAGAAACAATTAAATCAAAATAACCTGGGCTAAATTCTTCATATAACCCTATCATTGTTTGCAAAGTGCATATAGTAATATCTTTTTCGAGTGTTTTTGCTCCTGCCTTAAGAATATAATTTGACCTATCTTTTAACAAATCGTCAAAAGCAGATTTTGCTTGTCTTGCTAATTCAGTTCTATCTACCAGAAATAATACTTTTTCAACCATTCCTGCTTGCATCAACCTTTTGATTTGAAAAGCAGCAATCAGTGTTTTTCCTGTTCCAGTTGCAAGTTCTAATAATACCTTCCTTTTACCCTTTGTAATTTCATTATCTACTGTTTTCAAAGCTTCTATCTGATAAGGTCTTAGACTGATATTTCTTCCGCCAATCATGGCTTTCTTAGGGATATCTATTGTTGATAAAGGTCTTTTATGTTTCCTTAAAACAGAAAGTCTTTCCAAATCTGATCTTGAAAAGAAATTATCAATAAGCCTTTCAGTTGAATATTTATAATCCCAAAAATATATGACATCTCCATTACTTAAGAATATAAAGTCTACACCTAGCTCTTTTGCGTAATTTTCTGCCTGATTCTTTGCTGTAGATGGTTCAACAGAAAATTTTTTTGCTTCAATAACAGCAATAGGTCTACCTCTAGAATCCTTTAAAACATAGTCTGCCCTACCATCAGTAGTAGCCTTTTCAGTATCAACTTGTCTTTTATTTTCAATATCCCATCCAGATTCTTTTAACTTTCTATCTATAATTATCCTTGCGTCTGTTTCCTTTTGAGTCATAATGGTTATTGAATATTAAAGATATTTATAAATATATCGAGTATAATCAAGATTATATGTTATCAGAACAGGCCATACAAAAATATTGCAATCTATTCCTACACAACACTAACCTATACATAATCCATAACGGAAGAACTTGGCTAACTGAAAAAAGAGAAGTAACCAAAGAATTAATCCAAAAACACTTAGAAAGAAAAATAACAATAGGTTTACAGCCACAAAAAGAAAATGGAACTGTAAAATGGGCAGCTATTGATTATGATGCACATAATGATGAGCCAATAGAAGAAATCCAGGAAAATCTGCTTAAAACAAAAGAAAACCTAAGCAAAGTAAACATTGATTCTCATATTGAACAATCTGGAAGAGGTTATCATTTATGGATTTTCTTTCAAGAACCAATAAAAAGAGACAGCATTGAAAGACTAATATAACAATCATCCAAGATTCAGCAAAAGATTGGTTGAAACACTTAAACCAAGCAATAAATATGCTGTATATATGGAAAATGAGGCTTTGTTAATCTATGAAGTCGAACAAGATGGTTTATCTATTTCTACAAAAGAAGAATTATTTGAAGAGATCAGAAATGCTGTAAATGAACATTTAAAGGAATAGTTTTTCTCCCCCCATAAAAAATCTTCTTTTTTGGAAAAAAGAAGCAAAAAAGGACGGCGACCCCTAACGTCTTTAACAAGAATGGACTTCGTCCTTGATACGAAATTGCCCTAAATGTATTTACTAGAAAGCTCTTCGAGCTCGAGAGAGAATTCCCTTAATAATATAGTTTGTTACGCAGAATTTATAGAAAATTAAATTTAACTTCTCCTGTTTTTTGCTACGCAAAAAATCCTCGACCCCGCTGCGCTCTCCTCGCTTTGCTCGTTGGGGCGTATAACAGCACTGTGCGATGTTAATTGCAATTGAGAAGTCAGCTACTTAGTGGAAATGGGCGAGATTAATAATCCTGCCATAACCAAGGTCTTTCTTTTCTTGCTTCCATAAACATATCAAACATAGAACCTTGATTTTTTCTTGGATTATATGTGGGATATGTATTGATTTTAAAATCTGAATCTCTTAGTCTTCCACTAAAAAATTCAGTTAAATCTTCATCAACTAATGTATCCAATCCCATTTCATATGCTCTTTTTGCTAATCTCTCAACACAATCCCACATATGAAAACCTGTAATTCTTAATACTTGCATCCCATTAAATTGATTAAGAATATAATCTTGGTCAGGGTAGGGATATTCACCATTAGATTGTTTTTTTGTATGAGTTTTGAAATCTAATCCTACTTCAACGATTCTATCAGATTGCTGAAGATTAATAACATCAGATATTGGGCTTCCATTAAAAACAGCATAGTTTATTCCGAAACCTTTTTGTCTATATCTTGCATCAATACAACTATTTATTGTAGTTTTATATTTTTGTCTAAATACTTCTATTCCACCCTTTTCAGACCAACCATGATTCTTAATTTCAAAATCAATTATTTCTGGAATTGGATACAAAAATACAAATTGTTTCATTATTATCTTCATAGTAGTAACTATTTTATAAACTTATTGATTAATCTCGCCTTAGATACTTATTCTGATTGCGCTTAGCCCTTGAAGACGCCGACTTCTGAACTTTCTCCGCTACGCTCCGAACCACGCTGCGCTCTCGCTTCGCTCAGTGTATTTAACAGGATCGATGTTAGTTGCAATTTGAAAGCCCGAGCAAAAAGGGTGTCCGCGTCCTTTGGACAAATAGTCTTAACTTCGTCAAGAAGAATTATTTAATCGCTTTTTCAAAATTCTTAACTCTTTCAGGAATCTGAGTTTTTACTAAGTCAATAGCATAACCTAATTTATCTTCTAAAGGTTTTGCTAAAAGTTTTCTAGATTTTACTTTTGAAGGATTCCAATAAAGATAATCTAAGTCATCCATTTTATCTCCATAAAGGTGTGGAATTATTGCTCCTCCAATAAAAAGAGCAATAGCATGATCATTTACTTCAACTGATTGATAAACAATTCCTTGTTCTTCAGAATATATTTTTGCTATCTCTTTTAATTCATTTACATTATAAGGAGTTTCAAAAGCTTTTTGAATAAGCCCTCACCAAATCAACTAAAATTCCTCTTTTAATTTTACTATCTAATCTTGGAACATAAACCAAACCTGCTTCAGGAATAGCTAAAGGTCTACCATCTTCTCCTCTTGCAGTACTTAATCCAACTGCAGGAGAACGACAGCCATCATACTTTCTAAGTATTGCTTCCATAGTTGTTCCAGATGGCAATTTTAGACCCATAGCATCGAATACTGTTTGTTCTTCGTTTTTCCCATATCCAAAAAAATTAGGGTTATCTCTTAAATGCCATAAAACTTGCCCAACATTAACAAACAATTCTTTGAATTCTTGATCTGTTCTTGGAAGGCCAACACTTTTTATTGGCTGACCTACTGCATAAGTTAAACTATAACAATCATCTTCCTTAGATAATCTCTTCATTGACTGTCCGATCTTATATTTCATAGCCAATTCTCTCTCTGGGACTAATTCTTGACTTGCCATATTAAATAGAATATAATTAATGATTTAAAAAGCTTTCTGTTATTTACTACTAACGAATGACTATCAAACGGAAATAAGCGGGCACCCCTAAAATATTGTCTGTTTCGCAGAAGATTGATAATAAGCTCGGGCTCTCAAACTTTGATTTTTTGCCTTTGGCATCGTTGCACTAAAAATCAAGTCCTCCAAGTATTCGGACGAAACTAACAGGAATTTCCGATGTTATACACAATTGAATTTAATTTTCACGACTAGAAAACGGGAATTCTCTCTTTAATTTGAAAGGGCAATTTCTAAAAAATAGAAAGGGGTCGCCTTGGTTGCTTCGCAACAGATAGTCTTGACTTCGTCAAGAAATTTCTAATATTTTTTATTCCACCACCAAGAAAAACTAATCGATAATTTTTTATAGTATTTATGGATTAAAGAGTATATAATAAAAAAAGAGATTGTATTTAGTTTGTTGTTTGTATTTATTTTATCTTTATTTAGTGGAATTGTTTCAGCGAGTTTATATGCGGAAAAAATTCCAGATCCTTCTAGATTCACTTCAATCAATCCATTATGGTCTGCCCAATTAGAGAAACAAGATGGTTCCAATGTAACTTTATCTTTAATTGAATTTGAATGGCTTAATCCAAATGGCCAGAAATCAAAAACAACAATGTTTTATTTGAATGATAATGTTGATGAATATATTTCCGAGGGCGGCACATATTCTTATGCTCAGGATTATAGTTATGACTGTTCTGATGAAAATTTATATGATTCTTGTATGTCTTCCTGTCCAAACGATGAACCAGAAAGAGAAAGATGCATGGAGCAATGTACTGATGAACATCAATGTGATTATACAACCACATGCATTCAAGATGCTCCAGATGGTTCTTGTGGATTGGAAGAATCTACTAGTTCTTATGGAAGTAATGGTGCTATTTTAAACTTTAATCCTGAAACTGGACGATTAGAACAATCAATAGATTACTCTTTAAAATGTAATGGTTTTATTGAAAATGGAATGCTTTGATAAACCCCCCCCTAATTTTCTAAAGTGCTGATATATATTCT
>CAZFSZ010000040.1:0-9270 GCA_964521755.1 uncultured Methanosarcinales archaeon | reverse complement strand
GAAAACATACAAATTCTGGGAAGATCATCATTAATTAGTTTCCGCGCAACGCCAAACATATCACAACATTTATATATAAATAAAACAAATTAAACACCATAATCAACACATATCAAAATAAAATGAGGTGAATATTATGAATAAGAAAGCTCAGGGATTGCCTATTAATGTTATTATTGTTGCAGCCATTGCCTTGATAGTTCTTGTTGTACTTGTTGCGATATTTACAGGGCGATTAGGAATGTTTGGCCAGGAAGTTTCCAAAATTGGACAGGACTGCACAGATTTCACAACCACTATTGAAAATACAGAATATAATGCAGAATGGCAGGAATCACCATGCGCAGAAAACGAAAGGGAAATATATACTGCGACAGACGCAGATGAAAATCCAGGAAAACACTGCTGCATCAGAAAATAAATTTTTTTTATTTTTTTATTTAAAATGAATAAAAAAGCTCAACTTAAAACAATACAAACGGCAGCCATTGTATTGATTGTATTAATTGTAATAATAGTAGCGATTATAATACCTCTCAGAAAAAAAGGAGAAGAGATATCTTCTTTAGCACCTTCTTCTACAGTATTTTGCGCTCAAAAAATTGGCACAATTTCTGAAGATATAGATAAAGACGGACTTGATGATGACTGTGACAATTGTGTTTGTAAGGAAGGATGCAAAAACGCAAAATATGATTTCACAAAGAATCCTTTAAAACCAACAATTGCTGATCCTAGAGATGATAAAGACAAGGACGGACTCCCTAGAACATGTGATAAAGATGACACAGACTCTTCTGTAGTCAGCTGGAGCGATGCATGCAAAGATAACATTGTGAAATCAGGCTCAGACAAAGGCAGATGCATAATCTTGAACCAATAGAAAATATTATAAACCAATTTATTACTTATTCTATATATGAATAAAAGAGGTCAAAAAAAGACACTTTGGACAGTTATAGAGATAACCTTTGCAGGAATATTAATCCTTCTTTCTGCCTTTATTATCGCCACATTTTCAAGTGTATTTATGGGTTCTTCAGCACAACAGCAGGCAGCCAACAACAACTTTGACTTTTTAGCCAATCAAACCCAAAAACTTCTTGAAAAACCTGAATTTTTTGCTTCAACTACTATTCAGTTCAATATTCCTAACGGCTATATTTTGGTCGGATTTGATAAAGACTGGCAGGGAGATACAGTAGAGGCAAGTGCATGCCGTAAAGAAAGCATAAAAAAACCACTAAGATGCTCAGACAAAGCATGCCTTTGTTTATATAAGGATACTGCAGCAGATGATTTTGAAGATGACAGCAACAAAGATGAACTTATAAAATGTATAACCTTTGAAAAAAACAACCAGGAAATATTCATATCAGGCCCTGCAGATAATCATTACAATTTTAAAAATTGTGAAGGAGAACCCAATACTAATGACTATGACAATGACTGTCCTAATGACGGCGCTGCAAAATATCCGCCTCCGCCTACAACATATTTTTCAGGAGCTCCCAGTTTTAAATACGAATTTTTAGTTATCTATGGAAAGTGTGATGATGAATGGGGTATAAAACAACTCTATATTGAAAAATTCAGAAATGAGAACAACAATAACAAAACCTATATATTTATCTCAGAAAAAGCAGATCTAGTAAAAAAAAGAGCAAAAGAATTAAAAGATTTAGCAAGCTATAGGATATTTGAAAATATATGTCATTACCCTCTAGAAAACAATAATTGCGATGGAGCACAATACCCTAATGTTTGTAAAAATCCAGAGCCAAATACAGACTACCAAAAATGCAATCAGGCATTGTCCGGATGTAAGAGAATCCTTGATGATTTCTCAAGAACACCGGCAGCTATAGAAGCAAAAAAATATCTTGAGAATATGACAGACTGTTATCGTTATAAATCTGATTATTTTCTCTCCCAGAATAACCAGCAAAAAGCAGATGAACTTTTCCAGTATGAGATAGACCTTTACAGTTCTATGATAAATATAGTAAACATCTCAGTAGAAAACTATGAATATCTGCTTAGGATTGGAGATGTATATTCAAATGAAAATTTCACAGGCCATGATTATACTGCTGCTGTAAATTATTACAAAAAGGTAGTTGATGATCCTAAAATTACTGACCTGATAGCCAAACAAAAAATAGGCAGTATCTGCAGCAGATCCCCTCAGCCAGTAATATGCCTGGGATTGGATGAAAAATATCTACCATGAAACCTATATCTAAAAAAGCCCAAACAAAATTAACTTTTATTATAATCCAGCTAGTTCTTCTTTCAGTTATAGGCTCTGCTTTATTTATCCATGTGAATAATGTATCTTCAAACACCTATTATCTTAGGGACTTCTTAGCAAAAGACCTGGCTTTCACTGCAAATACAATACTTTCATCTCCTGGAAACATGATGTACACATATGATTTAACTTGGTTAAAACCAAAATTTAATTTTATATTCCAAAATCAAAAAGCAATTGTTCAAGAAGAAAAAGATAATAAAAAACTCTCTACAGAATTTCCCTATGCAGACAATAAAATTTTTCAAACCTCAACCAATCTTATAGAATCTCCTTCTGTGATAAGCTTTCTCAACTCTGATTATTCTTTTATTATAGAAGAAAGCATAACACCAGAACTAAAAAAACAAAAATATCCTTATATAAACACCAAAGCAGATATCCAAAACCAAAATATCTATCTTATATCTGGAATACTCAAAAATCCAATAACGAAAAAAGAATACGCAAGCGGAGAATCCTTTGCAGATCTTATAAAAACAATGCTTAAAATTCCCCTAACAACAGAGACAAGAAAATTATCATCTGTAAACTTTCCTTCTGAAAATGCAGACCTAATAATCACTTTCAACAACAACTCAAAAGAAAACAATACTTTCTATATATACATTCCTTCTTCCCATTCTATAATAAAACAGAGCAGGAAACTAGCATCTTTGGTAACCAATTCAATATATGATGAAAATCTTTTGCCTGATATCCTAATATCTATAATTCCTATAGATTCAAACATTGATACACCTTCAATCTATATTGAGATAAGCAATAACATCCTTGAACAAAATTCAGTAGATATCAAAAAACAAATATCAAACGCAATAAAAGAATATTATTCAACATGAAAAACAAAAAAGCCCAAGCATTTAGCATGGTGTGGTGGATTCCTAGGATAATATTCTTAATCATAGTTCTATCTTCTGTTATATTCTTAACAACAATGTATCTAAATACTGAAAAAGAGACCTGGAAAACAGAATCAGAATTGTTTATCCACCGCCTTATCTATTCTCCTAATGGAATATCTTATTATGATCCTTTAACCAACAGGGTTTATCCTGGAATAATTGACTTGAATAATTTAAGAGATACACAGACAATAAACAGATCAATTTTTTATGGAGAAAACAACAAGCACATCGGAGCAAATATATCTATCTATAACCAAAACAATATCTTATTAGCACAAGGCATATACAACAACCAGGTTTACAGAAGGATAGAAGAAAAAAGCCTATTAGGTATAGGGGGGATTGATTCAAAACAAAAAAAATATTATATCTTAATCAAAAACAAAGAAAATTATATCCCTGCTTTGATGAAAATCACAGTTGTAGTCCCAAGAAGCTAAAATGAATTTCCAAAAAATATTTCCAAAAAACAAAAAAGCCCAAATAGGATTTGCCCTTGTAGATTTCTGGGCATATGTAGTTTTTGTTGTCATAATATTATTTTTCTTTATACTTTTTAGTATAAAAGGCTGCGATGCAGAAAAAGAAAACAACCAGTTTATCAAAAGTGAATTATCCAACTTAGATGCAAAACTAATCATGCAGAATTATCTAAGAACTAATGTCGAAGTTAACAACAAAAACATGACCATTGCAGACCTAATAATTTTATCCAGATCAAACCCTTCTTTTCAGGCTATTCTGAAAACTAAAGGAAACAAATTAAGAAATTTCCAGTCAGCTTGTTTTTCATTGTGTATAGACAAAAAAATATACACCTTCAATGATTGCAGACTGCATAATCCCAAATGTACAGGAGTAAAACAACTTATCCCTTTTCCAAATAAACCAATAGAAGTATTTCTCAGCCTAAATCCTGAAGAGATCCTATCTGGGGTAGGAGCGCCATGAAACCACTAAAATCAAAAAAAGCACAGTTTTTTAATATTGGTCTTGTAGGTATAGCTACACTTGCCCTTATCATGGCATTGATCCTGTTTAAACCTTATGAAGCAAAAGAACAGTTCCAGATAGGTCCAAAACAGTTTCAAACATTAAAACAGATCCAGGAAAAAGAAAAAGATATTTTCTATATAGATCATGCAGCAAAACTTTCAGCACAGCAGGCAATATATGATCTAACATCCAATGCAGGATTTTACACTTCAAAATGCGGAACCTATCAGAACTACAGCATCTGGAATGAAAACTGCTATCCTGATTATGAACTAAATCTTAAGATTTATCTTACTCAAAACTTAAACCCTTATTTAACTGAATTAGACAGCAGGCTTCCAGAAACAAAAATATTTTCAAATAATTATGAGATATCTTTTATACAAAAAGACAGCCTAAATATAATCGGAACTTCACTACAGCCAATCAAAAGCATAATTTCAAGAGCAGGCCAACCCCAAAATCTTGCAGGCAGATATTACATATATCCTTCTTTTAATGTTCAAACAGATTATAACTTGGAAAAATTTCCAATATTGATAAACCAGGGATTTAAACTTATAGACTTGTGCAAAGATAAGCCAAATGAGGATTTAGAAAACTGCGTCCTTGATAATATCCCTGTAGGCTGGGAGCCAGGACCATGCAGAAAACCAGTAATTATCAAAAACAGAAAATGTGCATTCTGTTACTATACAGGAAAACAAGTTCTAGCCTACAACAAAACCGCAGACAAAATAGAATTCAGGCCAATAGCTTACAAATTCGCCTTGGATTTTTCTTAATACCTATTCCCAACAATACAAAAATATATAAATAAATAAATTTACAAATCTTTAGGGGGTTTTATAATGTTAAAAATACCATTACAAGATATCATAAAAAAGATACAGCAAAAGACAGATCTTTCTGAAGCAGATATCAATGCAAAGATAGATGACAAGCTTAAACAATTATCAGGGTTGATTTCCAAAGAAGGAGCAGCCCACATCGTTGCCAATGAATTGGGGGTTAAAATATTTGAACAAACTTCTGGTAAACTTCAAATCAAAAACATTCTTACTGGAATGCGCTCAGTTGAAACAGTAGGAAAAGTCACAAGAAAATTTGACTTGAATAAATTTCAGACAGAAAACCGCTCAGGAAAAGTCTCTTCTATGTATATAGGTGATGAGACAGGCACCATAAGGATTACCATGTGGGGAGAGATGGCTGAAAACATCAACAACATAAAAGAAAATGACATTGTGAAGATCGTAGGGGGCTATGTAAGGGAAAACAGGGGAAGAAAAGAGGTTCACATGAACGAACGTTCAAAGATTATCATAAATCCTGAAGGAGAAACAGTAAAAGAAGTAAAAGATACTCAATCAAGGCCTCAGGCCCAGAGAAAACCCATAAAAGATCTTACTGAACAGGATCAAAACACTGAGATTCTCGGAACTATTGTCCAGGCTTTTGAGCCAAGATTCTATCCCACATGTCCAGAATGCAGCAAAAAAGTAAATCCAGAACAGGAAAACTATGTCTGTAAAGAGCACGGACAAGTAACTCCTGAATTCGCATATGTTATGAATGTTATTTTAGATGATGGAACTGAAACCATAAGAACGGTTTTCTTCAGAAACCAGGTTGAGCGCCTATTAGAAAAATCCAAAGACGAGATATTAAAATACAAGGAAAACCCTGAGGGATTTAACTCTCTAAAGACCGAGCTTCTTGGAACCCAGATAAAGCTTGTCGGAAGAACCCAGAAAAACCAGATGTTTGACAGGCTAGAATTTATATCTCAGCTTGTATTTAAAAATCCAGATCCTGAAAAAGAGATAGAGAACCTAAAAGAAAATAATTAATCACAATGCTCTGGTACACCCATATAGCCTTTGGAGTTCTTTCTTCTTTAGTCTTGATGCCTTCTTTATCATTTACAAATAAGATAATCTTCCTTATGTTTGTTATATTTGGATCACTGCTTCCGGATATTGACCATCCTGACAGCAAAATCAACAGCTATGCTCCCTGGCTGTTAAAGCCGATAACATTGTTCACAAAGCACAGAGGTGTTTTCCATTCATTGATAGCTGGAATTTTTTTTCCAGGATTGATATATTATTTTATCAGCAAAACCTTTGGCTTTGCTCTCTTTTTAGGATACACATCTCATCTGATGATAGACGGCCTTACTCAACAGGGGATAAACTTCCTCCATCCAGTATCAAAACTTCATCTTTCAGGTTTTATAGAAACAGGCAAGCTCTTAGAGCATATACTTTTGATAATATTTGTTTTATTGATACTTTTCAGACTATTTTAGAATTCTTAATTACTTCTTATCTCTTTTATGAACTTCTAAAAGTTGTCTTTCAGGAACAGTATGCTCAAGATATTTTCTTACTGCAAAAAGTCCAGCTATCGCTGCCACACCGATAATCAGATCCCACATATTGTCAGACTTGACTAACATCTTTCTCGCTACTACAAAGAACATAACCTCCACTAAACTCTCAGGGCTTCTTCTTATCAATAAGATAGCCAGCTCAACACCAATCACTATCAATAAGATATTTGACAATAATCCTTCAAAAGTATGATAGAACTCTGATCCACCAAGATGGGAAAAATCCATTCCAATCACATTCTGGACAATAGCTATTCCCCCTATAATCACAAAAGCGATAACGAGAACAGCGATTAATATCTCAAGCCAGTGCAGAAGAACACTAAGCCAGCTTAGTGTATTTTTCATAAAATGCATCCTTTTATGATTGTAAAGTTTCCTGACCATCTATCCACCTATTGCTTACTGTTAACCATAATAAGTATAAAAGTTTCTTTCTAAAGATTACACCACTGGACACCCCTTATTCCTCAAATTCTAACACTACAGCTTTCCTAATCTTAAAATCCACTACCACTGGTCACTGGACATTGCCTCGCAGCGCTTATAAAGAATCTTCCCTTAATCTATTTTAGCCTGAACAATCAGGTTAGCAAGAACTCGTTTCTTGCACTCCCGTCCTGGAGCAAACAAATATCATTGTTTGGCTCATAATTAAGGGATGTTGAAATAAAATGCGAAAGCAATGGAGGTGTCTAATATGACACAAGAAAACAAAAGTATAACAGGCAATGAAAATCAGCCTGAAAAAAAATTTAGAGCAGGAGCTGTTTCTGCAACTATTTGGCTAAACCAAGGCCAAAACAAAAAAACCGGAGAGATTAACAACTACAGAACAATCTCTATCCAAAGAGGCTACAAAGACAAGAACGACCAGTGGCAAAATACAAATTCTCTAAGAATTAATGATCTGCCAAGGGCAGCTTTAGTTTTAAAGCAGGCCTATGAATATACAGTAACCACCCCTGTACAAAGTGATTCATCAAGTGTTTCAGAAGAGCCCGTAATGTAGGCTCTTTTGATAAAATATATAAATCAAGGTGATATAAATGTTAGCAAAAACAAAAGGAGATGAACAAACAATGCCTAATACAGAAAAAGACTCAAAGTCAAAAGAATCACAGAAAATCAAAGAACCGGAGGAAAAAACAAAAGAACAGGAAAAAGAAACAAGTCTTTCTGATCTTCCAGGAGTAGGCCCTGCTACAGTTGAAAAACTTAATACTGTTGGTTATGACGATCTAATGTCAGTTGCAGTTGCAACTGTAGGAGAACTGATTGAAGTTACTGGTATGTCTGAGTCAGCTGCAAAAAAAGTGATTGCTGCAGCCAGAACTTCACTAAAGATGGGGTTTGAATCAGGCATGGACATGTTAAACCAGAGAAAAAGTGTAATCAAAATTCCAACAGGAAGCGATGAATTTGACAAGTTGATAGGAGGGGGCTTTGAAACTGGAGCTATCACTGAATGTTTTGGTGAATTTGGTTCAGGAAAAACTCAGATGAGCCACATCTTAGCTGTAAATATTATAAAAAACAACCCTAAATCAAGTGTTGTTTACATTGATACAGAGAATACGTTCAGGCCTGAAAGAATATCTGAGCTTGCCAAAGCTGTTGACCTAAAACCAGAAGACGTGCTTAAAAAGATAAAAGTAGCAAGAGCATTTAATTCTGACCATCAGATGCTGCTTGCAGAAAAAGTAGAGGATCTGATCAAAAAGCAGGATTTGGATATCAATCTGGTTATTGTTGACTCCCTTACATCACACTTTAGGGCAGAGTTTATTGGACGTGGAACTCTTGCAGAAAGGCAGCAGAAGCTGAACAGGCATATGAGAGACCTTGCCATGCTTGCTTCAATACACAATCTTTGTGTTTATGTGACAAACCAGGTTATGTCAAAACCAGACCAGTTCTTCGGAGACCCAACTAAAGCTATCGGAGGCCATATTGTTGCCCATGCATCAACTTTCCGTCTTTACCTGAGAAAAGGAAAGAAAGGCTCAAGAGTAGCAAAACTGGTAGACAGCCCCAACCTTCCTGAAGGCGAGTGCGGCTTCTTTATAACTGGAAAAGGCATAAAGGATCTATAATCCAATAATTTTTTATATTTCTTTTTTTTATGCATTTCTATGAGACTATTTATAGCCTTGGATCTAAAAGAACTTGAAGACTATTTCAAAAAACTTCAGAAAAAGATCCCTGCAGAACCAGTTGCCCAGATAAAATTAGTTTCTTCCTTCCACTTAACTTTAAAATTTTTGGGAGAAGTTGATGATTCAGATGAGATAAAAAAAGCACTGAAAGATATTAAAATGCCAAAACTAAAACTAACTCTTGCTCCAAAATTAGGAGTTTTCCCTTCAGAATCTTACATAAAAGTTGTTTGGGTCGGCCTAGAAAACAATGATAAACTTATCCAGCTTCAAAAAGACATCCAAAAAGCAATCCCTCACATCAGAGAAGACTTTAAGTTCCTTCCTCACCTAACCCTAGCAAGAGTAAAATTCATAAGAAACAAAGAAGCCTTTGTAAAAAAAATAAGATCTATCAAAGTAGAGCCAAAAACAGTTGAGATAGACAAATTCAAACTAATAAAATCAGAACTTACAAGAAAAGGAGCAAAATATAATGATTTAACATCTTTTCCG
>CAZFSZ010000039.1:0-9282 GCA_964521755.1 uncultured Methanosarcinales archaeon | reverse complement strand
GGGAAAAAACACATTCTATATGTTGCAGGATACACTTTAGCTTAATAAGTATAACTTATAGAAACATTTATAAACATATATTCCAAAATAAGCATTATTATATTAAAGAGGTGTAAGATATGAAAATATTCAATACAAGAAAGCCTGAAAAAAAGGCTTCATTAAATCTTTCTATAAATGCCATTGTTATTGTTGTATTGGCGATGACTCTATTGGGGCTTGGTTTGGGATTTATAAAAAGCCAGATAGGAGAAATAGCAGGAACAACCACAGAAGTTCAGGAGCAGGTTAGAGAACAAATAACTGGTCAATTAAGAACAAGCGGTGAAAAAATATCTTTTCCCAGGTCTATAACACTAAAAAGAGGGGACAGAAAAGTTCTTACTGTAGGTGTGCAAAACACTGGTTCCTCAACTATCTTTTTCGGATTTGACCTGACACTTGACACTACAAACAGCGATCATAATGGAAGTGTAAGAGATATTTATGATGCAAGATTTACTTCTAATACATGCGCTTTTCATTTAGGTCCATCAGAAGCTGATGCATATGGAATAAATATTGAAGCTCCAAACACAGCAGGAACAGATATGCTTAAAGTGGATGTTGTGATGGGCGGAGAAGGAAGCTGCGGAGAAGGAGATAATAAAAATAAAACATATGCTTCAAAATCAACATTCATAACTGTTGGATAAGATTTAAACTCAAAGAGGTTAAAAAAATGAAAAAAAGAATGACTGAACAGCAGGAATTTGAAATCATGAAACTGGTTTTGGATAAATTCTTATGGCTTGGTTTTGGTATCATTGCATTTGGTGTATACAAGATGATCGCTCAGTCAATTGCAAACGGCCTTTACTATGTGATAATCGGAGCAGCTCTTCTTATATTGTTCACCATGCTGATTATCAAAGAATACGAAGTCATAAAATAAATTTTTATTTTTTAATTTAATATCTAGGTGCCATGCATGAACAAAAAAGGAATAGAGTTGTCAGTAAATTTTCTCGTAATTGTTATTATTTCTTTAGTAATCTTAAGCTCCGGCATCCTTATTGTCAGGCAATACTTCTCAACTGCAGAGGATATAAAAACACAGCTTGATGAGCAGACAGAAAGACAGATAGAGGCTTCTTTGGGCCAGGGAAAACTGATATCCATACCCTTCAAAAAAAAGACTATTGGAAGAGGAGATTCTGATATAATTGGCTTGGGAATACTAAATATATATGACAACCAGAAAGAGTTCAATGTGAACATCTCTTTAAGCAATGCCTATGACAATAACAAGAACCAAATAGAAACAGATGAAGAAATTGATATAAGATATGAAAACAGCTTTGAACTGGATTCAAAAGAAAAAAAGATAATTCCTATAAGAATCGCTGTTCCAAAACAAATTCCCAGTGGAAATTATATATTTAATGTTGAAATAGATCAGTATGATAAGATAACCAAGATATACATAACCGTACCTTGATCTTTTCTAAAAAAAGATAAAAAAATAATATCTATAAATTCTTAACCAATTCTTTTAGTGCTGCTTCAGGATTTTCTGCTTTTGTTACTCCGCTTGCAACAAGTATCCCCTTTGCACCTAAATCCATAGAGACTTTCACATCCACATTGTTCTTCACTCCTGCCCCCACTATCAAAGGTCTTTCTCTTAATTCAGCTCTTTCTACGCTTTCTGTTATAACTTCTGGTTTAGCACTTGATACAGAAACATCCCCTCCTATCAGTTCCGGAGGCTCATAAGCTACCCAGTTCGGCTCCATCCTTGTCATCTTCTCAACTTCATCAGGATCCTGGGCGCAGACCAATACTGGAAACTGCTTGTGTTTGCATTTCTCAACAATCTCTTTTATCTTGTGCATAGGAATTCTGTTTTCAGAATGATTTAATATTGTCCCTACAGCTCCTGCCTGCTTAACTGCATCTATCATTATATGCCCTGTATTACTGCCGTAGTCAACTTCATCTACATGCTGAGAAAACACATTTAAATTAACTGCTTGGCTTACTCTATAGATATCAGTTGCCTGTACAACCAAAACAATTTCTTTCCCAGTATCCTCTGAAACTTTCTCACAAACCTTTGCTAACTCTACAGCTTTCTTTCCTGTTGCTTTTTCATATGTTTTAAAATTTACAAATAGCATTTTACCACCTTTTAATTTTATAAGATAATCTTGATTTGATTTAAATAATTTTTTATTTCCCTGCTAACTTTTCCTTTTTTACCAGATAAAAACCAGAAATATTTAAAAACAAGCTTGCAGCATATATTCCTATAAATATCTTCATTACCATGTCTACAAAAAATATCTTTGGAAACAGCCTTATCAACAGAGAGCTGGCAGGAAACTGCCATGTTGTCTTGAAAAAGAGCTGATGGAAAAGAGTAAAAACTTTGTCAAACCAAAAAAATATCAATATCAAAAAAACAGATACTATAATCGCAGAAAATCCCCCTCCATAAAACAAAGCCAAGCCCTTATTTACTAAAAAATTCTTTTTGTCAGCAAAATAAAGAAATATGCCTGTCAAGATAAGCAAACCAAGAGCAGAATACAGGACAAAAAAAATATTCTGCACCATATCCTTTACTTCAATCAGATGCTCCTGCTCTTCAGTTGTATATTCAGAGATGTATCTTATTCCTGCACTCTTTTCCTTTAAAAAATACAGTGTAGATGCTGTCGTTTCAACAGCATTCCCTGCTTGAGGCCCGTATTCATTAAACTGGGATTCATAAAAATACATGTTAAATGCAGTCAGCCTGAATACCCCTAAAAATAAGACTACAGGAATACACAAAACAAAAAGAATAATAATAAAAGCCCCTAATCTTTCCATGTTACTTGCTGGATTTTTTTCTCTTGGATTTCTTTCTTTTTGAACTGTTTCTTCTTCTGTTTGATTTTATAAGATATTTGTTCTTGTTCTTGTCAAGGTCATGAAAAACAGAAACAGTTTCCTTTAATTTGGAAGAAGCGCTTCTTCCAAAAGAGCACGCTTCTATCTTGCATCCTGCACTTCTTGCGTGCAGCATCAAAGGCACAAAATCTCCGTCTCCGCTGACTAAGATGATCACATCTAATTTTGGCGCAAGCTCTATTATATCCATGGCAATACCGACATCCCAATCTCCTTTCTTGTGTCCTCCATGAAATATCTGCAAATCCTTTGCCTGTATATCAAATCCTATCTTCTCCAAAGCCTCAAAAAATGTCTTTTCCTTCATCGCCTCTGTCTTTATCACATAGGCTATCGCTCTTATAAGTTTTCTTCCTTCTACAACTTCATTTAAAACATTTGCAAAATTTACTTTTGAATTATACAAATTTTTTGCTGAATAATACAGGTTCTGTACATCAACAAAAACTCCAACTCTTTGTTCATTGTTTACCATTTATTTCACCCTTATTATATATAGTCTGTTTATCAATATCAAATACTCAAACCATTTCTTTCAGTTTCTCTAAAACCTGTAAAGTAGGTTTTGATACTTCTTCCATCTCTTTTACCTTTTCTATATCTATCCATCTTATTCCTTCTTCCTCCTCTGTTTCTGTTATCTTCCCTTTCCATCTGTCGCACAAAAAAGCATTGTGCTGGTAGGGTTCTTTAGAAGTAGGGTCAACATTTTCAAAAGCTCCTATAAATTTATAGCTGCTAATTTCTATATTTAACTCCTCTTTCATCTCTCTCAACAAAGTCTCTTCAATCTTCTCTTTTTTGTCTTTATGTCCTCCTGGAAAAGCCCACAATCCTGCATAATTATCTTCATCTTTTTTTCTCTTCTCCAAGAGAACTTTTCCGTCTTTTACAAAAACTGCCGTCGCTATTATATTTTTCATCTTCTTTTCTTTCCCTTAAAAAAACTCTTTAACTTCTCAAAGAATCCCTTTTTCTTTGGCTTAATCATAGGAGGTTTAGGCATAGGAGGAAACTCAGGTTTTTCCTTGTCTTCTTTTGGCACACAGGGGGTTGCTTTTGTCTTTCCAAACATTATATCATGTTTAACCACGGGTCTCTTTTTCACCATAACTGGTTTTTCAAGCTTTGGAATTTCCTTGGGAATCTCTTTTTCAAATAATTTTTTCTCTTCCGGATTTACTATTTCTTTAAGTTTTCTTTTTCTGTAAAACTTTGCCTTTAATCTGTCTATAAATCCGGCTTTTGGTGCTTTTTTCTCTTTTTCTCTTTTTTTCCTTTCAATATCTGCAAGCTCTTCTTCAATATGTTTTATATCTTCATGGTTTTCTTTTGCCTCTTCCTTCACCTTCTTTTCAAATTCAGAGATTTTTTCCTCTCTTTCTCTCCTGTTTTCCATGACATGATGTATCCTGTCTTTTAATTCAGATATTGTTGATCTTATCTCGTCAATTTTAGCCCTGCTTATATGGACCTCTTCTGCTCTTTTTGCCTCAGTTATCCTAAGCTCGTGCTCAAGACCCTTTACTTGGTTTCTAAGCATATCAATTATATTTGCATCCCTTTCACCTAATTTGAAAAGGCTGCCTTCAAGATGATTTATTCTGTTTTTAATCTCTTCAGAAGTTCTTTGGTCTCTTTCTGCAGCCACAAAAAGATCTCCTTCTTTTTCGATGACTGTATTAAGCCTTTTTTCCAGCTCATCAAGAGACTTCTTGAGTTCGCTCTTCTTGAGTCTTTTTTCCCCTGCCATCTTTTTTACTTTTTTGACATGGCTTTTAAGGGATTTTTTTGCTTCTTTTTTCTCCTCCTGCTTTTTTGCAGAAGAGATTACATGCTTCATAAATCTTTTTAGTTCTTCATTATTTGCCATTATATCTACTTCTTTTTTCCGAATATTTTAGAAAAGAAACCTTCTTTCTTTTTCTCTTCAGGCAGAGGAGGCATAGGTGATGGTCCGCCTGGTCTTGGAGGAGGCATCAAATTAGGAGAGCTTAGCTTTGGAGCCTGAGGTCTCCCATGTGCGGGTGCTCCCATATGGCTTGGTGGAGGAGGCATTCTTGGAGGAGGTATCGAAGGCTTTCCTGAAGAAGCTGGTGGATGAGGTGGAAGGCTTGTTGGCTTAGGTCCAGGTTTTGGTGCTCCTTTCGGAGAATAAGGGGAGTATGGTTTCTTTGGTTCTTGTTCTGGTTTTTTTGAAGGGGCTGGTTTTGAAGGAAATTTTGGCCTTGGAGGCGGCGCCTGCCTGAATACAGGCTTTGGGACAGTTCTCTTTGGCATCTTTTTCGGTTTTTTCAGTTCCTTGATCATATCAGCTACAACCAATATCCCATTTGCTATCTTCTTATTCTCGTCCTCTATTTCATCTATTCTTTCAGCTAAAGGCTTCAGCTGATCCTCAACTCCAGGTTTTTTCTCTTCCTCTTTCATCTCTTCAGCAGCCGACTTAAACAGCTTCATCAAGCTGTCAATCTTTATAGTAAGATTATCTATGCTTTTTTTGAAATCGTCTGATGAAATCTCTTTCATAGAACCAGCTTTCTTTTTTAAAATATCAAGCTCATGTTTGATCTTTGCAATCGTCTGATGAGGCATTAGTTCATATTCTTCGTCTTCTTTTGGCATAAAACCACCCTTTTTAGATAATTATTTAAAAAGTAAAGAAAAAAGGTATATAAAAGTATCGAATTCGTGAAAACGAATTTGGACTTTTATGCTTGGTCAGCTTGTCTGACTATTGTATAAAAGCTTTGATTTTATTGTATAAAAATTTGGACTTTTATGCCTAATCGATTAAGAGGTAAAAAATGATATGGAATCTTTATGCAGCTGAAGGATTGGCAACAGGGACCATAGTTTTGATATCTCTGTTAAGTTTCTGGAGCCTTATATGGAAAGGGATTGCAATGTGGAAATGCGGAAGAAAAAATCAATTAGTCTGGTTCATATTTATCCTGATATTGAACACTGCAGGAATCCTTCCTATAATCTATCTGCTCTTTTTCCAGAAAAAGCCAAAAAAATCTAAGAAAAAGACAAAAAAGAAAAAGAAATAAATTCTAGATTAGTTTTTCTTTATTTTCCCGTTATTGAATTAAAAATCCAGCCAATTGCTACTATTATCAGGATTATCGGCCACCAAGGTATATCTATTGCTAAAACGCCTAATTCGCTTAAAAGCCATAATATACCAACAGCCAACAAGATTACTGCAACAGTTGGAAATCTTTTGTTTTTCATTTTATAGGTTAAAAAGAAAAGAAATATTTAAATGTTTTTTATTTATCCCATCCCAGGAGGCATTCCACCCATTCCAGGAGGCATACCCTGAGGCATTCCTCCAGGGGGCATCTTTCCGCCATCATCTCCGCCAGTTATCACATCATCTATTCTTAATATAAGATTGGCGACTTCTGATGCTGACTTTACTGCCTGAGTCTTTATCTTAAGAGGTTCAATAACTCCACTTCTCCATGAATCAACAACTCTTCCTGTAAAAACATTAATTCCTGCCCATTTCTGGGTTTTCTTCTCGTGCTTGTTCTTTAGATCAGTCAAAACATCAATAGGATCAAGTCCTGCATTCTCTGCCAGTGTTCTTGGTATTATCTCTACAGATTCAGCAAAAGCCTCAACAGCAAGCTGCTCTCTTCCTTTAAGCTTGCTTGCATATTTTCTCAGTTCCTTACTTAATTCTATCTCCGGAGCGCCTGCACCTGCAACAACTTTCTTGCACCTCAATGCTGCAACAACATCTCCTATAGCATCATCAACTGCTCTTTTTATCTCATCAACAACATGCTCTGTTCCTCCTCTTACAAGCAGTGTTACTGATTTAGGGTTTTTGCAGTCCTTTACATAAGTCATCTCCTCATCCCCTACTTTGACCTCTTCAGCACAGCCTGCATATCCAAGATCATCTTCGCTTAGATCATCCAGGTTGCTTACTATCTTTGCTCCTGTCGCTCTTGCCAAAGCATCCATGTCAGATTTCTTTACTCTTCTTATAGCAAATATTCCTTCTTTTGCCAAAAAATGCTGCGCCAGATCATCGATCCCTTTCTGGCATATCACAACATTTGCGCCTGAGGCCATCACCTTATTTACCATTCCTTTAAGCATCTTTTCTTCCTGATCGACAAAGGCCTGCATCTGGTTAGGATTTGTTATCTGTATCTTTGCATCCATCTCTGTATTTTTCATCTCTAAAGCAGAGTCAATCAAAGCGACCTTTGCTTTCTTTACTACCTTGGGCATCCCAGGGTGTATTCTTTCCTTGTCTACAACAATACCTGAGACAAGCTCTGAATCATCCACACCAGAACCTACCTTTTTCTCTATTTTAACATCGCCTATATCTATTGATCCGTCTTCATTAACAACAGACTTTACCGCTTTTACAGCCAAATCTGCAAGTAATTCTTTGTTTCCTTCTGCCCCTTTCCCTGTCATAGCAGTGATTGCTATATTATTTAATACATTTGTATCATCTGCAGAAACATCTTCTGCAATTGAATTAAGTATCTCCTGCGATTTTTCTGCAGCAAGCCTGTAGCCTTTTGCGATTATAGTTGAATGTACATTCTTGTCCAAAAGATTTTCTGCATTTTTCAGAAGCTCTCCAGCTAAAACAACTGCTGTTGTAGTGCCGTCCCCCACTTCATCTTCCTGTGTCTTGGCAACCTCTACAACCATCTTTGCTGCAGGATGCTCTATGTTCATCTCTTCAAGGATTGTAACGCCGTCATTTGTTACAGTAACGTCATTTATAGAATCCACTATCATCTTGTCCATTCCTTTTGGACCAAGTGTTGTCCTTACTGTCTCTGCAACCAGGCTCGCAGCCATTATGTTGTTTTTCTGGGCATCCTTTCCAGTATTTCTTTGAGTGCCTTCAGGCATTATAAATATTGGTTGTACATCTTTTGTCATTTTATCATCCCCCAATGATGATTTTTTAAAATTAGTGTTTTTTGTGAATAAGAAGTTATATAAAAAGTTTGTCCTTCAATTTTCATTAAAAAATGAAATATATACAAAAAAAGCATAATATTTAAATAAAACACTTTAAAAAATATATAATATATATAGTTAAAATTAAAAATGTCAACACTGACAAAAAAAATAAAATCTATTTGGGCTTCTGAAATAAATACTAAAGATAAAGAACCGACAACAAAATACATTAAAAAAAGCCTAAAAAGCAAAGGCATTGAAAAAAAGATACCCAGTATAAGAAAAAAACGCTCTTACAAAAGAAAGAAAGAACTTCTAAAAAAGTATGATTATGATATTATGGCTGATTATGAAATAATAGATGAAGAAAAAGATTTCATTGAAGTCGTGGGAGGTGTAAAACTTCAGAAGCATCCTTCTTTAAATACATCAAAAGACTGGGTTGTCTGGGATATTGAAGTATTGGAAGGATATGACAAACTAGAATATGGAATAAAGCTTTGTATTCAGACCATAGATGAAGCAAGAAAATTTAAAGTCAGAAGAGTAAAGTTCCCAAAAAAAGAAAAAGATATCACTTATGCTCTAAAAAAAGCCAATGATCCATCCATTGTCAAGAAAGCAGAGCAGGAAATAATACCTGAAATGGAGAAAAAAGAAATAGAGGATATCCAGCTGGCAAAATTATTGAAAAAAGTCTACGATAATCTGTATAAAGGAGAAAGATATAATCTAGATGCATTTCCTATAACCGAAAACTCATTCCAGATTAGTTACAGCGGAAAATTCAATAAAATAGACCAAAAAAACTGATTATTTTATATACTAATTCTCATTAACACTATACTATGATGATAACAATATCAGGTTTTCCAGGCTCTGGAAAATCCACTGTTGGAAAGATACTTGCAGACAAATTAAAATACAGATTTTTTTCAATGGGTAATCTAAGGGGAAAGATTGCCATAAATCACAATCTTACTATTGATCAGCTTAACAAGATAGGGGAAACAGAGGAATGGACAGACAAAGAAGCTGACAAAGAGCTGATAAAGATAGGAAAAGAAGAGAATAATTATGTGATTGATACAAGGCTTGGGTTTCATTTTATCCCGGATTCAGTAAAGATATTTCTTGATGTTGACCTAAAAACAGGAGCAGAAAGGATATTCAAAGGCCCGAGAAGGGCTGATGAAAAAAAATATTCATCTGTCGAAGCATTAAAAGGGGAGCTCAAACAGAGAATTAAAAGCGACAAAAAAAGATACAAAAGATGGTATAATGTGGATTTTACAAAAAAATCTAACTATGATCTGGTTATAGACACAACAGATTTAACACCTGAAAAAACTGCTGAAAAAATATTAAAGTATATATAACATAAAC
>CAZFSZ010000038.1:0-9350 GCA_964521755.1 uncultured Methanosarcinales archaeon | reverse complement strand
TATGAAACACCTGCACATGTTTACTTAGGTGTAAACTCAATATAGGATAGCACAACAGGTATTTTATCATAAATTTTATATATAATCCAGATTAAATTTTCTTATATGGCTGATTTCAAAAAAATACAGGAAAAATGGCAGAAGAGATGGGCTGAGAAAAAGGTATTCAAGGCAAAGGAAGATCCAAAGATGCCTAAATATTACTGTTTAGAAATGTTTCCATATCCTTCTGGTTCTGGACTGCATATGGGGCATGCTTTTAATTATTCTATCGGAGATACTCATGCAAGATTCAAGAGGATGAACGGGTTTAATGTTCTTTATCCAATGGGATATGATTCATTTGGACTGCCTGCAGAGAATGCAGCAATCAAGCAGGGAAAACATCCAAAAGAGCATACAGAAGTGACTGTTAAAAGATTTATTGAGCAGCAGAAAGATCTGGGGCTGAGCTATGACTGGGACAGGATGATTAGCACATGCAAGCCGGAATATTATAAATGGAATCAATTATTCTTTTTGAAATTTATGGATGAAGATTTAGTTTATAGGAAGAAATCTCCAGTTAATTGGTGTCCAAAATGCAAAACAGTACTGGCTAATGAGCAGGTTCATGACGGTAAATGCTGGAGACATGAAGATACAGACGTTGACCAAAAGATGCTTGAACAGTGGTTTATCAAGACAACGGAATATGCTGATGAGCTGCTTGAAGATATTGAAAAACTAAAATGGCCTGAAAGGATAAAGATTATGCAAAGAAACTGGATCGGAAAAAGCAAAGGAGTTACACTTCAGTTTGATGTGGTAAATGAAAATGACAAAAAAATAGATGAGATAGAAACATTTACAACAAGGGTAGACACAGTTTATGGGATTACATATCTTGTTCTTGCTGCAGAACATCCTAAAGTTTTGGAATGGACCAAAGGGACTGACAAAGAGAAAGAAGTCAAGGATTTTATCAAAAAAGTAAAGAAGCAGAGCGTTATAGAAAGAACTGCTGAAGGAAAAGAGAAGAACGGGGTGTTTTTAGGAAAATGGTTTATCAATCCTTTTACAGGAGAGAAGTGTTCTTTGTGGGTTGCTGACTATGCATTGTATGATTATGGAACAGGAGCAGTGATGGCAGTTCCAACACACGACCAAAGGGATTTTGATTTTGCAAAGAAATATGATCTTCCAATGAGAGTGGTTATCTCTCCATCTGATTATGAATTAAATGCAGAAAAGATGTCAAGAGCTTATATGGATGACGGAGTGATGGTCAATTCAGGAGATTTTAACGGGATGAACAACAGAGATGCGATGGAAGCTATCGCGAATATGGCAGAGGAAAAAGGATGGGGAAAGAAGACCACAAACTATAAGCTTAAAGACTGGCTTGTAAGCAGACAAAGATATTGGGGGACACCAATTCCGATAATCTATTGTGATAAGTGCGGAATTATACCTGTTCCTGCAAAAGATCTTCCTGTAAAGCTTCCTGAAGACGTTAAGTTTGGAAAAGGAAATCCTTTGCTTACAAACAAGGAATTTGTAGATGTCAAATGCCCTAAATGCGGAGGCCCGGCAGAAAGGGAAACAGACACTATGGACACTTTTTTTGATTCAAGCTGGTATTTTTTAAGATACTGCGACAACAAAAACAACAAAAAAGCTTTTGACAAGAGCAGGGTCAAATATTGGATGCCTGTTGACCAATATATAGGAGGGGCAGAGCACGCATGCATGCATCTGATATATGCAAGATTTTTTACCAAGGCATTAAGAGATATGGGTTTTTTAAATTTTGATGAGCCTTTTACAAAACTGTTTAATCAGGGAATGCTTCACGGTCCGGACGGCCATGTGATGAGCAAATCAAGGGGCAATGTTGTTTTGCCTGAAAAGATAAGCGATAAGTACGGGATAGACACAGCAAGGTTTTTTTTGATGAGCATCGCTTCTCCTGAGAAGGATTTGGAATGGAGCGACAAGGGAATACAGGGCAGTGCAAGATTTATGAATAAATTATTTTCATATTTTGAAAATGTAAAGGCTGGAAAGTCTTCTAAGAAAGTTGAAAGCAAACTTAACAAGGCGATAAAAGGAATTACAGAAGATATTGAAAATTTCAGATATAATTTTGCGATAATAAAGATAAGGGGACTTTTTGATTCTTTAGAGGATGAAGTCAGCAAAGATACTCTGGAGAAATTCTTGAAACTGTTGCATCCTTTCTGCCCTCATTTTACAGAAGAGCTTTGGGAAAAGATAGGAAATAAGCCTTTTATTACAAAAGAAGAATGGCCAAAATATGATGAAAGCAAGATAGATCTTAAAGCAGAGGAGATTGAGAATTTTGTTGAAGGGGTTGTTGATGATATAATGAATGTTTTAGAGCTGGCGGATGTTAAAAAGCCTGATGAGGTTATCTTGTTTACAGCAGACAAATGGAAATATGATTTTTTTAAGAATCTGAAGGAAAAGATGGAAGAGACAAGGAATGTCGGAGAATTGATCAAGAAAACCATGATAAAAGAACATGGGAAAGAAATTTCTAAATTAGTTCCAAAGTTAGTAAAGGACCCAACCAAATTTCCTGAGGTTATCCTGGACCAAAAGACAGAGATCGATGCTGTTAAGGACAACATAGATGCGATTAAAGATGAATTTGGAACTGATAAGGTAGCTGTATTCAAAGCTGATAAGGGCGATGAAAAGAAAGCAAAACAAGCAATGCCCGGCAAACCAGCTATTTTAATTAAGTAATCTACCCAAAAAAATAAAATAATTCAATGGCTGCTTTTTCCATTTCCGTTCCTTAATATAAGATTAAGTATCTTTTCTGTTGCTTTAAGTGCTGCAAAGGTTTGGTCTGTTTCTACTCCATGAGACTGTAGCTTCTTCTTGTTGTATTTCCATCCGATTGAAGCAAGAGTCAATGCAGATGTATTTCCTCCTGGAGGTATTGTTATGCTGTAATCAGTAAGTTTAGGAAGTTCTATATTTTTTTCTGAAAGTATTTTTTCTATAGAATTCATAGCAGCGTCATATCCGCCGTCCCCTTTAGCTTCATGTTCTAAGATCTGGCCTTTGTAATCTATCTTAACATAAGCTGATCTTTCTCCATTCATCTCTGCTTTTATCCTGCAGTCCAGGATCTTAAAAGGAATCATCTCCGGCTGCTCAAACAGGTCAGCTATAAGAAAAAGAAGATCTGGCTGAGTTATCTGTTCTTTTTTTTGTCCGATCTTTGCGACCTCATCCCTTAAAATCTTTACTTGTTCTGAAGAAAGTTCTATACCAAGCTCTTTCAGGTTCATCTCTATGCTTGCTTTTCCTGCATTCTTGCCTAATGCATATTTTATTTTTTCTTTGCTGAATCTTCCGGGAAAGGTTAATGGTGTCTTGTACAGCTCTGCTTTCTTGTCTCCATCTGCATGAACTCCACATGTTTGGGTTCTCACATTTTTTCCAATGATTGGAATATTATATGAGGGTTTTTTTCCTGATAATCCTGCAACCAGGTCGCTAGTTTCCTGATATTTTGATTCTTCAAGCTTTAAATCAATATCATAAAGGTCTTTAAGAACTACAGTTATTTCTATCAAAGAGGCATTTCCTGTTCTTTCTCCCAAACTATTCACTGTAGTATGAATTCCGTCTATTCCTGCAAGCACAGCATGAACACTATTTGCTGTTGCCAGCCCATAATCATTGTGCGCATGGAAATCATATTTTCCTGGAAACTTTTCTTTTACCTCTTTAATAAAATTATAAGTTTCTTCTGGAGAAAGAATACCTAATGTATCCGGAAGCATAATCCTTTTCATGTCCAAACTTTGAACTCCATCGAGCATGTAATAAACAAAATCTTTGGATTCTTTCATCCCATTTGACCAATCTTCCAGGTATAGGTTTACATCCAAATCTTTTGATTTTGCATAATTTACAATTGTTTTTATATCTTCTAGATGCTGCTCTTTTGTTTTACCAAGCTGCTCTTTTGCATGCCTTAAAGAGCCTTTGCAAAGAAGATTTGCTGTTTTGCATCCAGATTCATAGATCCAGTCAATGCTCTTTTTATTGACAAAAGCAAGAACTTCAATGTTTTTTAGGTAATTATTTTCTTTTGCCCAGCTGCAGATTGAGCTTACTGCATCGAACTCTTCTTTGGTTGTCCCTGTAGAAGCAATTTCTATCCTATTGACTTCAAGGTTTAGCAGTTTTTTTGCTATTGCCAGTTTTTCCTGTTTTGAAAAAGCAACCCCCTCTGTCTGCTCTCCGTCTCTAAGAGTGGTATCCATAATCTCAAGCTGCATATAATCATTCCCTGTGTTGTAAATATTATTTTCTTTATAAAGTGCTATTTTATTTTCCAGTTTCGTAGTCATCTTAATCCTCCTTCTACTAATTCTTTATTTTTCAAGGCCCAGAATTAGCAGATTTGTCAGGCCTTATGTTATAATAATGATTATGATAGAGATAAAACTAACAAAATAAAATGCTTTTTCTAGTGTTGATTTTTTATCAGACCTGAGACAGTCTTGTTTCATTTTTTCTTTAGTTTCTTGCAATTTCTCTTTGGATTGCAGCTTCAAGCACATACTTTCCGTTGTCTTTTATATTGAAAACTGCATCTTGAAATGCAATTTTTTTTGTATATCCGCCTTTATCAGTCTGGATATTTACTTTTTCTAAATTTCCATAGTTTCTTCTTATAATATCCATGATGGCTTTTTTTGAATAACTTTTTTCTATGTGCTGTTTCATCCCATTCAATTCAGTGTATTCCTGTAATTTAAAATTAAATTTTTCTTTTTCTGCATTGTACATGATTTCAAACTCTGTTCTTGCAGTTTCTCCGATGTCTTTTGGTTGATTGTTCATTTTATTTCCTCCTTTTAACTGTTCTAGAGCTTTATCAAGAATAAGTTTTTCCTGCAAAGCCCAGAAACAGTTGTTTTGGCTTTACAGCACTATAATGACTAGCACAACAACTACTAGAATTATATTCAATAGCTGTTTTATGCCAGTTTGGTCCATATTTCTATTTTTATATGAAAGTTATATTTAAAACTTATTGTTTTTTGTATGGTGCGAGTTTGTTAACTGCATTCATATATGCATTTGCGCTTGCTTCTATAGTATCTGTGCTGACCCCTCTTCCAATTATCCTATTGCCGTTATCTTTTATTATTACTGTAACTTCCCCTAATGCATTTCTTCCTTTTCCTATAGCTTTTAGATCATAGTTTTCCAGCTTTGTCTTTATGCCTGTTATCCTTTCTATAGTATTATAGACTGAAGAGACAGGACCATCTCCTGTTGCTGAATCAGTTATGTTTTGGCCATCATATTTTATAGTGACACAGGCTGTGGATGTCACTGATCTTCCAGCAGTTACATGAAAATCTATTAATCTGTACTTTTCTGGAACTTTTCTAACCTCGTCATCTATAATTACGGCTAAATCCTCGTCTGTAACTTCTTTTTTTGCATCAGCTACCTGCATGGCTATTTCATATGTTTTTTTTGCTTCTTCTTTTGAAAGCTTGTATCCAAGTCTTTTTGCTTTCCTAATCACAGCTTTGCTGCCTGTTCTTGGTCCAATAATTATCCTTTTATCAACCAAATCAGCAGTTAACCCTATGTCTTTAGGATTCATTATCTCATATGTCTGCCTGTTCTTCAAGGTTCCATCAGCATGCACACCTGAAGAATGTTTGAAGGCATTTTCCCCTACTATTGATTTATTTGGCTGCACTGAAATTCCAGTGTATTTTTTAACTGTGTGACTTAACTCAGCAATATATCTTGTATTAATCCCTGTACTTTTTCTATAGAAATCTTTTCTTGTGTTCAGGCCCATAACAATCTCTTCTAATGCTGCATTACCTGCCCTTTCCCCTATTCCGTTAATAGTGCACTCTACCTGCTCAACTCCCAATCTTACAGCTTCTATCGAGTTTGCTACTGCTAAACCTAAATCGTCATGGCAGTGTACACTCATAACTACTTGATCTATGTTTGGTACATTCTGTTTTATTGATATTAATAGTCCACTAAATTCTTCTATAGCAGCATAACCAACAGTATCTGGAATATTAACAACATCAGCCCCTGCTTCAATGGCTTTTTCGATTATCTCAAAAAGAAAATCGGTCCTGCTTCTTGTTGCATCTTCAGGTGAAAATTCAACTTGGCCTTTGTCTTTGACCAGATTTTTTGCATAAGCTACAGAATCAACAGCCATCTTCAATACTTTTTCAGGAGATTTTCCAAGTTTTTTTTCCATATGTATTGGAGAACTTGCTATGAAAGTATGGATCATAGGTTTATCTGAATATTTAACAGCATCCCATGCTCTCTCAATATCTTTTTTTACAGCTCTTGATAATCCTGCAATATAAGGCCCTTTAACTTTTTTTGCGATTGTTTTGACTGCTTCAAAATCACCTTCAGATGAGACTGGAAAACCGGCCTCAATAACATCAATTTTTGCTTTTGCAAGCAAGTCAGCTATTTCCAATTTTTCTTCAGGAGATAGAGTAGCGTGGGCAGACTGTTCACCATCTCTTAAGGTAGTATCAAATATTATTACTTTGTTTTTTTCCATTTTTTTTAACCTCCTGACTACTACTTCTTGTTTTTTATCTTCCAAACCTAGAATGTAAAATTAGGATGGATTCTTACAATAAAAGCAGAAGCAATAGTGCCAGAGCTAGCAAGATTATATTCAAATTTAATCTTTTGCCAGCTTTCATATTTTAAAGAGAACCATAGAAGTATATAAAGGTTATGTTTACATAAAACCAAAAAATATTAAGAAATATTTATGTTTATTAACTCAGCTCTTCAGGGCAGGAACACAATTTTAAATAAAGCAGGCAAGCACATCCTGAAATGGATATGGGCTATGATCATCGGTAGCTCCTATCTCTTCCTCAGCTTCGCGACCCTCTAAGCACCAAAATCAAAACTTAAGGCTGCTGTGTTCCCACCCTGACCTAGTTCATCAAGATATTGGTCAAAGAGGACAAAGCGTCGACGTCCGAGACAGGACCAATAACCATAATCCACACCTCTTTCAAGACTTCGGCCCCGTCGTAAAGCCCATTGACGGTTACAGTACAGGGCTAATGCACCAGCCTAGCTTGCCCAATGTCATGATATTTTTTCTGTTTAAAAACGTTATGTTTTTTCATGTTTTCATATTTTAACCACTCCAAAACAATAAAATTTATAATTAGATATCCTTTTATGCTATTTTGTTGGGGGAAAATATGAACAAAATAACTTTTTTGGGAACTGCAGGAGACAGCTTTGTCGCAGGAAAACAGATTAGAGCTTCCGGAGGAATAATAATAAGGCTGGGAGATGTACAGCTTCATCTTGATCCAGGACCTGGAGCACTGGCGCGAGCAAAAGAACATGGTATCAACCTGAGAGCAAACACTGCAGTTTTAGTCAGCAGCAACAGTCTGCTTCACTGTAATGATGTAAATGCGGTTATCGATGCTATGACTTATGGAGGTATAGACAAAAAAGGGGTTCTTGTCTCAAACAAAAGTTTTCTGGAAGGCAACGAAGATGAGAAACCTTTTCTAAGAAATGTCCAAAGATCATTTGTTGAAAAGATTGTGATGATGGACGAAGGGCAGAAACTGGGTATAGAAAATGTAGAAATACATGCCCTGCCTGCAGAAGGGCTGGATTCAAATACTATTGGATTCAAAATATTGGCTCCTGATTTTACACTTGTTTATACATCTGATACAAAATATTCAAGAGAAATAGTAAAAGAATATGAAGGGGCAGATATTTTGATACTAAATGTGCCTATGCCTGGAGAAGAGAAAACAGATAATCAGCTTAATTCCAGTTCTGCAGTTAAGATTATCAAAAATGTAAACCCAAAATTAGCAATCATATCTCATTTTGGTATAAAGATGATAAAAGGAGATCCTTTATATGAAGGAAGGGAAATACAGAAGGCATCAAAAGTACAGGTGCTGATAGCAAAGGATGGTCTGAGCATCAGTCCAAGATCATATTCAGCAAAATCAGATCAAAAAAGGTTAAGCATTTTTAAAGATCAAGATACTGGAGAAATAAAAGATGAATTAGGTGCTGATGAAAAAGCAAAAAAGGATGGTGGATCAGAAATGAAAGGGAGTCAAGACTATGAAGAGATATCTGAAGAGCATGTTGAAGATCTGGATGGTGATGAACCTATCGGATCTGCTGATTCAGATGCAGATGTCACAGAGGGTGAAGATACATCAAAAGAAGAAAATCAGGAAGTGAAAGAAGAAAAATCACAAGAACATGAAGAGCACCAAAAACACCTCAATTTTTAGAAAAATTATTAATCATTTCTATATCAATAAATTAACCAACAGCAAGACACCATAACCTACAAGACATCCTGCTGAGATAAATGGCATGGCAGGATATAATCTGTCTTTTTTACTTTTTATCAAAAGCATAAGCAACCCAATAGAAGCAAAAACAGAGATTATCATGGCTTTTAGGAAACCCAGCCAGACAGGATCTGTTACTATCAGATTTGCCATTACTGCTCCTGAAAAAATCAACGGAAATCCTATGTCTCCTCCTCCGAGAACAGCAGTCTTTATCTTTTGTTTTTTTAATTTTTTATTTTTAGGAAGCTTTTTTGCAAACTTTGGGCTTTTGATCTTTTTATAAGGAATCAACAATCCTGCAAACACCTTTGATTTTGACTGGAATTTAGCAAGAGATATCATGTGTTTTGATTTCCATACAGCAATCATGTCATAGATTGAAATGACAAACAATAAAGCAAATGACCAATAGACCCCATATCTTGGATCATTGAATAAAGATACAAATATTGCAGCCAATCCGCCATAAATGAAAAGTTCAGTTATATTATGTACATAAAAATTCGGCTTGATTACCTTATATCCAGCCAATATCAAAGCCAGTATGGCTGCCAAAATCTGATTTATAAAAGCGCTTAAACTAATCACCAACGTGATAGACACAGCAATAAAAAACCATGCTTTCCATAGAAAGACATTTCCATATTTAATGAGGAACAAGACCAGAAAAGTTCCCAGCAATATTGCAGCCATTATAAAAAACACAGCTGCCCCTCCTGTCCCTTCAAATTCCGGACGCGTTATTCCGAAAGGAAGATCCTCATATACTGGTTCCCCAGCTTCGACTGTTGTTTTTTTGTCTATGTATTGATTAACTATAGCAAGCCCTATAAGCTGGGACAATAAAAAAGCAATAACAAGAATTACTGTAATCTTTAAACTGTGCTTCATACACTTTTAATTTCAGTAAATATTATATAAACTTTGTCATTAGTC
>CAZFSZ010000037.1:2495-9498 GCA_964521755.1 uncultured Methanosarcinales archaeon | reverse complement strand
TATGTGTTTTTTTCTAAACACTTAGGAGGAGTTAATTTTTAATCGGAGATACTGTTGGGAATTCTAATAAGTATAATAACCCACATAATTTTTAGGTTTAAGATTCCATTCCAAATGACCCTGAACCTTATCAGGATTATAGTCTGGATCTCTGTTGTCTGTTATGAACAAATAATTGTTTTCTATATCTAATCCACCCATATCTTTATCAACAAATAATGCCTCTGCTGACTTTCCTGGACCCTCTATTTCTTCTCCATTCAACACTATTCCTCTTAAAGTAACGCAAGAATAATTTCCTTTTTTTTCTGTTGTAATATCTAAAAGATTGTTTCCAAATTCCTTCTGCACACATTCATCTAAGAATATTGCGCTTCCAATCAAGTCAGCATCTTGGATAGGATCAAAATATTTCTTTGTTGCTTCAACAACATTAAAAAAACAGAGTTAAGAAAGCACTGGTCACTGAACATTTGGCCCCATAAGATATATAAAAGGCAAGAACATCTTTAATATAAATGGAAAACAAAGAAAAGGAAAAAGCTCTTGTTGTTTTTCAAGGCAAGAAGATCAGAAGAACATGGTTTAATGATGAATGGTGGTTTTCTGTAGTTGATATTGTTGAAGCTTTAACAGAAAGCAGAAGAGCCAGAAAATACTGGTCTGATCTCAAAAAAAGCTTACAGAAGAGGGCTTTGAGTTGTCCGCAAAAATCGGACAACTGAAATTAATGTCTTCTGATGGCAAATTCTATTCAACTGACTGCGCAAATACTAAAAATGCATTCATGATAATCCAGTCCATACCTTCGAAGAAAGCAGAGCCATTCAAACAATGGCTTGCACAAGTAGGCTATGACAGAATACAAGAGATAGAAAATCCTGAACTTGCTCAAAAAAGAATGAAGAAGCTATATAAGGCAAAAGGTTATTCTAATAACTGGATTGAGAAAAGAGTAAGAGGTATTGCTGTAAGGGATGAACTCACAGATGAATGGGAAAAAAGAGGAGTAAAAAAAGAAAGAGAATACTCGATTCTTACAGCAGAAATATAAAAAGCGACTTTTGATATGGCTCCGAGTGAATATAAGTGATTTAAGGGGCTGAAAAAAGAAAATCTTAGGGATCATATGAATGATATGGAGCTTATTTTTACAATGTTGGGTGAAGCATCAACAACAAGAATAGCCAAAAATAAAGATGCTCAGGGATTTATGGAAAACAAAACCGCTGCAAAAGAAGGCGGAACAGTTGCGGGTGTAGCAAGAAAAGAACTTGAACAGAAAAGCAAACAAAAAGTATCAGCCTCAGATAATTATCTTAATGAGCCAGAAAAAAAGAAGATTTCCCATAAAAATAAAAAATAGCTAAAGATGCAGACTTATTCTCTTTACAGTCTCTTAACTTCAATAGATACAGCTGGTTCATTAACTCTTATATATCTGGGGCATTCAGTATATTCCAGTTTGTTCTCCTTGCAGTAATCTATAATCCTCTGCTTTACTTCATCATCATCAAACTTTACAATTACGTTTATTCCTTCCTTGTCTTTGTGGATTATGTTGAAGGATTGTAAATCTTCTAATATCTGCTTTCTTGTTTTTTTGAATTTTTTCAATCTTTTTGGAAGCTCTTCAAATTTCTTCTTAAGGTCATCATACATTGTTTCCTCAAAATAGGAAGCATCGAATTTTTCATAGAATTCATCATCATCTGTTGCGATAAATCCCCCGTATTTCAAGTTAACCGGCTTCCATTTGCCAAAAGATGCAAAAACTAAATGACCTGTTTTTGCTGCATCTGTTCCTATTGAGCCGGAGGCGTCGTTAATCAGGAGGCATTTATTTTTATCACAAATTTCTTTTATTTTTTTAATATTATCCAATGCAAAATAACCAGGCATTGAGCATGTCAACAAAATTGAATTTTTATCTGCTTTTTTTTGGAGATCCTTTAGGTCCAATAATCCCTGGTCTGTCTTTATTTCTTTTATCTCCAGATTAAACTTTTTTGGATATTTTTTATAGGTCATCCAGCCCCCCTGGTCTGGAATTAGAACAGTTGTTTTTTCCAGCTGGTTTGCAAGATCCAAAACTAACTTGATTGACTTGTTTCCTCTTTCTGTCAGCTGGATGTGTTTTTTTCCTGTAAGTTCTTCAAGTTTTTTTAGTATTTCCTGCATAACCGTAAAGAATATTAATGGATTTATAAAACTATCTTATATATGGGATATTATGATAAAATTTCTGAAGGATATGAAGAGCTGCATAAAGAAGAGCAGTTAAAGAAAGTTAAACTTATTGCTGAGCATCTGAAGGTTTCAAAAGAAGATAAGCTTCTTGATGTTGGGTGTGGGACAGGATTGACTACAGAACCTTGGCAATGCAAAAGATACGGGATTGATCCTGCTCCTAAATTATTGGAAAGAGCCAGGAAAAAGGATAAGATTGAATATAAATTAGCTCCTGCTGAAAAAATTCCTTATCCTGATGATTTTTTTGATGTTGTTATCTCGATTACAGCAATCCAAAACTTTGAAGATGTTGAAAAAGGATTAAAAGAGATAAAAAGAGTTGGAAAAGACAGGTTTGTGTTGAGTTTTTTGAAAAAAAGCTCTAAAAGGGATTTTATTGAAAGTTTAATCAAGAAACTGTTCAATGTTAAGAAGATTTTAATAGAAAAGAAGGATAATATCTATTTTTGCTCTTAATTTCTCTCAGCAAACATATGCTGTATCTCTAACCTTGCATCAGCTGAAAATTCAAAATGAGAATTTTTATTTGCCAAGATTATTGATTCTTCATAAGCTTTCTTAAGATAAGCTTCTGGGTGCCTTATTTTCAAATCTTTTTCAAAAGAACTTGCCCCTACAGTAAGATATGTAATCACTTTTTTATTTTCTTCCTGCTTTATCCTGTACTGCACAGGTATCAAAGATCCCAAATTATGTCCTTTTATTCCAGGCATAAAATCCTTATGCTCTATTTCTTTGGGAACTGGATAGAATTTTTCTGATTCAATATCATAAACTAGATCAAGCCTTCCTTTTTTCTTCCTGTCTCCGTATTCCTGCAAAAGTTTTTTGCTTAAATGGTCTATTGATTTCATTTTCACATACTGTATAAAAGCATGGATGCTCTTTTAGGTACATGCCTATCGTCTTGTTTTTCAATATTATAAACTAATGATTCGTAGAATCCTTTATAATGCTTTGACAGCCCTGAACAAAGGTTTACAATATTTTCATAATAATCTTCATCCCCCATCATGTGGTCTGTAAGAATCGCAAGATCAATAAATGACTTGGATGCATTTTCAGCTCCGTCATTGAACAACGAATCTAAAGAAAACCCGCTTTTTTCCAGACCATCTGCAAATTCTACATCAATCCTCTCTCCTTCATATTCAATGTATTTTTTCATTTGTATATCACATTTAAGGTGAAATTCAAAGCAAGCATCTCATATTCCTGAAGCACAGCCAAAATAAAATCTCTTGCCTCATTCACATATTTTTTATCATGATATTTATCTTTTCCATAATTGTATTTTTTCTTGTTTGCTTCAAGCCAGGTTTCCAATCCGCTTATTCCTACCAACATTCCTGTTGCTTTTTCTTTCTCTATCTCTACAGTCACAGGGATGAAATGATTAATCAAGCTTATATTCTTCTTGATATCTTCCTTTGTCTTCCCTATATGCATAGCGATAAACTCTGGATGATTTATATTATATGGGACGAACAATATTTTCTTTTCCCTGGAGTCTACGAACAATCTGGCATTTATCTCTCCATGACCCCTCTTGTTTGTTTCTTTTGCCTTTTCTATGAATTTCTCTTTTTTCTTCTCAACTAATTTTGAAAATATCCCCATTTTTTACATGAATTATATATCATTTTGTCTTTATAAACCTGATGTTTTACAAAATCTTCAAATTTATCAGTTTGAACCTTCGCTAATTTAGAAAAAGTTAAATAGTTTTATTTGTTCTATTACTGCATGAAAGTCTCAGATGCTGCAAATCCAAGGCAGACAATATTAGTAACTTCAAGAGCTGAGATAGCATCAAAGTTTTCTCCTGAAAAGAAGATTAAAGACAATATATTCACATTAAGCTGGCATATGCCTGTTTCTCATGAGCCTTCTATGTATGCTATCTCGTCCGGAAAGGAAAGGTTTTCTACAAAGTTAATCAAAGAATCAAAAGTTTTTGTTGTTAATTTCATGCCTTTGAAGCTAGAAAAAGAAGTATTGTTCTGCGGAATGCACAGCGGGGAACATATAGATAAATTTAAAGAAACCGGACTGGAAAAAGAAGAAGCAGAAAAGATAGACTGTGCAAGAATAAAACAGGCATGCGGTTCTCTTGAATGCAAAGTTGTAAATGAAATTGAAGCCGGAGACCACATTATTTTTATAGGAGAAGTTATAAACATCAAACTAAACAACAAAGAAAAAAGAATATTTCAAAAAGAAGAAGAAATTTTTACAACAACAAAATGAAAGATAATGATGATAGGAAAGTAAACAAGCTTGCCCAAACATTAAAGAACACTGGCCTTGCAGAATCAATGGAAGAAGCTTTGAAGATGGCTGAGAAGATGGTTGAAGAAAGAGAAGAGACAATTGATGAGCTGCAAAAGAAAGCAGAAAAAGAAGAGGAAGAAGATATAGGGGATAAGATTGAAGATATTGTTGATGATATAAAGGAAAAACTTCATATAGGAAAAAAATTCAAAGAAGAAAAAGGTGAAAAAGAATGAGCAGTGTTGAAGACATACAAAAGGTAAATGAGCTTGCACAGGAACTGCTGAAAAAGAATTTTGTTGAAAGCAGAGATGAAGCTGTCAAGAAAGCACAGGAGATGCTTAACAAGAATATCACTGGAGAATTTCCTGAAAAAGAAAAAGAGACAGAAGAACAGGGAAAAAGCCCTGATTTCCATAAAAAAGAAAAGGAAGAAGAAGAAACAGGAGAAAAAACAGAAGAACAAAGCACTGTCTCAGACAACAGCCTTAGGGATTTAAAAAACAAGATAAATCAAACAAGGAAATACACAGAAAAACAGTTTGCCAATTATAAAAATGCTTTGATTGCTTTGGAGAAAGAAATAAAAAAAGTGAAGCAGCAGGTTGATAAAATAAATACAAGCGCTCCAAAAGATCCAGCAGAAGAGTCTCAGAAAGTTCCAAAAGATTCTGCAGAGAATCCACAGAAAGTTAACAACAAAGACCAGACAAATCCTAGATCTTCCCAAGATGAACCTCAAAAAGCTGAAAAAAAAGAAAATTCAAATCCAAGAACAGGAAACCACAAGTCAGAAGATGTTTCTATAGAAAAGATGTTCTATTACGGCAATAAGTGATTGAATCCTTTTTGGGATATTGCCGGTTTCTCACAAATTTTTGGCTGTCCTGCTTATGTTTATATTATTTTTGCAGAACTAATTGATTTTCCTTTGATCATCTTTTAAATGTTTAAAAAAACTACCAAAACCATTAAATAGAAGCTCTTATAATTTTATTAAAAAAAAGAGAGTGATAATTTTGTTAAAATACATAAACAAGAGATATAAACCAGGCTCAAATGATCTGGTTGCAGAATACAGGGTAGAGCCAAACAAGATTTCTATTGAAGAAGCGTGTGAAAAGATCGCTGGAGAGTCTTCTATCGGAACGTGGACGACCATCTCAACCATGAACAAGAATATCGCAAAGAAATTAAAGCCAAATGTTTATTATATAGACAAAAAAACAAAACAAGTGAAAATAGCCTATCCTGCTGAGCTTTTTGAAGCTGGAAATATGCCTCAGATATACTCTGCAATTGCTGGAAATATATTTGGGATGAAAGCAGTCAAAGGGCTGAGATTAGAGGATATCTCTTTTCCAAAATCCATAATGAGCAAGTTTTCAGGGCCTAAGTTTGGAGTGAAGGGGGTCAGAAGATTATTAGTGGTAAAAAGAAGGCCTTTAGTTGGGACAATAGTAAAGCCAAAGGTTGGACTTACATACAAACAGCATGCAAAGGTTGCTTATGATGCATGGAGAGGTGGATTAGATATTGTAAAGGATGATGAAAATCTTGCTTCTATGAGCTTTAATAACTTTGAAAAAAGAGTAAAAGAAACATTGAGATTGAGAGATAAAGCTGAAAGAGAAACAGGAGAGAAAAAGATGTACATGGCAAATGTTACTGCAGAAACAGATACCATGCTAAATAGAGCAAAATATGTTAAAAGCCTTGGAGGAGAGTATGTGATGATAGATATAATCACTTCAGGCTGGTCTGGTCTGCAGACACTAAGAGAAGCAAACCTGGGAAGAGTTATACATGCTCACAGGGCTATGCACGGAGCTTTTACAGAAAATCCAAAACACGGTATATCTATGCTGACGATTGCAAAGACTGCAAGATTAATAGGGGTTGATCAGATTCATGTTGGAGCTATTGTCGGAAAGATGAGAGGAGGCAAAGAAGAAGTGCAGGCAATAGGAGAAGAGATTGAAAAAAATATCATACAGCCTGATAAAGAGCAGCATGTTCTTGCGCAGAAATGGCAGAATATTAAGCCTGTTTTTGCAGTTTGCTCTGGTGGATTATGGCCTGGAAAGATTCCTGATCTGATGAAAGCTATGGGGAATGATATCATAATGCAGTTTGGAGGTGGATGCCATGGACATCCTGCTGGAACATTTGCAGGAGCAAGAGCTATAAGACAGGCGCTGGACGCTTCTATGAATCTTATTCCATTAAAAGAATATTCTGAATACCATAAAGAGCTGAAATTAGCTATAAAGAAGTGGAAGAAATAATCAATCTCTTTTTTGATGTAAAAATAAATTGACAATTAATTCTATTCAACATTCAAAAACCATGAAGTTGGCATTGAGCCAACAGACAGTAATTTTTCCTTTCAGTTCAAAATTACCGTAAAGTTGGCATTGCGCCAACAGACAGTAATTTTTCCTTTCAGTTCAAAATTACCGTAAAGTTGGCATTG
>CAZFSZ010000037.1:0-2395 GCA_964521755.1 uncultured Methanosarcinales archaeon | reverse complement strand
CGCCAACAGACAGTAATTTTTCCTTTCAGTTCAAAATTACCGTAACCTTTTTATATAGATGATACTACTCTTGAATAAATAATTGAGGGATAGAAACTCAAGCTTGAAAAATTATGATTTTTGGAGGTAAATAATAAAATGAAAAAGATATTATTGGCTATTTTAGCTATAATGATTTTAGTTTTCTGTGTTTCTACAGCCAGCGCAGCTGTGACACTAAAGACAAACATTGATGATGAAAATCCAGTGTTTGGAAGCGACAGCCAGGATGCAAGCAATCCTGATGCAAAAGAAAGTGATGATGAAGAGGTATATGATGAAGGGCAGTTTGTTCTTCAGAACGATGAAACAAATTCTATAGATGTTGTAGATATAAGCTACACATATGACTATGATTTTGATGAAGATGAGCTTAATATAACTGAAGTTGAGGTTCCAACAGGAATTACAAATGGAACTGACGGAACCTTGAAATTAAAAGCAAGGATTCCAAAGGATCTGGATTCTGTCAATGAAGATGATGAAGATGATGATTATCTTGAAAATAGAGCAATTCTAGTTGCAGATGCTGTTTTAACTTTAAGCGATGACAGCGAGATAACTGTTCCTCTTTACATGCAGAGAGAAAATATGCTTAAACTTGACAAGATTGACATTGATGTTGGAAGCGACAGCTATGATGAAGATGACAACAAATTCAGCGAAGATGTTATAGTAGATGAAACAATTGAGATATCTGTAACATTAAAGAACATATATGATGAGGCTGATGATGATGTTGATATGGATGATGTTGACATTGAAATTGAGATAGATGATGACGATGATTTCACCATAGATGAAGACAGCAGCATTAAAATATATTCAGAAGAAGAGGAAACATTAAAGGCAACAATAACTATGGATCAGGAGAATATCAAAAGCAAATCATATGAATTGACAATATTCATAGAAGCTGAAGATGAACATGGTGCAAAGCACGGAATTAAAAAGAAGTATGATTTTGATGTTGACAGAAAAACATATGATTTTGTGATAGACAATGCAGAGCTTTATTATGATGAAGTAAGCTGTTCAAGAGAAAATGAAATAGACATCAAGATTGAAAGCAGAGGAGAAAGAGAAGATGATGAAGTTTCTGTTTATGTAGAGAACAGGGAACTTGGAATTGACTTTAAAAAAGAAGATCTTAAACTTGAAGAATATGACAGAGATGACAACAGCTATTCAAAAGTTCTTCATTTTACAGTTCCAGAAGATCTAGCTGCAGGAACATATCCTATAACTGTAAAGGTATTTTACAGTGGAGATAAAAATGATGGGGTTCATGCGGATGAGAAAGATGTAACTTTGACTGTAAATGACTGTGTTTCTCAAAGCTCAGATACAGCAGCAGATGACACATCAACGCCTGACAATGTTGAAGTTGGTGAAGACGGACAGATAGAAGTTACTGTTCCTGATGAAGTTATGCAGGAATTTGGAATAACTGAGACTGTAGAGGATTCAGAAGGCTTTACTGACAGCGTAGGTTTTGTTGTGCTGTTAATTGTATTAGTAACTGCAGTACTGGGAGCAGAAGCTGCTTTGATAATCTGGTTAGTCAAAAGACCTAAAGCTTAATTATATTTTTTTGTTTTATTTTTATTTATCTTTAATTTTTTGTTTGCTTCTTTAACCAATCTTTTTAGATAGTCATCTGAAACCAATAATTTTCCTTTGTCTGCTATTATTGTGGATATTATCTCTGTTGAGGCTATCTCTACTGCTGTCTTGTTTTTTGTGGACTGGATTCCAGAGCGTTTGAATCCTATTGAGCGTGCCTTGTTTATCAAGGACTGAGCATTTTTTATGTTTTTTGCAGTGATGTGGAGGATTAAAGGCTCGAATCTGAACCATACTGGAGAGTTTGGAAGAGAAGATAAAGCAGAACTGATTTGTTTGAGAGATACTTTTTTGTGAGACTTGAAAAGCCAGTTGATGTCCTGCTTTTTTGTAGATGGTTTTGATAATAAAACAATCCTTCCTGAGCAGGATGAAGTTGTGTAAAAGTTTGGGTTTTTGTTGATTTTATTTATCAATGGTTTTATGGGCTTGTCTATAGAGCCTTTTTTGGATTTATCTATTTTATTCAAGGTTGTTTTTTTGTCTGATTCAAAGGTCATATTAAGAAAGATTGTAGATTTTTATTAAAAGTTTGTTATTGTTGGTTACCATTTATTAGATACAATTTGGTACAATGAAGTATGTTTTCTTTTTTATGTCTATCTTAAAATTTATATAGTTAATAAAGTTCCTTTTAATATGGGTTTAATCTCAAAATTAAGGATTAAGGATATAGAGTACTTATTAAGCTAAAGTGACTGTTGCAAGCTATAGAACACATTCTTGTTCT
>CAZFSZ010000036.1:0-9699 GCA_964521755.1 uncultured Methanosarcinales archaeon | reverse complement strand
TTATAACTTAATATTCATAAACCAATAAAAGTGTGTTGAAAAGGGATACGAAATACAATAAAATTTCCATTTCTTAGACGGTAAAGTTGGGGAGTTCCAGTGCTACGCACATATTGGCTCACTTCGTTCGATATTTATTAGTAGAAGGGGAGTTCTTTAATTTAAGGGGGGAGTTCCTTAGTCCTAACGGACATCTACACTCGCAACTTCGTTGCTCGAAAATTTATTAAAAAAATCTATTTTCTAAATATAATATTTAAAGTATAATCTTTTGCTTCAAAGAAATCTTTACAAAATTCAGCCATTTTTTTAGGAGGATATTTTTTGCAACTAAATATATCTAAATAGACGGCGTTTGTTTGATTTGCAAAATGCCCAGATATTAAACTTGTTTCAATAAGTTGAGTCATAGAATAACCACTTACTCTAGGATCTTCTCCAAAATTAACTATAGTTGGTTCACCAAATCTTTTCATTTCAATTAAATCACATAATTTAACAACAAATTCTTTAATGACTTCCGAGTCTCTTATCTTCTCAGGATTACAGTTTTTTAAATCTACAGAACATGCTAACCCCCAATAGTTTTCTAATTCAAATAAATCTAATACTTCTTCATCTGACATTTTACTTTTCATTAAAGACTAAAAAATATGGTATTAAATATAAGTTTTTCTATTATTTTTTTGAAAATTTTTCGAAAAAGTGAGAGATATATTTTTAAATAACAACCCATTACCATTAATTAATGACTAAATCAGAAATTGAAAATGTAACTATTGTGAATCCATCATGTAATTATGGCTGTAATCATTGTGGTTATCCTGAATTTACTGACGTTGATTTCGAAAAAATTAAAGATTTAATACTACTCCTTCAAGATTCGGGGAAAAATGTTAAATTATATGATATGGATATTACTTCCGAATCCTTAGATTTATTTCAATTAACTGGTCAATATGAAAATCCTAAAGGTTTCGGCTGGATGAATGTAACAGAAAGTTTTAATCCTACAGACGAACAATTAAGTCAATTAGAAAAAATGACTGTAGGTTTTTGTTTAAGTCTTCATGGTTCTACTCCTGAAATAATTTCAATACTAACAGGTTCATTAAGAAGACATGAAAATATAATAAAGAAATATGATGAATTAAGAAATCTACTTCCTGATAAACCTATTGGGCTAGCCATGGTGGTTCATTCTGAAAATATTTTTAATATTTCAGAGATGGCTCAACTCGGAAAAGATATGAGATTTAGTTTCTTAGAATTTATCAACATATTATATGCAGGTTCAGCTCCTCAAAAATTAGGACAAAGACATTTCCTATCTGAAAAAGATTTAAAAACTGCTTTAATAGAGATTAGAAAAGTTTCAGAGTATTCACCTTTTGAAATTCAACTTGATTCTACTTGGGGACCTACAGATCATATTTTATCAGCCCCGACAGTTATTCCTGAAGCAAATTATAGAAATTGCAGTATGTTTGCTCCAGCTTTAGAGGATAGATTTTGTAATGCAGGCTATAACCATATAGGTATAAGGGCAGATAATTTATCTATATTTCCTTGTCCAGGAATGAGTTTTTATGATGAACTAAAAATTGGACAAGTACAAGGAGGAAAAATTATAATTGATAATCCATGGTATAAAATTGAAAATTTTACTGATCCTTGCGAGCCTTGTGATAATTACGTTGGCTGTAAAGGTGGTTGTAGAATTTCCGCAATTACTGAAGGAATAAAAAGATTGGGTCAAATCAAAAAGAACGTTGGTCAATATAATTGTGCTAAATATGTAATGAGAAAATGACAGAAAAAAAACCGATAAATTGGAGTGATATGACTGATGTTTGGAATTGTTTTGAAGATATGGGTCTTTCACCAAATAGAATTGATGAGATATATGAAAGTATTGTTTCTCCTATTTTAATCGTAGGTGGTGGAGCAGGTTTAGTTCCAGAGTATCTTTTACAAAAAGGGTACGAAGTAACTGCTATTGACTCTTGTTCAGAAATGATTGAATTAGCTGCAAAACGAGGAATAAATATTGAACATGCTGATTTTTTAAATAATCCATATAATGATAATTCATTTAGAACTGTAATCCTAAGCACAGGAACAATTGATGCTCGAGCCTTAGAAGATAGATCAATTGACAATCTATTAATTGAATCAAAAAGAGTACTAAGAACAGGCGGCAATTCTATTTTCGCATATTTCATTGCTAATCCTGATATGGAATTGGTTTATGATCAATTAGGCTTAAATCAAGAACCTTCAAATAATAGATTATTGTATCAAGCAGAAAATATTGAAGAAGCGAGAAATCTTTTTTTAAAACAAGAAGATGATAAAAGTAGAATCAATAATATATTTTTACAATATTCTAACTTAATTTCAGAACATCAACAATTTGTAAAAATGGTTGGAAAAGAAGCTCAAGAAAAAGGGTATAACCCTCTTGAATTTATTTCGCAGAATTTTAGTTTTAAAACTTTTGACTTATCAAGACATGATGAAAAAAAATTAATTGATAGGTGCACGAAATATTTTAATACCTTACAAAGATTAACCTTGTCAGACAATGAAACTGGTATTATATTAGGTGCTAATATATAAAATGAAATTTAAACCATTATTAGGAAATGAAGCAATAGCACAAGGGGCAGTTGATTCTGGTATTTCAGGAGCTTATTCTTACCCTGGAACTCCCGCTACTGAGATTCAAGAATTTATTCAGAATCTTGAATCTAATGCAAAAATTAGTTGTGAATGGTCTGTCAATGAAAAAGTTGCATATGAAAAAGCCTTAGGTATGTCTTATGCTGGTAAAAGGGCTTTAGTAAGCATGAAACATGTTGGTCTTAATGTTGCATCAGATGCTTTTCTTAGTTCAACATTAACAGGAACCAATGGTGGTTTGGTTCTTGCAGTTGGAGATGATCCTTACATATTTAGTTCACAAAGTGCACAAGACAGTAGAAACTATCTTTATTCTGCAAAAATCCCTTGTTTTGAACCTAATGATCCGCAAGAATGTTATGATGTAACCAGAATAGCTTTTGATATCTCGGAAAAATACAATCTTCCAGTAATGATCAGATTGACAACTATGTTGTCTCATAGCCGATCTCAAGTCATAACTGGGGAGACTAGAGTTCAGAACAATCTTAATATTGCAAAAAAAGATGGAGAATTTGTTTTGTTACCAAATATATCTAGAGATGCATATCATAAATTGATAACTAGTAAAGCATCTAGTTTGACAGAGCTTGCACAAAGATTTTCAGGAAATGAATTGAATTTAGTAGAGGGTTCTAAGAGAGGTGTTATTGCATCTGGAACAGCATATAATTATTTTATGGAATTTAATAAAGATCAAGAATATTCCTATCTTAAAATAAGCATGACATACCCTCTTCCTGTTCAGAAGATAATTAGTCTTTCAGAAAATGTTGATGAACTTATCATTTTGGAAGAGGGAGATAATTTCATTGAAAATCATGTGCGAAATATTATCCTTGAAAAAGATGTTAAAATAATAAGTAAATTTGACAAAGGCTTATCTAAAATTGGTGAACTAAATCCAGAAATTGTGAAAGCTATTTTAGGGTACGAAAATAAGGATCAGATCACCTCTTATAAAAAAAGCCATCCTAAATTATGTAAAGGATGTCCCCATCATTATACTTACCTTGCTTTAAAAGAGGTTAAAGAAATGATAGATATTCAAGTTGTCCATGGTGATATCGGCTGTTATACTTTAGGATTTTACCCTCCATACAATATTATAGATTCTACAATATGTATGGGGTCAAGTATAAGCATGGCCATGGGTTCGGCGGATGCAGGGGTCAAAAATATAGTGGCTGTCATTGGAGATTCAACTTTTACACATTCAGGAATAGAAGGACTTCTCGAAAGTATAAACAAGCAAGTTCCCTTGACACTTCTGATATTAGACAATGAAAAAGTTGCTATGACTGGTGGACAGAGAACCATATGTAATTCAGACAATCTTGAGAATATTGTAAGATCATTGTCTATCTCTAAAGATCACCTTAAAGTCATTTCACCTAAAACTATAGATCACAATAATAATGTAAAAACGCTGAAAAAGGAGATTGAATATGAAGGTACTTCAGTAGTGATATCTAAAGGAGGTTGTTTAAGATAATGGTAAAAGATGATATAATCTTATATGGTGTTGGAGGGCAAGGAGTCCTGACTATTACTAAAATACTTGTAAATTCTGCAAATAAGGCTGGTTTTTATTATAAGCAGATGGAAGTTCATGGGATGGCACAGAGAGGTGGTAGCGTATATAGTCATCTAAGAATATCTGATACCCTCATTTGGAGCCCTTTAATACCCAAAGGCGACGCAAATTTGATTATAGGTTTGGATCCATTTCAAGCTCAAATATATATTCCACATATTTCCTCCAATGGATATATTATAGTAAATTCAAGGTGTTGTTCACACAAAAAAGAGGGATTAGATAAGGTGATATCACAGATAGATAATCTTCCAAACAATATTATCATAGATGCTGATCAAATGGCTAGAGACATCGGTGCTTCTAAATCTGCTAATATAGCTATGTTAGGTTTGGCATCCTGTTATCTTTGCTTAGATGATGTTGTTATACAAGATTCAATCAAAGAGTTTTTTCACAATAAACCAAAAGACATTGTCCTGGCTAACTTGAAATTATTTGAAAAAAGTAAATCGTATCAAGGGTATAGATAATATGAAATCGAGAATAAAAAGAGCAAATAATGATTTGCTTTCGCAAAAGATAGATGAAATGTGGGAAGCATATCTAATTTCTTTTCCTCCAGATGCACAAAGAACAAAGAATGAAATGACAGAAAGGCTGAAACCAAATGTTGAGAATGGAATTAAAAGAGAGATATTTTATATTCTAAATGATAATCAAGAAATACAGACAATAGGATTATATCATGTAAATCAAAATTTTAAGTTTTGTTACGGTGAATATATCTGGACAAAGAAATCTTCAAGAAATCAATTAAATGGAAGGGATATTCATTTTGCTTGTATAGATTACTTAAGAAAATCAGGAATAGAACACTTTGTTTGTGAAGGACATGAAGATAATCCTTGGCATCACAGAATAGGATTGGGATTAATACCTGTTGATTATTTACAACCAGCCATATCTGATTCACAACAAGATGTTAATATGACATTATTATATGATGTTAATTTAGGTGGAAAAGTACTTAAAAGCCAAGATTTATTAAAGATTATGGATGAAATATTTATTGGAATATATGATACAAAATTCAACGGAACAAAATATCAAAGAATAATGCAAGACTCAATAAATGGAAGAGAACAATTGGAAATAAAATTATAAGGTAAAAAAATGACTAACTATCTAAATATTAAAGATTATGATAATTACAAATTCTTTTTTGTAGAAACTACAGCAAATTGTAATTTAAGATGTAAATATTGTTACTATAAAAAAACTGATAAAAAACCTGATTATGATGCTGACAAATTAGTTTCTTCTCTTGAAAAGTTTGATAAAATAGTTATTTGTTTCTTGGGTGGAGAACCTTTTTTGAACCCAAGATTTATTGAAGAAATAATAAAACATCCTAAACTAGCAAAAAAGAAAGTGATATTTGCTTCAAATACGAATGGAACATTACTGAATAAAATAAAACCAGAAATATTGTCAAAATTTTCTTTTCATCATCTATCTATAGATGGTGAAAAAGATAATCACGATTTTTTCAGGGGGCAAGGGGTTTTTAACAAAATTATAGATAATCTGAAATATTTAAGAAAATATTCTGATGCAGGAATAATAGCAAGAATGACAGTATCAAATCCTAATCAAATTAATGATATTCTAAACTTTCCAAAATATTTCGATGCAGTTTATTGGCAATTAAATAATTCGAGAGTAGAATTAGGTGAAAATTTTCTAGAGGTATATGTAAAAAATCTAAATAATCTGTTTGATTACTGGAAAGAAGAGATTTTCAGAAATAAAGATTTTACAATAATTCCCTTTGTTGGAATGTGCGATTTGATTCTGAATGGTGGAATGGAAAAACCAGATTTAATTTGCGGTTCAGGTACAGATCATGTTAATGTATGTATTGATGGAAGTGTTTACCCCTGTCCTGAAAGCCCTCATAGATTATCAGATAAGGAAAAATTAGGATTAATAGACAATTTTGAATTTAAGACTTATACTCTTAAAAAAAGGTGCAAAGATTGTGATATATTAAAATATTGTGGGGGAAGATGTGCTATGACAGATGATGAACTTTATTGCAAAGGGATTTTTAAAATTTACGAGTTATTAACATCATTCATTAACTGTCTTGATAATGAAAACCTCAATAAATTAAAAGAAACTATTAATTATCAAAAAGGATTAGCATATACAACTGAAATAATTCCATAAAAGGATAAAAATGAAAATAACACTAATTAATCCATCACATTATGATCCTCAAGGAGATATCACTAAATCCAGATTTTCAGGATATTTTCCAATTGCAATACCTTTATTGTCTTCACTCAGTAAAAGAGAAGCAGAAGTTGAATCAATAAATGAATATGTCCATGATATAAATTTTGACAAAGAAACAGATCTAGTTGCTATAAGTGGTCAGAAAGTCAAGTCAAAAAGAGTATTAGAGATTGCAGAATCTTATAGAAATAATGGTGTTGGGGTAGTTGTAGGCGGTCCATTGTGTAATCCTTTATTTCCCAGCGAACTTGAAAAATTAACACAGATGGGAGTAAGTTTAGTTTTTGGTCCAGCGGAAAACATTTGGGATCAAGTATTATCTGATGCAAAAAAAGGAAAATTAAAATCACAATACTTTTCAAAAAAAATAAAAACATTAAAGAATTTACCTGTTCCAGATTATTCAGATTTTAACAAAGATGATTATGATAATCACGCATTTCTTTATGTTGAATCATCAAGAGGGTGTCCAAATAAATGTTCATTTTGTGACGGTTTTCAATATCATCCATCTTATATGCCAAGACCTCTGGATGATATAGTGAGAGATATTACAATCATTAAAGACCAAACAGATATGAATAACTTCCATTTTACAGATAGTAATTTATTAGTTGGAAATAAAAGAAGCTATGCATTATTTGAAAAATTACAAGAATTAAATATTGATTGGGGTTGTTCATCAGACATGCAATTTATGACTCCAGAATCAATTATTGCAGCTTCTGAAAGTGGTTGTGATTTCATTTCAATGGGGGTGGAATCATTAAATATAGACAATTTAGCTTATTGCAATAAGAGTTTTAATGATCCTGAAAGAGTTAAAGACATAATTAGGACATGCAAAGATCAAAGAATATCCCTTTATGTTAATGTAATCTTTGGCTTTGACTTTGATACGATACAAAATTCAATGGAAACAGTTGATAAGCTAATTGAATATAAAGCCGATGCAGTTCATTTCCATGTATTAGATCCAACAATAGGAACACCACTTTATTCTCAATTAGAAAAACAAAATAGACTTTTAGGGAAAACAGAAACTGGCTTGACAATATTCCAACCACGAAATATGAGTTATGGTGACATACATAGTTTGGTATACGAAGCTAATAAAAAATTTTATTCTGATGAAAGTATAGCTTTCAGAGTCCCAAAAAATAGACTTGATATATTGGACTTAAATAAACAATTTCAAAAAAATACTAAAAAAGCACCTAATACACAATGGTAAACATAATACGATCAACTTCAGAATTAATTGAATTATTATCTGATACTAGAACTTTATTAATTCAATCAGATAATACCTTACCAGATGGTTTTAATAGAGATTTAAAAAATGCATGCTTGGAAAGGGCAGTTATATTTGGGTGTTCCAATTATTTTAATTTTATTCCTAATAAAAATTTGATAAAAACCCTAGAACAAGATTTTAGAGTGTGTGTGTATTCAGATATTGATGAAGGAATAAAAGATTCTAAGCAAATATTATTTCATGGAAGATCGATAGATGATTTATTTTTAAAAGATAAAAATTTAGATGTTTTTTTCTTACAAAATGGAGAACATCTAAAATGTTCTGATAAAAAACATTTTTATTCAAACGCTAAAAATTTTGAAATACCCATTTTGCCATACACACATATTTCAGCCAATGATAAAACTGAAATTAAAAAAATGTTAAAAAAAAGCCCTATACTTGTACAAGAAACTAATAATTCTGGAGGAAGAGGTAATTATCTAATTAAAACAGAACAAGAAATTTTAAGATTACCAACAGAAAAGCAACTTATAGCTACACCATATATTGAAGATGAAAAAATAGAAAAAAATGCTTCATTTTTTGGATGGATCGAAAATAAAAATCTTAAAATAGAATATATTGTAGGTCAAGAAACAGAAAATTTAGTTTATTCTGGGTCTTCATTTCCAGTTGATTTAACAAATAATGATGTCGCTCAATTAAATCATATTTTTGATGGGATTACATCATATTTAGTATCTGAAAAATATGAAGGACCTGTTGGTTTTGACTTACTAAAAAGTCAAGATACTTGGTATGCATTAGATCCAAATCTACGATTAACTGCTTCATTTTATCCATACTATCTAGGAAGAAAATTTGGTAATGCTTCATGGGAGACAGTTGAAATAGATACAGAAAAAGTATCACAGGAAAAAGTATTTTCAAAACTAAAAAATTCAAATCAAAAAATAATTCCTTATTTCATGCAGGATAATTTTTTCTTGTTTTTATATTTAGGTCAAGAAGATAATCAGATGAATAAAGAAAATCTTCTAAAATACTTTAATCTTTAGAAATAATTTTATATTTTTCGGGTTTCCTTAATTTAGTCCAATTAACAGTAGGATTAGTATTATTTAATTCATTCAGTTTTTCACCATCTAAAATAACTGTATTTGCATCATAAGGCTTTGATTTATTTGTCATACAGAGAATTTTTCCATCAGGACCAAGAATCCTACTTTTCCCACACCCTTCATTCATATCATCAGATGCAATAAGATATACCCAATTTTCTTTCGCCCTAACCTTAGTGACATAATCCCAATATTCATCCTCTAATTTTGTCCATTGAGCTAATAAACAGATTATCTCTGCTCCTTTAAGTCTTAAACATCTTGCGGATTCAGGAAATATTACATCATAGCAAATCATCAGACCGATCCTCCCTATTTTTGTGTCAAATACAGGAAAAGAATTACCAGACACATAATCTCCAACCTCTTCAAATACCAAGTGAACTTTATTATAAATCTTATAATCTCCATCTTCAAACAAATATGCAGAATTATATTTTTTATTGTCAATTACTTCATCAAAGCCAACGATAATAATAATATTTTCATTTTTTGAAATATGAACAAGCTCTTTAATAATATTTTCATGTTGTTTTTCGTCTTTAAAGTTAGATAAACAAACTTCTGAAAAAACAATTATATCGGAATCAAGGTTATTTTTAATTGCAGCTTTTAAATTATTATAATCTTTTTCAATATTACCACATAGATAGGTGTTTACTACAGTTGCTTTGACTTTATCTTTCATATAAGTATATGAATATAGCATTATTTAATAAATCTTTAGTTTTTGAGTACTTATTAAGCTGAATTATATCCTATAGTATCTATGTTATTTAATATATATT
>CAZFSZ010000035.1:0-10173 GCA_964521755.1 uncultured Methanosarcinales archaeon | reverse complement strand
TCTTTTCCGCAATCTTTATAAACCACCTCCAAATTCTAAAGATATTACCAAAGAGCGTGAGGTAATAAACAGCGCATTGTTTATTCTTACGTTCAATTACGTGATTATTATGGCAGACAACAAAGAACAATTTTTAGTTCCACAGGACCAGTATCTAAAGTCAGGAATCCACATCGGAACTAAGTTCAAGACCAAGTACATGGATCAGTTTATTTACAAGACAAGACCTGACGGCCTTTCAGTTCTAAATCTCCAGAAGATAGATGAAAGGTTGAAGATAGTTGCAAATCTTCTTGCCCAATACGATCCTGAAGATATTCTTATAGTGTCCAGAAGGGAAAACGGATGGAAACCTCTAAGAAAGCTGAAAAAGATGACAGGCATAAACATCTTTGCAGGAAGATATCCCCCTGGAATAACCACAAATGCAAACCTTGAAGATTTCATGGAAGTAAAGATCATACTTGTTACAGACCCTTGGCCAGATAGAAACGCGATAAAAGATGCATTAAAGATAGGTGTTCCGATAATCGCACTATGCGACACCAACAACCAGACAAATAATATAGATATGGTACTGCCCTGCAACAACAAAGGGAAAAAATCACTTGGTTTAATCTTCTACATCTTAACCAAAGAATATATGAAAAAAAGAGACATAATCAAGGACGACAAAGAGTTCAATGCATCCTTAGAAGACTTTACAGAAGAGTAAAGTTTATTAACTATCTCTCCAGAAAATATGATATTATGAAAAAAGCGATATTGTTTGATCTGGACAACACATTGTATGATTATGATCCTGCTCATGAAAAAGCATTAAAACAGACCCACAAGATATTAAAAAAACACATAAAGATATCTTTCAAAAAATTTCTTAAGTTATATGACGTATCCAAAGCAGAGATCCACAAAGAGCTTTCAGGAACAGCCTCAGCCCACAACAGAATCCTATATTTCCAGAGGCTGATAGAAAAAACAGAGAACACTGTCGTTCCCAATATAATATTAAAATTATATGATACTTATTGGAACACTTTTCTTAAAAACATGAAGCTCAAGAAAAATGCTATATATACACTAAAAAAATTAAAAGAAAAGAAAATAAAAATTGTTATTGTTTCAGACTTAACTGCCCGTATCCAGCTTAGAAAACTCAAAAAACTTAAAATATCAAATTATGTAGATTTCTTAGTGACTTCAGAAGAAGCAGGCAGTGAAAAACCCCATTCTATAATGTTTTTATTGGCCTTGAACAAACTAAAGATACTCCCAAAAGATGCGCTAATGGTGGGAGACAATATTGTTGCAGACATTGAAGGCGCTAATGCAGTGGGACTGAATACTGTTTTGATAAAAAACAAAAAACCAGTTAAAAAACAAAAAGAAGACTATAGAAATCCTGACCACATAATAAAAGATATTAAAGAAGTTTTAAACTTGATCTAAACATTTTCAATGCCTTTCTCAATGATCTTAAACTTAGTCTCTCCAGGTTTAACACTTCTATGTTTATTCAACTTTGCAATTCTTATATTCTCTTTAGAATTCTTCAGCTCCAGCATGCATTTGCTTCCATAACGAAGTAAATCTCCGCCCACAATCTTTACATTGTCCTTATTCTCAAAATCAGCATAAACCTGGTTGGTTATCAGTATAGGAATCTTTCTCTTCCTCGCAATTTCATTCAGATAACCAAGCTGCTGGCCCAATTCCTTGTTTACTTCATAGACATCATCATTCTTACCTAGCTCCAGTCTGTAAAGCATAGAAACAGTATCAACTACTATAAGCCCAATCTTATCATTAATCCTATTTTTTAGCCTTTCAAATGCCTTTTTCTGCTCTTCAAATGTTGTTGGCATCAAAAAAAACATCTTATCCAGGACCTTTTCATGATCCTCACTTAACTGTCTTAATCTCTCAACACTAAACCCTCCTTCAGTATCTATATAGATTACCTTCTTTCCTTCTTTAACAGCTTCGATGACAGCCATCAGGCAAAGCAGAGTTTTCCCAGATCCTGCAGGCCCGTAGATGGTGTTGATTATATCCCTGTCATATCCGCCTTTTAATAAACCATTTAATATAGAACTTCCAGCACTTATCTTCATAAAAAAATCAATATTCACGCTTTTTATAAATTTTACTAAATATTTAAATAATAAACCTACAAAACAGATATATGAAGAAACAGACCAAAATCCTGGTTTTGATATTTCTATTGACACTAGCTTTTAGGTTATACTTTGCCTTTCAGACCCCCAACCTTAACCACGAAGCATACTATGAATTAAGGCAGGTAAATTCTATAAAAGATACAGGTCTTCCTATCTTCCATGACTATCTAAGTTATGAAGGAAGAACCTCTTTATTTAGCCCTATATATCATTATATCCTAACCTTGTTTTCTTTTATACTTCCAATAATTTGGGTCTTAAAAATAATACCTAATATTTTAGCTTCTTTATTGGTCATTATAAATTACTTTCTCGCAAAAAAAATAACTGGAAATCAAAATGCATCTGTTTTCTGCGCTTTTATCTCTGCTTTTATCCCTGTTTTCATCACTGAAACATTCAACACAGGTTCAATATACTCTCTTTTGATCCCTTTAACATTTCTTTCTCTTTATTTTTTCATGAATATCTACAGAAAAAAATACCTTGTTTATTTTCTAATAACTTCAGCTTTCTTGATCTTCCTTCATCCTTATTCTTCTCTGCTGATACTAGGACTGATTATCTACATCATATCTTTAAGTCTGGAGCAGCTTAAATCAAGAAAACAGGAGACAGAATCAGTATTGTTTCTTATTTTTCTTTCAATCTGGATCCATCTTATATTGTATAAAAAAGCCCTCCTAACACACGGCCCTTATGTGATCTGGCAGAATATCCCTTCTGCAATAATCTCCCTTTATTTTGCTCAAACTAATGTATTAGAGGCAATAATCAGGATAGGATTGATTCCGTTGATATTTGGAGTTTATGTTATATATAGATATATTTTCAAGGAAAAAAACAAAAAAATCTATCTTCTTGCCAGCCTTGCTTTAGCCTTATTTTTTCTGGTCTGGTTCAGGCTTCTTCAGCCAAATATCGCTTTCATGTTTTTAGGGACAATACTTGCAGTACTTTTTGCCCAGGGATATATATCATTTTTCCGATATCTAAAAACTACCAAACTTACAAAACATAAAAATAAGTTCATAGCTCTGTTTGTTTTGGTATTTATCATAACTTCAGTCATCCCTTCATTTTATTTTTCTATGCAAAAAGCCAAACAAGCGCCTTCAGAAACAGATATTCAGGCATTCAACTGGCTTAAGAACAATACACAAAACAATGCTATAATAGCAGCCTCATTAAAAGAAGGCCATATCTTAAATGCAGTTGCACAAAGAAAAAACATCATAGACACAAATTTTCTATTAGCTCCAGACCCTTCAGAAAGGTTTGATGACCTGAAGATAATCTATACTTCAAGATACAAGACTGCTGCCATATCCACATTAAACAAATATGACATAAAATATATTTTATTTTCAGATTCAGCAAGATCTGAATTTGATGTAGGCCGGCTGAACTATCTGGATGATGAATGCTTTGAACTCGTCTTTGACAATAAGACAAAAATCTATAAATCACTTTGCAGAGTTGAAGAAATATGAAAAAATTAAAACTGACAGGCAAAAAAATCCTTTTTACAGGCATATTCCTGTCATTGCTCTTGCTTTTATTGATCCCTTCTATAAGGTTCTTAACCAACAAGCCAATTCTTCCAGAAGATTATCCTTATTATCATCTTAAGATGTCAGAGCACATCCAGGAAAATGGAATCCCTGTAAAAGAACCTTTGATAGAAAGACCATATATTCCTCAGCCATACCATCTAATATTGGCTGTAACAAATCCTGTTTGGGGATCTTTGATTATACCTTTGCTGTGTGGAATAATCTCTTTGATAATCTTTTACCTTATACTCAAAGAATTCAATTTAACTCCTTTAAAGATTACAACTATCCTTTTGACATTGATACTATCTCCTGTTTTCATCTTTCTTTTTTCTGTATCAAACCAATATGCATTAATTGTAACTTTGATGATTATTGGATTCCTATTTTTTATAAAAGACAAAAAATATTTCATTCTCTCTCTAATAATCTTTGCATCCACACCCTTCTTTGGTATCCTTCCTTCTATTTTTTCCATCCTGCTGCTATTTTCATATTCCATAAACAACAGGGAAAAAATCAAGCATTTTTTTGCGATATGCTCAGCTGTTATCCTCATATTTCTTGCCTACCAAATTCCTTTGCTTTATCATTATGGTCTTCCTTATTCCACTAAACTGATAAACCCTAATATTTTGGTAAATATTTTCTCAGATCTTGGCAGTACAGCAGGCTATGGCATATTTGCATTACTTTTGTCTTTTATAGGGTTATATCATATATGGAAGCTCAAAAAATATATTATAATATATGCATTATTCTTTTTATTGGTCTTGTCCTCGTTCTTTATCCCTGAAATTTACATCTATCTCGGATTCATAATTCCTGTATTTGCAGGATATGGGTTATTTTACCTCATAAAAAAGAAGTGGAAGGTAGATTTAATCAAGACTTTAACTGTAATTTTGATAGTCTGCGGCCTGCTTTTCTCTACATTATCTTATATTAACAGCAAATCAAACTCACTTCCTGATCAAAAGACATTCAAGAGCCTTAACTGGCTTAAAGAAAATTCTGCAACCACTGATGTGATATTTTCCCATCACAGCAAAGGTCTTTGGATAGAAACTGTCGGCAGCCGCCCTGTTGTTTTGGATTCAAGAATATATTATATTAATTCATTAAAAGAAAAACTGAACGATTCAAATACCACTTTTTATTCCAGAAACCTAAAGACAACAAAATCAATCCTTGACAAATACAATATCAAATATATCTATATAGACGAAAAAATGAAACAAGAACAGGTATGGACCAGAGAACAGCAGGGCCTTTTGTTTTTGTTCAGAAACAGCAAAACATTTAAAAAAGTATATAACAAAAGTAGCATAGAAATATGGGAATATCTCAAAAAAAATGATTGAATTTAGCTCAGCTTTGATGTACATAGTTGCATATTTTGGTTTGTTTACTTCCATTTTTTTTATTCTCACTCTTTTTGAAAACAGAAAAAACATATCAAATCCTTTGCCTAAAAGGCTGCCTTCCACTACAATTACTGTTCCTGCATATAACGAAGAAAAAACCATAGCCAAGACAATAAAATCACTGTTGAAACTGGATTACCCAAAAGAAAAACTCAAAATAATCGTAGTTGACGACGGAAGCACAGACAAAACCTATAAGGCAGCAAAAAGATTAGAAAAAAACAACTCTAATTTAAGGGTATTTACAAAAAAAAACCAGGGAAAGGCCGCTGCACTTAATTTTGCCCTAAAAAAGTCAAACACAGAGCTGTTTGGAGCCTTGGATGCAGATTCTTTTGTAAAAAAAGACGCACTTAAAAAGATAGTCGGTTATTTTGAAGACAAAAAAATCACAGCAGTAACACCTTCTTTAAAAGTATACAAGCCAAAAACAATACTGCAGAAGATCCAATATATTGAATATCTTATGGGGATATTTTTAAGAAAAGTATTTGCTTTCCTCGGAAGCATCCATGTAACCCCTGGTCCTTTTACTATATACAGAAAAAGTTTCTTTAACAGATATGGCGGATATGATCAATGCAACCTGACTGAAGATATAGAGATTGCACTGAGGATGCAGAGCAAAGGATATGAAATAGAAAATTCAGTGGACGCATCTGTTTACACAGTATCTCCTGCAAAATTCAAACCTTTGTTAAATCAAAGGCTTAGATGGTATATTGGCTTTATTGAGAACGTAATCAAATATAAACAGCTTTTCAATCCTAAAAAATTTGGAAATCTTGGGTTATTTATTCTTCCAGGCTCATTTATCTCAGTTCTTTTGGTTATAATTACCCTATTTTATGCATCCTATAAATTCATTTTCAGAACATTGATTCAGAATTTTTTAAATCTAAAATCTGTTGGATTTGACCTGACCCATTTATTGAACTTCGAAATAGATATATTTTATATCTCTCTAAGTTCAAAAATCTTCATATCTGTAATACTTCTTTTGTTTGGTGTATCAACGATTTATATAGCTAAAATACTATCTAAAGAGAAAATTAAGATAAAATTTTTATATGTACCTTATTTAATATTTTATTGGATACTTTTTGGATTCTGGTGGATTGCTGCAGGAATCTACACTGCTCTTGGAAAAAGAGTGGAATGGGGGCAAAAAAAGCATGTCAAAAAAACAAGTACATAAAACAAAGTACCTTGCAGTGTTTGCACTAACAACATTAATATTCCTGATAGGGCTGATGATTGGAAATCATACTTCAAGCTCAAAACTAGACAGTCTTGAAGATATAGAAAATGAGCTTAGGATGGAAACCATGGCCATGGAACTGCAGTATCTTTTGCTTTCAGAAGATCCCTGTAAAAGTATTAATTCTACTGTTCTTTCAGAAGAATTGTATAAATTAGGCTCAAAACTGGATTATATGGAAGAAAGGATGGGAGTAAATGACCCTACTGTACTAAGATTAAAGGAATATTTTTCATTGCTTCAGATAAGACACTGGCTTTTTTCAAAGCGCGCAAAAAAAGAATGCAGCCTGGACCAGGACCTTATACTTTATTTTTATTCAAATAAAGGAGACTGCAGTACATGCGAAGAACAGGGTTATGTTCTTAGCTTTATAAGGGAAAAGTATCCTTCCACAAAAATCTATGCCTTTGATATAAACATAAGAAATCCCGCTGTTGACACTCTTAAAAGAATGTATCTCAAAAATCAAACTACACCTATTATAATAATAAATGAACACGTTTATTATGGGTTCAAAAATAAAGGGGCGATAGAACAGAAACTTAAAATCAAAAGGTTTTGACGCATGAAAAAATCCACTGAAAAAAATATCATTAAATGGATCATCATATCTTCTTTTGTTTTTTTCTTCAGCTGGGGCATTTATACTATATTGACTAAAAATTATGAGATAATATTTGATAAGTTTTTTACTGCTGCACTTATCCTTGCAGCCTTTTTTTTGTACAAAAAAATAAACATGAACCTTCCTATAGCAATCTTCAGTCTTTTAACATTAACCCTCCACCATCTTAAACTCTACGGCAATTTTTACTTTGGAATTCCATTCGACAGGATAATGCATTTTACTGCGGGCTTTGCTTTAGTTTTGATATTCTATCAGTTCCTCTATCATTCAGAAAAAAAGAAAAATCCCAACAAATGGAAAATATCTTTTCTTTCAATACTTATAGCAGCAGGAGCAGCCTCTTTGATAGAAATAGTTGAATTCGCAGGTTATTCTTTTCTGGGACACGGAGAAGGAATCCTTTTTTATGGAACAGGAGATTTTGGAGAATGGAATAATCTTAGCTGGGACCTCATCTGCAACACTTCTGGAGCACTATTGGCTGCTTTTTCATTCTCTATAATAAAATTAAGAAAAAGAAAAGCAAGAAAAAAGAAAAAAACATTCAAGAAATTTATAAAATATTTCATTGTAATCTTGCTAACTTTGTTTGTCTCTTTAATCGCTGTTTTTTCTTTAATAAAATATTCTCAGACAGACCATGAGGTCTATAACAGGGATTTTGATAAGATATTTGAACTCACTGAGATAAACAAAACCCAATATCTCAATACGCTGGATAAACTGATGCAAAATAACATATCAAATTTTGCCAAAGGAGACGCATTGCTTGTCAAAGGAAGACTTACAAAAAACAAAACTTTGATCTGCTCTTCAATCCCTTATTTTAAAAACTCTTCATCAAATCCAAAAATAAATGCCCTGGCATATGAGACTATAGCCTCGCTAAACTGCAATAAAGATTCAAAAGAATATTATCAAAAAGCATCAGAGATATGGAAAAAGCTGAATAATTCTTTCAGAGCAGAACTTGATAAAAAATTAGCAAACAACCAAAAACCCCGGTTTATATACTATATCTCAAATCTTTCTATTTCACCAGTTGAAAAAAGAAAATGGAATAAACTGATTATTGGAAAATCAAAGATTTTCCTGGATAAAAAAGATATTGTCATCTCCCAGGCTGATAGAGTCTCAAGAGACTGGCTTTCTGCCCAGATCCAATCCCCTTATTCATCAAATCTTTTAACTGTTTTTTCAGAAAAATTCTTTCTTAATTCCACAGAATTATTTCCAGAAATAGGCTGGCATGAAGGTGCAAGGATTAAAGAGCTTAAAAAACAAAACATAACTCATAAAATAGCTTCAGGAACAATAGCCATAAAAATAAAAGACAGATGGTATGCTCCTGATGAAAAAGGCATTTTCCGTTTTGAGATACTTAAAGACAAGATAGATTATCCAACCACAAGATTCCTAAGGCCGAATATAGCATTGATCATAGATACTCACGGTATATCATCTATAGTCAAACAGGCAGTAGAATCCAAAGCTACAGCTGTGATCGGATGCTGCGACCATCCTGCAAAGATAAAAGCAGCCAGCTATCTTTCAGACAAAGGGATAAAAGTGATATGTTTAACAGACAGATTCCTTCCAGATCTTTTGCTGCAGGAAAAAAACATTCTTGGTTCTCCGCCAATAATCAAACAGCCGTTCAGTTATAGGCTCGGGGGGCAGCCAATTACTATAAATAAATATGATAAAGTGGTTGTTATGTTCTTAAATCCAAAAAATCAGATTTATAGTTTGCAGTATTATGACACCCCTGCAAGATATTTCCAGAAATTAAAAAACATAATAGATATAAATATTATCTATGCCCAAATTACAGATTTCAATCAGATGCATAAGATAATAAAAACAGCAGAAAAAAATTATGCTGATGTTATAGCAGTAAGAGTCTTTAATTCAGATGATTATATCAAAGTAAAACAGTGGCTTGAAAAATCAGAAGATCATCGGGCGGTCTTGTTTCACTCATCTTCTTATCCTTATGGATACAAACTTTTAAAAGAATTTCCTGACCAGACAACCTTTGATGACATAAATCCAATTATTGTTTAATATTTAATTTATTTTTTCTTTAGCTTAATCATGTCTCCAATAGTCACCTTTCCTGTTTTTGTTTTTCCCTTAAATTTATGCTCTTCTTTATATTCTTCAATAAGTTTAATCCCTAATTTCCTTTCCAGCTTTTGAGCTAATTCTATTGAAGGCTTTAGTTCTCCTGTTTCCAGTTTATGAACAACAGATTCTTTTTCAGAAATATTCTTTGCAAATTCTTTTTGCTCCAGCTCTTTTTCTTCTCTCTCCTTTCTTATTTTTTCAGAAAAATCAGAAACAACAATCTGGATAGTTTTTTCTTCTTCCTCTTCTTTTTTCTTCTCTAATTTCCCCTTTTTCTTGACAGGCTCAGCTTTTTTTACTTTTTCCAGTACTTTGCCGTGTTTGCTGCATTTTCTGCATACATTCAGTTCTGCATCTTCTATTATGGTCTTGTACAGGGTTTCTTCTGCTCCGCATAGATCACATCTCATTCTTAATGACATTTACTATAATTTTTCTTTTCCTTGGTCCGTCAAACTCAGCAAAAAATATCTTCTGCCATGTCCCTAAAACAATATTGTTATCTTTGATTATATTAATTTCAGAAGTTCCAATAATTGAAGATTTTATATGGGCATCAGAATTTCCTTCACTGTGCTTGTATTCTTTGCTTTCTGGAACCAATTTTTCAAGATGACTCAGCAAATCTTCCCTGACACCAGGATCAGCTCCTTCATTGATAGTTATCCCTGCAGTGGTATGAGGGCAATACACCACACAATAACCACTATCAACATTGCTTTCTTTAACAGCCGATACTATTTCACTGCTTATATCTATTAATTCATTCTTTTTGGTTGTCTTTACTTTAAATTCCTTGATCATGCTTATTTATTATATATTAATCTATATAAATATTTCTTAGTTCTAAATTTATTGAGTTCTTTGTGTCTCTTTTTGCGAAACAAAAAGTTTACGCAAATAACAAAGTTCTTTGTGTCTCTTTTTGCGAAACAAAAAGTTTACTCACAGAATAGTTTCTGAGAGTCTCTTTTTGCGAAGCAAAAAG
>CAZFSZ010000034.1:0-10467 GCA_964521755.1 uncultured Methanosarcinales archaeon | reverse complement strand
CTAAAACAGAAACATTTATAAAAAGAGACCTATATTTCTATATAAACGTTTGTAATTATTATTAGTTAATAAAAAAGGTATTAAATTAAATAAAATCGGGGGGGTTTTATATGCCTGAATTGATAAAGAAATGTCCTGAATGTACTAGCATCAACTTATTCTGGAACAGAGAAAAAGGAGAAGTCATCTGCAAAGACTGCGGTTTAGTAATTGAAGACAAAATGGTTGATTTTGGCCAGGAATGGCGTGAATTTGATCCTGACTCTGGACAAAAAAAGAGAAGAGCCGGAGCTCCTATGACATATACACAGTATGATCAGGGCCTGGGAACGGAAGTCGGAAGAACAGGAGACCTGTTCAAATTAAAATCAAAAAGCAGGAACAAGTTCTTTAGGTTAAGAAAATGGCAGTCAAGAATATCAACAGCTATTGAAAGAAACCTTAAGCTTGCATTATCAGAGCTAAAAAGAGTGTCTTCTTTTCTAAAGCTGCCTGCATCAGTTGAAGAAGAAGCAGCAAGAATCTACACTTTAGCAGTACAAAGAGGCCTTGTAAGAGGAAGATCTATGGAATCTGTTGTTTCAGGCGCTTTATATGCAGCCTGCAGGCGCCACGATGTTCCTAGAACACTTGATGAGCTTTCAGAAGCATCAGGAATAGAAAAAAAAGAGATAGGAAGAACTTACAGATTTGTAACAAGGGAACTTGGAATAAATATTCTGCCTTCAAATCCTGCAGATTATATCGCAAGGTTTGCATCAGCATTAAAGCTTTCAGCAGAAGCGCAGTCAAAATCCATTGAAATACTTGAAGCAGCCCAAAAAGAAGAACTGACATCAGGACGTGGCCCAACAGGGATAGCTGCAGCTGCTTTGTATGTCTCAGCCCTGATAAACAATGAAAAAAGAACACAGAGAGAGGTTGCAGATGTAGCAGGAGTTACAGAAGTCACAATAAGAAATAGGTACAAAGAACTTCTTGAAAAGCTTGACCTTGAAAAAGAGGTCAAAAAAGTCAAGAAAAAGAAGAAAAAATAAACAGTTTTTTCCTGAAATTCTTTATTTTATTTTTATTTATTTCAATCCCTTCTTTTCTAAGCAGTTTTATCTTTTCTCTAATACCTTTTGAGTACCCTCCAACATTACCATCAGAACAAACTACACGATGGCAGGGAATCCTAACAGGCAGTTTATTATCATGCAAAGCCCTTCCAACTGCTCTATAAACTTGTCCTCTCCTATGCAAAGCTTTTTCTATCTCTTTATATGTGGTTATTTTTCCTTTAGGGATTTTCTTTACCAAGTTCAGAACTTTTTCTTGAAATTTCATTTTTCATCGGTGTTGGATAAAAATTGGTCAAGGGCATTTCAGGATCAAAATTTCTTCCTCCAAGCCTTGCTTCCCCTTTATCAAGCCATTCGACAAAAGCATCTATATATTGTTCAAAAGCATTACAGGTACTTATTTCTGTTGAGCCTTCAACACGTCCGGAAACTGTATCATAAAGGTCTCTGTTTCTCATGATCTTTCTTTCTATAGGATAGCTTTCATCAGGAAAATGAAATGACCCTACTCTTACCCTGTGCAGAAGCTCTTCAAGCTGGCTTTTTAATCTTGGTTTTCTTTTTTCATCTAATTTTTTTGGATCCAGAAACAGTTCAGAAAAATCTTCATCTCCATAAGACTTCATTACCGCTTCTCTAAGATAATCCAGTGGGTTTATTGACATAATTGAAAAACAAATGTTTCCTCATTTATAAATAATATGGAAAAAAGAAATAAAAAAAGAAATAAAAAGTTTTCTAGTCATCGTCTTCGTCATCATAATCCTGTGAATCGTCTTCGTCATCGTCTTGTTCAAAACTAGGATATTCAAATTCATCCATTTTTTATCCTCCTGCTTATTTCTTTTTTTTCTTAACAGCAGCTTTTTTCTTTGCCATTTCTAGTACACCTCGTAGAGTGTAAGAGCAGAGCTCTCCAATATATAGCTGAAGCTGTTTCAATTTTTCCACTTTAGAATCAGATAATAAACTTATAATCATCTAAATATTTAAACTTTTCTAAATTATTTCAACAGCCTTAAGATTTTCTTAAAATTCTTTTCATTCATGTTTTTCTTGTATCTTTTTGCAAAAGAGATTATCTGGATTCTGTTGTATTTAAAATTCTTATCCTCTAATATCTTAAGAACTTTTTTAGAAGAAACATACTGGCAGAACTGTGTAACATTCTTTGGCTTTTCTGTTGCATGGGTTCTCTCAAAGTCAATAAGCACTGACTTTTCATTATTGACAATAACATGCTTGAAAGGGTTATGCATCTCTTCCTTATTAACACCCATCTTGTCCAGCTTAAAACACTGCCTGAATACATCCTTCAGAACATTCTTTATTTTTCTCTTTCCTTTTGTTTTCTTTAAAAAATCAGGCAAAAAATCCCCTTCTACAAATTCATATACAAAATATTCATCCTCTGTAAACAAAAAATTTGGTCCAATCCCTTTCCTGTTTAATACCTTTAGCCATCTTGCCTCATTCTTTATCCTTCCTGCTGCTTCAATATCTTCTCTTTGTTTCTTGACTGCAATCTTTTTTGAACCCATCCTTCCTGTAAATATCTCTCCTCTTTTTCCCCTGGTTAATCTTCTGATTCTTTCAATTCCATTTGCTTCCAATGATCTTGTCAGGTCATTTTTCTCAGCAATATACACCAAAATAGTTTCCTGAAAGATATCTTTCTCAGCAAGCTTCTGATAGTTAAAGCCATATTCTTCAAGGATAGAATGTACCTTATCCTTGCCAGTCAATGTAGAAAAAACAACCAATATCTTTCCAAAAGAAGTTAAATATCTGTTTGCTTCAGAAAAAAACTTCTCAATTATCTCGTAACCTTTCTTCCCCCCGGTTGTTGCTATTGCACTATCAGCAGGCTCTCTTTTGTCTTCAGGAAGGTAAGGAGGGTTAAATATGATTAAATCAAACTCCATAGGATTTCTTCTGAAATAAGAAAAAAGGTCAGACCTGATATATTTAATATTCTTGATATCTTTAGTTTTTGCTTTTTTTCTTGCATATTCCAGCGCTTCTTCATTGATATCTGTCCCAATAACAAAATCAGCAGTCTTTGATGCTGCAGCAGCCAATATCCCAGTACCTGTTCCCATATCCAACACATTACCTCTTGCATAAGCTCGTATCTCTCTTAATATCAGATAAGTATCTTCTCTTGGCTCGTATAGCATATAAATAAAAATAAGAACTTACTATTTAAAAGTTTGCACGCTTCTTAATGCCTCTTCCAGCTTCCCTTCTTAAACCAAAATATTGAAATAAATGAAGATATGATTGCAGCAATTGCTATTCCAACCCAAACTCCGTTTAATCCCCATCCTAACATAAAAGCAAAAAACAAAGCAAGAGGTATCCCCAAAATAAAAGATCTTATCAGGTTAACAATCAAAGTAGGCATAGCATGACCTGCTCCTTGAAATGCCCCGCCTATAATTATCGAAACAGCCATAAAAATATAAGAAAAACTCATAATCCTAAGAAAATTTATTCCATATCTAATCAGCTGAGGATCATTGGTAAAAACACTATAAATCAGTTTTGGAAAAGAAAATAATATCAAAGAAATTACAAAAACAAAAACTGCAGATATTTTCACAGAGCTCCATACTGTTTTCTCTGCTCTTTTAAAATTTTCTGCACCTACATTTTGGCCAACAATAGTGATCACTGCGGTTGCGATTGCAATAACCGGCAATACAACCACGCTTTGTATTCTAAAACCAACACCATAAGCAGCAATAGCAACACTTCCAAAATATGAGACTATCTTTGTAAAAGCAAGCATTGTAAAGCTCATTATGCTTCTATACAAAGAAGCCGGAATTCCAACTCTTAAGATCTCTTTGATAAAAACAGGCTTGAAACTAAAGTCCCTTGGTTTAATGCTTACTGCAGTTTTTGAGCTGAATATAAACCCAAGCATCAGCACAGCAGAAGAAAATCTGCTGATTACTGTGGCAATAGCTGCTCCCTCAACACCTAAAGCAGGAAAAAAACCAATTCCAAATATAAGTAAAGGATCTAATATAATATTGAGCAAAGTTCCGGTGATCATCCCCACCATAGGAAGCCTCATATTTCCAAGCCCTCTTAGAATATTGTTTGATATCATTCCCAGAAACATAAAAATATTAAATCCAAAAATCCATCTGCTGTAATTCACTGCTAAATCTACTACCTCTGGTTTTGCGCCTATTAACATAAACATCTCTTTGGCAAACAGCAGCCCAAGTATCGTAAATACAGCAGAAACAGCAATAGCAATGATAAATGAATGCTCTGCAGCATTGTCTGCCTCCTTTATCTTTTTTGCTCCGATATATCTTGCAATCAAAGAAGCAGCACCAATCCCAATTCCTACTCCCAATGAAAACATCAAAAAAACAACAGGAAACACAACAGAAACCGCAGCAATCGCTTCTGGCCCTATCCTTCCCACAAAGATTGCATCAATAATATTAAAACTAACATGAAGAAGCATAGCCGCCATCGTCGGCCATGACATCAACAAAATATTTTTTACTATGCCTCCGCTAGTTACATCTCTGGCCATAACAATTAGATTTAATATGCCTTTTTAAGCGTTTCTATAAATTAGTTTCTGTTATTTTCTCCTTCTTCAGCATATTATAAGTATCAAGGTCTGTCAAAGAATAAAGATTAACACCTTCTCTTGAAAGTCTATCTTTTGCACCCTCATTCCTGTTGAGCATGACAACGCAATTCTCAACTTTTCCTCCTGCATAGTTTATGATTCTCGCAAGGTCAACTTTTGTGTCTCCTTTGCCTGCAACATCCTCGACCAGGAGAATTTTGCTGCCCATTACATTTGCTTCAGACATTATGATTTTGTCTTTCTTTTTTGTTTCTTTCTTTAAAAGATAGTCTCCATCATTTCTTTCAATCACAACTGCTTCGAGCCCCAGCTTGTCAGCAATCGGCTTTATCGAATGATACATCCTTACATCATCATCAGGTGGAATCCCTGAAACATCTCTGCTCGCTACAACATCTGGTCCGAATTTCCTGATCACAGAAGAAAGATTGCCTTCAAGTATATCTCTGCTTCTTGGATAGTCTATCAAAACAGATGTTTTGAAATAAGGCTTTACAAACTTTCCATTTGCAAACCTTATCCCCTCTTCATCAACAGCATAATCCACATTCAGATAAAGCTCGGCAATCGCTCTTTTTATCTCTCTGTCAATATCTTTTTCAAAATCTTCCTGGTAAAAATCAGCTTTAAGTGTATAGGAAAAAAGAGGCTTAGTTTTGTGCCTTTCTTCAACATCAACCACAAGAAGATTTGTATTTTCTTCTTTTTTTGCTGTCTCTCTTAAGTTTTCAGGAAATCTCCTGAAATTTCTCAAATCCAAAAAAAGCACCCTTCTTTTTCCATCATTATCATGTTCAGGCAGTTTCTGGTTATGTTCAGTTACAGGTATAATTTCATAGTTTTCTTCATTTAATTTTTTTCTTATCCTATATCCTGCCCCTCTTGCCTTTGGTCCATGTATAACAACTTCTTTAATAGAATCTATATCCTGTAAATTAAAAGTTCCCCTGAATATTTGGTCAATAGTCTGAACCATCTCTGGAAAATCAGCCATAAATAACACCCTGTATAAAAGAATTCTTTTGTTTTTTAGTATTAACTGTCATCCTAAAAATATAACAAACTAACTTTTATATAAAAATATTTACCTACTACAATCTATATTTTTCCCAGCACTAATGACAATAAAGCTTTTCTCGCAACAAGCCCATTATGCGCCTGCTGAAATATATGCTTCCATGATAATCATCCAGCTCTTTCTTAATCTCATTAATCCTTGGCAGAGGATGCATTATCTTCATCCCTTTTTTAGCGTACTTTAATATCTTCCTGTCCAATATATAAGCATTCTTTACTTTGTCGTATTTCTTCTTGTCAGAAAATCTCTCTTTCTGTATTCTTGTAACATACAAAATATCTATATCCGGCAAAACCTTAAACAAATCTTCCTCTTCAACATAATTATCAGGCAGATATTTCTTAGGCATCCTCAGGCTTTTTGGAGAAACAAAATACATCCTGCACCCAAACTTGTTTAATGCGCAGGCTAAAGAATGCACTGTTCTTCCGTATTTTAGATCCCCAACAAAACCTACATTCAATCCAGATATCCTTCCTATATTTTTCTTGATAGTGTACATATCCAATATTGTCTGTGTTGGATGCTGGTTAGGCCCGTCTCCTCCATTAATAACAGGAGCATCAGCATCAGCATCAGCACTCCCTGGCTTAGGATGCCTGATCACAATAACATCACAAAAGCCGTCTATAACCTTAATTGTGTCATGCAAACTTTCTCCTTTTCTGACAGAGCTAACCCCTGCATCAGCAAAGCCAATCACTTTTCCTCCCAGCCTGTGCATTGCACTTTCAAAACTCAGTCTTGTTCTTGTAGAAGGCTCAAAAAACAATGAAGCCAAGATCTTTCCTTTTAATAACTTCTTTTTGTTTTTTTCAAATTTTTTGGCAGTCTCAAGCATATAAATCAATTCTTCTTTAGAAAAATCATTAATAGATATGATATCTTTCATCCTAAAAAAATAAAAAATGATTAAAGATATAAAAAGTTTATCAAACTCCAATATCTATCAAGAAAACTCTTCATCAACAGCTTTCATATAATCCATTACTCTTTCCAAAACAGAAGGGATCAAAAACCTCTCTAACTTCTCTTCCATTATCTCATTCAAAGAAAGATTCTCCATTACTCTATAGTTGTTGGCAATCTTCTCTACCAAAAAGATGCCCCTTAATCTTTTCAGTTGTCTTCTTATATTGGAGGATGCAACACCTAATACAGGAAGTTTTTTTTCCTTTCTTAAAGCAATAACTTTTTCCTTTATCTCTTCTGTTGTCATCTCTTTTTTACTTTTTAATAAAGTATAGAGAATATCAACAATAACATCTCTTGAATCTCCTGGCTGTAGAATCCCTATACTCAAGCACAATTTCCTGACCAGATCCCTGTCTTTAAGATTGGGTTTTTCATATCTTCGAAAAGTTACTTCTGATAAAGGCGTGTCTTTGCTAACTTTGCTCATAAAACCTATAATAATTAATAGATATATAAAATTTTTGCTAGAAATCTTTAAGCTTTGTCAAAAGCTATCCTAAACTCATAATCTTTTATTTTAACTTTGTCAGTAAACTCATGCTTTCTTGCAGCTTCCTCTTCTGTAATCCTTATATTATCTGCACCGCATTTGATCTTTATCTGTTCTTTCCATTTTCCGATATTTTCAACCAGATCTTCATCAACCCCTACATACAATACAATGTTGTCTTTTTTCTCCAGTTCTGCTTTCTTACGTAAACTTTGAACTCTCCTCATCACTTCCCGGGCATAGCCTTCTGCTTCCAGCTCTTCATCCATAGAAGAGTCAGCATACACTAATCCCCCTCTTATCTCTGCTTCTGCATACGGCTCAGGAACTTCTCTCTCTACTATAAGATGGTCCTTTTTAAGAACCGCTTTTTCTCCATCAATCTCAAATTCATATTTTCCTTCTTCTCTTATCTTTCCTAAAATATCCTTTGCGCTGTGTGTTGATATATGTGCTATAACCTTGCTTGATTTCTTCTCAAATTCAGGACCTATCTTTCTGTAATCTGCCTTGACTTTCTCCTTCACTCCTGGAAGGCTTTCCTGTACATTAAGCTCTTTTGTATTGGTCTGTGTTTTTATGATATCATCCAGCTTTTCTACAGCTTCTACTATCTCCTTGTCTTTGCTTACTAAAATAGCCTCTTTTAAAGGCCACCTTAATCCCTGCTGCAGCTTCTCTCTTGCATAAAGTATCCCCTGTATAACATCTTTTACAATATTGATATTCTTCTCAAGCTCTTCATCTATCATCTTTTCGTCAGCTTTTGGCCAGCCGCAAAGATGTATGCTTTCTTTCTTAAGATTGAACTCTTCCTTCAGGTTAAGATATATCTTTTCTGCTGTAAAAGGAGCGACAGTTGAAAACAACTTCAAACACCCCATCATCACATTGTAAAGTGTAAATGCAACGATATCCTTCTCTTGTTTGTCACCTAATGAAGATTTTTCCCTGACCAGCTGGATATACGTCCTTGACAACTCCAAAAACAGATCCTCGATAGCAGCAGGGACTTCATTCAACTCAAAATTCTCAAACATTTTTGTGACTTTCTTTATTGTGCTGTTTAATTTTGAAAATATATATCTTTCTTCTATAGAAAGCACATCTTTCATCAATATTTCATCAAACTTCTCAGGATTTCCTGCCTCTTTTGCAACATCAACTAAAAATTTGTGAAGGTTCCAAAGCACCATCAGATTTCCGTGCTTTAATCTCATGTCTTCAAAATTATAATTAAGGTCCTCTCCAGGATTTGCCCCTCCTATTGAATAATATCTGAATGTGTCTGCTCCGTATTTTTCTATTACTTCTTCAGGAAGGATATAATTTCCAAGAGATTTGCTCATCTTTCTTCCTTTTGCATCATTGACAAATCCATGCATATAAACAGCTTTGTATGAAGGCTTGTTCATAGCCACCATCGAATTTACAAACAGCAGATTAAACCATCCTCTTATCTGGTCTTTTCCTTCCAGTATAAAGTCAGCTGGGAACAATCTTTTGAATTTTTCTTTGTCAGTTGGATAATTAAGGCAGGTCCATGAATTTGTTCCTGCATCAACCCATACATCAAGTATATCAGGCACCCTCTTCATCATAGAATCGCATTTCCTGCATTTGATCTCAACATCATCTATCCATGGAATATGCAGGTCCTTTGGTTTTTTTCCTCCTAATTTCTCAAGCTCTTTGACGCTTCCAACAACTATATAATCACCGCATTTGTCGCATCTCCATATTGGAACAGGACATCCCCAGTATCTCTGCCTTGTAATAGAATTGTCTCTTAGATTGTCAAGCCAGTCGTCAAACTGCCTGCTTCCAGCCCAGTCAGGCTCCCATTTTACTTTTTTGTTAAGCTCTCTCATATTTTCCTTAAGGTCTTCTATCTTAAAGAACCACTGTTTTGTTGTTCTGAATACAACAGGCCCTTTGCATCTCCAGCAGTGTGCATACTCGTGCTCAACAGGTGTGGAAGCGATAAGTGCTCCTTTTTTCTTGAACTCCTCTATAAATTTCTTGTCATCCTTCTTTGCTGTCATTCCTTTGTATTTTCCCATCTCTTCTGGAAAATCTCCATTCTCATCCAGGTTGTTAAACGGAGGGATGCCGTATTCATGCCCTACTTCATAATCTTCAGGTCCGCAGCCAGGTGCAGTGTGCACAAGCCCTGATCCAGAACCTACATCAACATATTCTTTTGACAATAATATTGTATGCACTTTAGATGATTCTTTCTTCAATCTATCATAGATATCTTTTAATTCATCATAAAGAGGATGTTTATATTCCAGTCCTTCCAGTTCTTCTCCTTTGACTGTTTCAGTTATTTTATATTCAGCATCAACAACACCCCGTATAAAAACCCCTGCAAGTTTTGCTGCAACAACCCATATCTCATCCCCAACTTTTGCCTTTACATACTCTTCTTCAGGATTTACCATCACTCCAAGATTATAGGGTATTGTCCAGGGGGTTGTTGTCCAGATTATTAGATATTCATTTTTCTTGTCTTTAACCTTAAATTTCAAAAATATAGAATCATCTTTGACATTTTTATATTCTAATTCATGTTTTGCAAGCGCTGTTCCGCAGCTTGAGCACCAATGCATGACCTTTTCCCCTTCATAAAGCCTTTTGTTCTCATGAGCCTTTTTTATCAGCCACCACTCTCCATCTATAAACTTGGGGTCTATAGACTGGTATGCATTTTCAAGACCCATCCACACGCCAAGCCTTCCAAAATCTTTGTTCATCTCCTTCATATTGTCTTTTGAGAGCTTGATACATTCCTTGACAAACTTGTCCACCCCGTATTTTGGGATGTCATCCTTGTGTTTTATCTTCAGTTTTTTCATAACAGCATGTGCCGTTGGAAGCCCGTGCATGTCATATCCTGCCCTGTCCCATACATTTACATTGTTCATCCTCTTGAACCTTAGAAAACAGTCTTTCAAAGATTTGTTCCATGCAGTTCCGATATGCACTTTCCCGGAAGTGTACGGCGGTCCGTCTAAGAAATAATAATCCTTTCCTTTTGATGCCTTTTTCTTTACTTTTTCATATACTTTATTCTCTTCCCAGAATTTCAATATCTCCGGCTCTATTTCAAGAGCATCATATTTTCCAATTGGCATAATAGCATGGAATAAAAAGGGTGTTTATAAAAGTTACTATAGAATAGTATCTCCGAAAGTAAATGAGTTCTAAAAAGTAGTTTCAAAAACCGAAA
>CAZFSZ010000033.1:0-11037 GCA_964521755.1 uncultured Methanosarcinales archaeon | reverse complement strand
TGAAACACCTGCACATGTTTACTTAGGTGTAAACTCAATATAGGATAGCACAATTGATTTTTAAAGCAAAGATTATTATAGTTGAAATTCTCTTAGAAAATATATGAAAAGATTAATTTTTGCTGTTTTGGTGCTGTTTTTGCTTGCTGGATGTCAGATGCAGGACTCTTCAGAAGTGATGAATGATCCGCAGGAGGAATGTGCAAGAGTTGGAGGAGAATGGAAGACTTTTCCCAATACTTGTGTTGATTCATGTGAATACAGAAGAGGAGAGGTTCAGTTCTGCGGACAGGCATTGACAGATGGATGTGAATGTGGAACCAATAGATGCTGGAATGGAAATACATGTGTTGAAGAATAAATGTTATTTTAGCAAAGCTAAAAAAGACTCTATTTTTCAAAAAGCGAAGTAAATTTAGCATAGCTGAAAGACTTATGTTTTTTGGCAAAAACATAAGCTTTATAAAGGGGTAGAATTAGATTATTTATATTAAATAGCATAGATATAGATAAGAGAGAGCACTTGATAAATGTCATTTTGCTTTTTCTATACTTAAGTGCTTAATAATGAGGTAATGAAAATGAACAATAATTTTGAAGATCTTGGCTTAAGCCATGGAACATTAGCAGCAATAAGAGGTATGGGATTTACAGAGCCTACTCAGATACAAGGCATGTCTATACCTCACATTGTATCAGGAAAAGATGTTATAGGAGAATCTGCAACAGGTTCTGGAAAGACTTTGGCATTTGGATGCGGAATCATAGAGAAAGTAGAGCAGGGAAAAGGACTTCAGGCTTTGATACTTACTCCTACAAGAGAGCTTGCGGAGCAGGTAAAGGATTCACTTAAAGACTTTTCAAAAAAGAAAAATCTTAATATAATCTCGATCTACGGAGGAGTTTCAATAAACCCACAGATAGACAATTTAAGAAAGTCAGAGGTTGTGGTCGCAACTCCAGGAAGATTGCTTGATCATCTTGGAAGAGGAACAATAGATATGTCAAAAATAGATGTTTTAGTATTAGATGAAGCAGACAGGATGTTTGACATGGGGTTTATAGATGATGTAAAAAAGATAATAAGCAGATGTCCAAAGGACAGGCAGACCTTATTTTTTTCTGCTACGATATCTGGAAGAGTAAGAGATCTTGCTGATAATTTTATGGCCAAAAGAGAGATAATCTCAGCAAAGAAACAGGTTGATCCTAGCAAGCTTAAACAGGTATATTACGATGTTTCCAGGAACCTTAAATTATCCCTGCTTGTTCATTTGTTGAAAAAGGACAGATCAGGGCTTTCAATGGTGTTCTGCAATACAAGAAGAACAACTGAATTTGTAAGCAGGAATCTTAAGTCCAACAAGATAGATGCTATCGCCATACACGGGGGATTAACACAGAACAAGAGAATAAAGACAATAAAATCATTTAACAAAGGGAAGGTAAATGTGCTTGTATGCACTGATGTTGCGGCAAGAGGTCTTGATATACCTGATGTTTCACATATATACAATTATGATATACCTGGAGATGCAAAAGACTACATCCATAGGATAGGAAGGACTGCAAGAGCAGGAGAAGAAGGAAAAGCAGTAAACCTTTTAAGCGAAAGTGACCATGATAATTTTTCAAGGATTTTTCAGGAATTTGGATCACTTAACATAAAAAAGGTTAAAAAACCCTATATTAAAAAAGTTAGACCTGTTGTAAAAAACAGAAGAACGCATTCTTCCAAAAGAAGAAGACACAGGTATCACTGAATGAAATTCAAAATATATTTTAAGGAGGTGAAAAAATGAAAGGTACAGTTAAATTCTTTAATGCAATGAAAGGATACGGTTTTATAGCTGGAGAAGATGAGAAAGAGTATTTTGTCCATCAGTCAGCTTTAGAAGAAGGAACTTCATTAGATGAAGGAGATTCTGTTGAATTCGAACCAAGTGAAGGAGATAGAGGACCAAAAGCAGAGAATGTCAAGAAAAGTGAGTAAGATTTCTAATTAAAATTTTATGTTCACACTAATTTCTTTTTTTATTTTTTTATTTATAACTTATTTCTTATTGTATTTCTCAAACTTTTCTTCAACTGCTTTCCATTTTAGGTTACTGAAGAAAGCTTTGATGTATTTGCTTTTGTCAGGACCATAATCAAGATAATATGCATGCTCCCATAGATCCATTGCCATTATCGGAGCTGCTCCCCATACTGCTCCTTCGTCATGAAAATCAACAACATAATTATGCAGTTTGTTGTCGCTCCAATCGAAACAGAGCAATACCCAGCCTCTTGCAGCTTTTGCGCATTCAAGAAATCTTTTTTTCCATTTTTCATAGCTTTTAAAATCTTCTTTGATCTTTTTCATCAATGCTCCTGATGGTTTTCCACCATTTCCTCCAAGGTGGCTGAAATAGATTTCGTGCAGAGCCTGACCAGATGCATTGTGGCTTTCTCCTTTTTTATTTCCTCTGGTGATATTTCCTTTTGCCAGTTCTTTTTCTATATTGTTTCTTCCTTTAACATATCCTTTATAGTGTTTCTCAAAATGATATGTTATCTGTTTTTTTGATATGCCTTTTAGTTTGTTTGGGTTAAAAGGCATTTTTATTGGTTTGTACATATTTTTCACCTTTAATTTATATTTTGTAAAAATAATTATTTTTCCTCTTTTGCAATCTGTTTTAATGTTTTTTTGCTTTTTACAGATTTTTTCCTGTTTAAGATATTTGTTTTTTTGTTAGATTTATTATCATCCTGCTTGATAAGAAGCCATTTGTTTTCTCTGAACCTGTTTAATGACCAGCCACCTTTGAGTTTCTTTCCCTTTAGGTTGAATGATATATGTCCGTGCTTGTAACCTTTTTCTGCTGACAATAATTTTTCGTCTTTTTCAGTTGTGTTTTGGTATATTCCTTTGTCCCATATCATAACTGTTCCTGCCCCATACTGTCCTTCTGGAATGATTCCTTCAAAGTTTGCATAGTCAACAGGATGGTCTTCTGTCTCTATCGCAAGCCTCTTATCTTTTGGATTTAAAGAAGGGCCTTTGGGAACTGCCCATGATTTTAATACATTTTCTATCTCCAGCCTGAAATCATAGTGTAGATTAGTGGCGTCATGCTTCTGCACAACAAAAATCGGTTTCTTGTGCTTTTTTTTCTTGGCTTTTGGTTCAGGAGTCTTGCTAAACTTTCTTTTTTCTTTGTATTTTTTTAATGTCATTTTTTAAGGCAAGATATGTATTAGATTAATAATGGGGGAAAAGTATCTTTTCTCCTATAATTTTTTCTACTTTTTATTATTGGCTTGTCCATCCACCATCTACAACTAAAGTATGTCCAGTTACATAATCTGCTTCATCTGATGCAAGATATAATGCAGCATTTCCTATCTCTTTTGGTTTTCCCATCCTGTTAAGAGGGATTGCAGCAAGGGTTTGTTTGTATTGTTTTTTGTTTTCTTTTATAAAAGAAGTCATTGGAGTTTCAATAGCACCAGGAGCGATTGCATTTACATTTATCTTATGTTCTGCAAATTCCACAGCCATTTCTTTAGTCATAGCTATTATGCCTCCTTTTGCAGCACAATAAGAGCTTGCCTGAGGATATCCTATTAATCCAGCAATTGATGCAAGATTGATGATTTTTCCTTTTGTTTTTTTTAGTTCTTTTAATGCGGTTTTGGAACAGAGAAAGACCCCTTTAAGATTTATATCTATTAATTTGTTCCAGTCTTCTTCTTTGTATTTTTCAACTGGTTTTTGAAAGAATATTCCTGCATTATTTACTAATATATCCAGTTTGTTGAATTTTTTGACTGTCTCCTTTATTAACTTTTTAATTTCTTCTTCGTCAGAAACATCACATTTGAATCCAAATGTTTTAACTTTGTATTTTTTTGCTGTTTTTTTTGCTGTTTTTTCACAATCTTTTTGATTTATGTCAGAAATAACAACTTTTGCTCCTGCCTGGGCAAGCTTTTCAGCAATTGCTTTTCCTATGCCTCTTCGAGAGCCTGTGATGACTGCAACTTTATTTTTTAAATCAAACATTTTCAACCCTCCTGCTCGAGAAGAGACCAGTAAATCTTGGATTTACGCTGCCTCTTCTGCTTCCTGTAATGATTGCAACTTTATTTTTTAAATCAAACATTTTTTTCACCTTTTTTTAGAATGTTTTTTTGCAAGATAAGCTTTGTACGCTTTCATTGCAGCTTTTTTTGTATTATACATGCATTTTCCTGAGCCTATTCTCCATTTTCCGTTTGAGCATTTTCTTACTGGCATCATTTCACCTTGTTTTTTGGTTTTTTATTAAGAAAAGCATTGATGTTCTCCACTGTAGTATCAAGAATCCTACACAGAGCTTCTTTTGAATTAAATGCATTATGAGGAGTTATATATACATTTAGTTTTCTGAGAAGGATATTATCTTGAAGAACGTTCTTTAAGTCGCATTCTTCTAGAAATTCAGGATGAAGCAGTGCTTTTTCTTCTTTAATATAGCATTCTCCTTCCAGAACATCTAAACCCGCATAGGCAATTGTTTTATTGTTTAAAGCCATGATCAATGTTTCTGTATCAATAATTCCTCCTCTTGATGTATTTATAATAATAGCTCCTTTTTTGCAGAGCTTTAATGTTTTTTTGTTGAGCATATGATGTGTGTGCTTGTTTTCAGGAACATGCAGGGAGATTATGTCTGACTTTTTAAGCAGACTGTTTAATGAAGAGTATTTGAACCCTATCTTTTTTGCAAGTTTTTTGTCTTTGTTTACATCATAGACAAGAACATTCGTCTCAAAACCCTTTGCGATCCTGGCAACGTGCTGTCCAATGCCTCCGCATCCGATTATCCCAATCGTTTTTCCCTTTAGATCAAAACCTCTTAACCCTTTTAGCCTAAAATCCCCTTTTCTGGTCTGGTCTATTGATTCATATATCTTTCTTGAGATATTTAGGATCAAAGCAAAGGTATGCTCTGCAACTGTATTTTCTCCATAAGCAGGGACATTGCAGACAGTAATTTTTCTTTTTTTGCATTCTTTTATATCTATATGGTCGAATCCTGTTGACCTTGCGGTTATAAGTTTAAGCTTAGGCAGTTTTTCCAGCAGTTTTTTTTCTATCTTTGAATAGATAAAAACAGAAAGTATCTCTGTATCTTTGGGGATCTTTTTTGCTTTTAATCTGGAGAAAGTCAGCTTGTGTTTTTTTAAAGATTTTTTAAGATAGTCCTTTTCCCAGTCTTTTATCTCATAAAAAGCTATGTTTGACATGGCAACCTCTTTTTTTCTATTGTTTGTTTATTTGTTTAAATATTTTTCTTTATTTGACAAATCTTTATAAATTATGTAAATATAATCCCTTATATGAGAAGGATAAGACTTGGCGGAGATGATCTGATAATCACTGATGAGATAAGGGACTTAAACAAGTTTAATGAATATATAGATACTATCAATCAAGGGCACTGCTCTGAAATGAGGCCCCTGGTTGTTTGCAGCTATATCTGGGCTTTTGACTATGAAGGAAATGTTAGGGAATACATCTCTGAAAGGCTGCAGGAATTTATAGAGCAGGGAGCTTCTTATTTTATTTTAGACGGCTGTCATTCCGGATGTGCAAGGATATTTGCCGGAGAGGAACTGGAATGTATAGAGCTGACAAGTGACGAAGATTTGGAATATATAACAGACCATTATAAAGAATTTGGAATAAACCTATGGCCTCATACTCCTGATGTTTATGAAACAATAGGTTATCCTGGTTTTAATCTGTCTATAGTTGCTTACAGGATATTGGATTTTGGAGAAAGCAATTTGGTGGGAATATTAAACAGATATGTACAAGATCTGGTAAGTTCAGGATTTTTGAACAAGATAGGCGAGTGATGTATTATTTAAGATATACACAAAATTTCTTTATCAAATGTTCTGATTCTGGAATCTGCTTTTCTTTTATCTTTAGCTTTGCAAGGGGTTTTTTGCTCAATCTTTGCATGTTCCTGAAAGACTTTCCTTGTCTGCTTCCGCAGGTGCAGAAAAAAGCTGCTTTCTTGAACTTGTTTTTCCTAAGATATGTCCTTACAGCAGGTGTTTCTCTTCCAGCCCAAACAGGGGTTCCGATTATAACTAAATCATATTTAGAAGGATCTTTTTTTGTCTTTATCTTTGTCTCTTTTCTTGCAATAGCGTGAAATATAGATTTTGCAAGATTCAGAAGCCCATCCCTGTTTGTATTGTCTTTAATCTCGTCAATATCTGCTTTCAGCTCTTTGGCTATCTGTTCTGCTATCTTTTTTGTATTTCCTGTCCTTGAATAGTATGCAACCAGTGTTTTCATATCCTTAGTTTCTCCAGCTCTTTGTTTTTTATCTTATTGACTTTTATTTCTTTATTAAACTTTTCTTTTCCATATTTTATTTTTGCTGGAAATTCCTTTGCATCTGAATATCTTGCTGTGAGCTGGGCTGCTAATTTAATCGCAGATTTAATTTTTGGGCCCTGAAGCAAGGTTATGGGCCCCATTATATCTTTGGCTTCAAATTTATAGTCAGATTTTTTCTTTAGTTTTAGCAGTTTTTTGTTGTCTTGTTCATCTCTTCCAACCAAGATTTTGTTTTTTCCTTTTCTAAAGTGTCTTCCTATCTTTAGGATCATAATATCTTCTGCTTTTATTCTTTTTTTGTGCTTGAGCAGATCTTTTACCTTGTTTGAATAGCCTTTATAAGTCAATAAGCATCCGCCTGCAGGAGCTTTATATTTTTTTATATTAAACCTCTTTGCTAATGAGAATTGAGCTTTTCTGGAACGCCCTTTTATTGCTTTAAGTTTTTCCCTGTCAACAATGCCTTTTTTTTCTGCCTCTGTTTCTGGAAGAAGTTTCGCAGACAAAGGTCTCAGCAGTTTTTCTTCCAACCCTGCTTTTTTTTCTATAAGCATCAATGTATTTTTTCTTTGGGACATAGGTCTTTGTCCAAGTACTTCCCCTGTGAATATGAATCTTGCACCTATCTTTTCTGCATATTTTTTTGCTGTTTTTAGCATCAAAATCTTGCAGTCAATGCAGGGATTCATGTTTTTACCATAGCCATGCTTTGGTTTTTTGAGTATTTTGATATAATCCCTGTTTATATTCCTTAGTCTTAGCTTGATGTTGTTTTTTTCTGCGATTTTCTCTAATTCTTTTTTGTTTCCAAAAAAAGGAGAGACAAAAGAAAGAGCAGTCACATCTATTCCCTGCTCCTGTAGAAGTTTTACTGCCAGTATTGAATCCAGTCCTCCCGAGAATAATGCCAAAGCTTTCATTATATTTGTTTAAGTCGCAAGATATTTAAATACGTTTTGTTTTGAGAAGGACAATGACAAAAAAAAGAGGTTTATCATTTAGTGAATTAGCTTTTCTTCTTGAAGAGCTGGAAGACATTTCTTCAAATATTTCTTTGAGAAACAAATTGTCTGATTTTTTCAAGGGAAAAAAAGGAAAGGCAATCAAATACTCCTCTTATTTTATTCTTGGAAGAATAGGCCCAAAATATGAAGATATCAATCTTGGTTTTGGAAACAAGACGATGATTAAGATTATAGCAAGGGCTTTTGATGAGAAGCAGGACAAAGTTAAAAAAATATTTGACAAAAAAGGAGATCTTGGAGATACTGCTGAGAAGATCAGCAGCAGAAAAAGAAGCTCTTTGAAGCTTGAAGAAGTATATGAAAAACTGCATAAGATTAAGGATATATCTGGGACAGGAAGCCAGGAAAAGAGAGCAGGGGAGTTTTCAGAGCTTCTGAAGAATGCAGCAGGAAATGAAGCAAAGTATATTGTAAGGATCGCCATTGAAAAGATGAGGCTGGGAGTGGGAGAGATGACTGTTTTGGAAGCCTTTGCAAAAACATTTACAGGCGATGTAAAGAACAAGAAGAAGATTGAAAAAAGCTTTAATGTTTGCACAGATATTGGAGAATTAGGAGAATCCCTGTCAAAGCACGGACTAAAAGGAGCAAAAAGATTTTCAATAACTATCGGAAGGCCTGTAGAGGCCATGCTTGCTCAGAGAGTTAAGAAAGTATCAGATATTCTTGAGAAAATAAAAGGAGATAAGCTGGCAGCAGAGGAAAAATATGATGGAGAAAGAGTTCAGATACATAAAGATGGGAACGACATAAAATTATTTTCAAGGAGGCTGGAGAATATAACTCACCAGTTTCCAGACCTTGTGGAGTATGTAAAAGAATATGTAAAATCCAAAAAGGTTGTTCTTGACGGAGAGATTATTGCATATAAGAAAGGAAAGATACTTTCATTTCAAAAACTTATGCAGAGAAGAAGAAAATATGATGTTAAGGCATACAGGAAGAAAATACCTGTAGTTGTTTTCTTGTTTGACATTCTTTATCTTAACGGAAAATCATTTTTGAAAAAGCCTTATCCTGAAAGAAGAAAGCGGCTTGAAAAGGCTGTTGATGAGAAATCAAAAAAAGTGAGGTTGGCAAAAAGAAAGGTTTCCAAGAAATTTAAAGTTATAAAAAAGTTCTTCAAGAAATCAGTTGACAAGGGGCTTGAGGGAATAATAGTAAAATCAACAGCAGATGATTCAGTTTACCAGCCTGGAAACAGAGGATGGCTGTGGATAAAATGGAAAAAGGAATATTCAGAAGGGATGAAAGAGGCAATTGATGCTGTCGTAGTTGGAAGTTTCTATGGAAAAGGCAAAAGAAAAGGCGGGTTCGGAGCTTTATTATGTGCGGTGTTTAACAAAGACAAGGACAGGTTTGAGACATTTACTAAAGTAGGGACAGGTTTTACTGACAAGGATTTTAAGGTTATTGGAAAGAAGCTTAAGAAAAGTGAGATGGAGAACAAACCAAAAAGATTGAGTGTAAAGAAAAATATGAAGCCAGACACATATTACAAGCCAAAAGTTGTTATAGAGATAATAGGTGCAGAGATAACAAGGAGTCCATCCCATACTGCTGCTGAAAAGGAAGGAAAGGGGCTGGCGTTGAGATTTCCAAGATTTCAGAGAGTAAGAGAAGACAAAGCACCAGATGATGCAACAACTGTAAAGGAAATAAAACAGCTGAAAAAATAAGACATAAACATAAAAATGAGCACAAATCGTGAATTAGTAAAGATATTTAGAGATATGGCCTTGATGTATGAGCTTAAAGAAGTAGAGTGGAAGCCAAGAGCATACAGAGAGGCTGCCTATGGTATTGAAGGGTTAAGCAAAGATGTAAAAGAAATATATGAAAAAGAAGGAGAGAAAGGATTGGAGGAAATTTCTGGTGTGGGCGAGGGAATTGCAGGGCATATCATTGAATACATAAAGAAAGGCAAGATAAAGAAATTTAAAAAATTAAGAAAAAAATATCCTAAAGAGATCACCGAGCTTGTTGATTTGGAAGGGCTTGGCCCTAAAAAGGTAAAGAAATTAGTGAAAGAATTAAAGATTTCTTCTTCTAGTGATCTGAAAAATGCAGCAAAGAAAGGAAAGATATCAAAAGTTGAAGGGTTTGGAGAGAAAACAGAGAAGAATATATTGGATGCGCTTGATATAAAGAAAGAAAGCAAAAAAAGGATGAGAATTGACAAGGCGCTGGAGATCGCAAAGGAGCTTGTTGGTCATATCAGGGATAATGCACCTGTGCAGGAGATAGACTATGTTGGAAGCCTTAGAAGGATGAGGGCAACTATCGGAGATATAGATATTTTAGTCATTTCTAAAAAGCCAAAAAAAGTGATGGAAGTTTTTACCAAAATGGATACTATAAAGAAAGTAATTTCAAAAGGAGAGACAAGAAGCGCTGTGATGTTAAAAGAGGACAACATCCATGTTGATCTGAGGGTCGTGGATAAATCAAGCTATGCAGCTGCGATGCAGTATTTTACAGGCAGCAAGGAGCACAGTATTGAATTGAGAAAAATAGCAAAGAAAAAAGGATACAAGATCTCGGAATACGGCATATTTAAGAGGAAAAAAGGAAAAGGCAAAAACAAAAAAATACATTTAAAGAATGAAGATTCTTTATATAATAAGATAGGCATGCAGTATGTTCCTCCGGAGATGAGGGAGAACAGGGGAGAGATAGATGCTGCCAAGGAAAAAGATATTCCAGAGCTTGTTGAAAATGATAATATCAGAGGGGATTTGCATGTTCATACTAAATACAGTGATGGAGATAAAACTATAGAAGAGATGGCAAAGGAAGCGCAGAAAAAAGGCTATAAATATATTGCTATAACAGACCATTCAAAGTCAGCAAGAATTGCAGGAGGAATGGATGAGAAAAAGATAAAAAAACAGTGGAAAGAGATTGACAAGGTCAACAAAAAACTGAAGAAGATAAAAATACTGAAAGGGGCAGAGGTTGACATTAAAAAAGACGGCAGCCTGGATTATTCTGATAAGATTTTAAAGAAGCTTGATGTTGTTGTAGGAGGAATTCATTCTAATTTTAAAATGGCAAAAAAGAAGATGACGGATAGGATAATAAAAGCCCTTAACAACAAATATCTGACCATATTTGCACATCCAACTGGAAGATTGGTGGGAAAAAGGAAGGCATATGAGGCTGATTTCTCAAAGATATTCAAGGAGGCAGCTAAAAATGATAAAATCTTAGAGATAAATTCCCAGCCAGAAAGACTTGATTTAGATGGAGCTGATGTTTTGGCTGCAAAGAAAGAAGGATGCAAGTTTGCTGTAAATACAGACAGCAAGGATAATTCAGATTTAAATTTGATTGATCTGGGGATAGGTCAGGCAAGAAGAGGATGGCTGGAGAAAAAGGATGTGATCAATACAAAAACATACAAACAGCTGAAAAAAGTTCTGAAAAAGACAAGGAAATCATGAATGAGGATAATATATCTTAACATATATTAAAACATATCATCCTGCTGCAGCGATGAAGTTTACAGAGGTAAAGAATAATGCCAATGCAAGAAGAAACATTTATTGAAAATGATTTTCAAAGAGATAAAAAATTAGATTAAATAAAAAATACCAATGTTTTTATAGTTTACTGTGATAA
>CAZFSZ010000032.1:0-11531 GCA_964521755.1 uncultured Methanosarcinales archaeon | reverse complement strand
ATGGGCAGGGAATAACTCATGCTCCTGTAAATTCATCTTTTAGTTTGACTGGAGATACAACCATAAATGGGGTTGCTACTAATATAACTAGAATAGGGAGAGATCTTTATGTAAGATTTTATTGGAGTGGCTCTAAAGGAGCACCTACAATATATCTTGGAGAATTGGTTGCAGGAAATGATATTCCGTTAAGTGCTTTTGATGTAGCCAATGCAACATTTATAGATAAAGATGGATTTAATATGACAGATACTTCAAGCGGAGGATTGGGACAGCTTAAATTTACCCAAGGTTCAGTTTCATCTTTTGATTTTAAAGTCAAAATACCAAGCAAAAATACTTTATTAGATCCGGTTACAATAAAAACAACAGGTTCTATAGGTACAAAACTTGTAAAAGGCAGCATAGATTTAGAAGTTGTAAATAATGTTGACCCTTCAATGGATGTAATTAAATTAGAGCCAGATGGAGGAAAACTGACAAGAGGAGATAATCTTTATGTTATCGGAGGAAATTTTACAGGAACATCAGGGGGACAAGCAAATAGTGGAAAGCCAGGAAGATGCTATATAGAAGTAGCAGGACCTTCTGGATTTAGTGATTCAAAATATTCAAATGAATGTAGATATTCTACAACTGTTGAAAGAAGCGGAACTTATATTGTAAATATCACACCTTATGATAATACAGGACTTTACGGATCTACAATAGGAGATTCTTTGACTTTGGCAGTAGCTCCTAAAATAACACAGCAGATAAGTGATATTGGAATGGTGTGGCATAATGCCAATTCTGGATATAATGCATTAGAATCAGGAATAACTGCTGAATTTAAAACAGATCTGAATAAAAGCTATTCAACAAGTGCATGTACTGCTGTGTATAGGAATGGAGCAGGAGCAGTTGTTCATAATGAAACAATAAAAGCAACTTTGAGTGAAGGTGGAAGTACTGTTGAATGTGAGATAACTGGAAATCTTCCAAGTTCAATATACAATAATGATGGAATTTACAGTGTTGCGATAAATGCAACAGACTCACAGGGATATACTCTTCAGACTAAGGAACATATATTTTATGTATGCAATAGTCTTGGAAGTTCTGGAGCAGGATGGAATTGTTCTTATGCAGATTTTGATAGGGATGGCTATACAGAAGGTGTAAACTCAACATACTGGGATTCTGTATGTGATACTTGCCCTGGAGAGAAAAATTCAGGAATTGATATAAATGGAAATAGGATAGATGATGTATGTGATCCTGTTATGCAGGCAAATGTTTCTTTGATAAGTCCTGATGATGATTATTCAACAGAAAAAAAGAAAACAACATTTAAGTGCAATGCCTCTGGAATAGGTCTTGCAAATATATCTCTTTATATTGATCTTGATGGGAACTGGGAAGTTCAGGCAACAGAAAATATATCAGGAAGTTATGCAGAAGTTGAGTTTGAGATAACAATTGGAGATTCTGGAACTTACGAGTGGAACTGTCTTGCACAAAGCATAAGTGGAAACAGCGCATATGCTCCTGCAAATAGGACAATAAAAGTTGATTTAAGCATAATCGATACAATTATATCCTCTGGAGGCGGAGGCGGAGCCTGTATCGAAGAGTGGGAATGTACTGAATGGGACTTTTGTCTTCCAAACGGAACACAGTACAGAACCTGCTGGGACCTTAACAAATGCGACAAGAGCTATACAGAGAGAGTAAAAGACTATCTGTTTGGAGTAAGGATTCCAGAAACAAACAGGGAATGTGAATATATAGATTTATGCGATGATAATATCAAAAACCAGGATGAAACAGATGTTGACTGCGGAGGAAGTGTTTGTTCACCCTGTAAAGCAGGAGCATCCTGCATCTCTGATTCAGACTGTAAGGGTGAATGTATAAACCAAATATGCACTGAGCCAGAAGCTGAAGAAGAGCAGCCCCTTGCACCTAAAACGTTTTGGGGAAGGGCTTCAGAATTGCTTTTCTCAACAATCCTTCCTGCAATAGCAAGCGGATTTAGATACTCATTAAACTGGATAGGTTCAGCTTATAAAAGCTTTATGAATTTCCTGATGAATACTTATTGGCCTTTGAGCAAAGCTTTGATTGCAAGATCATGGGAAGGTATAAAGGCAGGCTCATCTATATTGAGAGAGTGGGCTGTCAAAGGATACTCATGGCTGGGAGATATCATAAGAGAAAACGCTTTTATCGTAATTTCAATAGCCGCAGCAGCCCTTTTGCTGGCAGGATCATACAAGCTTTATACTGCAAATGCGCCTGCATTGGAGAAAAAATATAATCATTTCAAGAGATCAAGGGCAATAAAAGCAGGAATAGAAGAAAAGAAAAGAAAGAAGGAAAAAGCAAGAAAAGAAAGAAGAGAAAAAAGGAAAGCCAGAGAAAGAAAAGAGAAGATAAAAGAGACAAAAGAATCCATAACCAAGCCAATCAGGGAAAAATCTGTAAGTTTGAAAGAAGGTTTGACCGGTGCTGGAGAGAAAGCAGCCAAGCCGGTAAATGAAAAATATCATGATATTTCTAAGGAAAGATATCACAAACAGCTTAACAATTTCATAGGAAATTCACTGGAAAATGGTCTGACTCCAAAACAGATTAAGAAAGCACTTGTTCTTGAAGGGTGGCCAAAAGATTTTGCTAGTAAATATATTAAAGAATATACTAAATTTAGGGAAAAAGAACTTAGCAAACTTAAAGAGCAAAAAGAGATAACAGAAAAAGAAGTTAAAGAATCAGATAATGTCCAGGAACAAATAGATAAAATAAATAATGAATTGGAGAGGTTAAGATAAAATGGTTGAAATAAGAAGAAAACTATACAAAAGAGGAAGCTCATTTGAGACAACTATTCCTATGCCTCTGCTTTTTGCAATCGACAAAGACAAGAAATATGAAGTCGTATTCAATTTTGATGAAGAAAAAAAAAGATGGTATATTGAATTCGAGGAGCTAAAAAAGTAAAACTTTTAAATGAAACATTAATTTCTAATAAGAAGCAGTATTAAAAAAATTTACTGCTCAAACAAAGGTGAGACCATATGGCTATAAAAGATTTACAGGTAAGACAAGGTAATGTTGATATTGTTTTAGAAGTGGTAGAGGTAGGAGAGGTAAAGGAGTTCCAGAAGTTTGGAAAATCCGGAAGAGTAGCTACTGCAAAAGTAAAAGATGAAACTGGAGAGATGAACCTAAGTCTATGGAACGAACAGATAGATCAGGTTAAACCTGGAGCCAGGATACATATTACAAATGGATATGTAAATGAGTTTCAAGGTGAGAAACAGCTGACAACCGGAAAATTCGGAAAGCTGGAAGTTGTTGAGAAAGAAGAAGGCGGAGAAGAAGAAAAAGCAGTTGAAGAGGCTCCAAGCAAGGAAGTAGAGGAGAAAAAGCCGGAAGTTACTGCAAAATCTGAAGAAGAATCTGTTGAAGAAGAAAAGGTCGAATAAAATATTTAGTTTACTGGGGACGTAGCTCAGACTGGGAGAGCACTACGCTGAAGACGTAGGTGTCCGGGGTTCAAATTATGCGAAGAGCACAAAGCTTCGCTTTGAAAGTCCCCGCGTTCCCATTTTTTCTTAGAATTATGCTGTCAATGTAGCCTGCATTATCTGTCCCGCTATCAAGTTGAACAGCAGCATAACCACAAGAGATATCATCATATAAAGAAGCACGCTTTTGATGAGGTTTTGTCCAAGCCTGTATCTTTCTGCAAGCTTGTCTGATCCGTTTTCTATCCCGTTTGATATTATAGTAAGGATGTATGCGATCTGGACAACATAGATACCAACTATAATCTGAAAGTAATATGTGGGAATTCCGTCTCCAAACAAATCTACTATGTTGATCTGAGCAGCTGTCGCATCACCTGTCTGGGAAAGTTTTCCTAGCTGGCTGCTAAGTTTCCCAAGTATGTTTGTCACCATAGAGGTTATCCCTACCACAATGCCTGCGATAGCAGGAGCAAGAAAAGAGATTTGGGATTTCATAGAGGATATTATATCCGCCATAAGATCACGAAGCCTCTCGTTTACCTTGTGTATCTCTTTTACGTATCTTGCGATATTTGTAAGCGCCTGTGCAGCAACTTTTGGGCCTTTTTTTAGAGATTGGATAAGGACTTTCATGGATGATTCTATCATGCTTGAAGGGAAATATACTATCGCTCCTGTCTTTTTGTTAAATATAGCCTGCTTTACAGACATCCCCAACCTAGAAATATTTGAACTTACCACTTCAAAGAAATTTCCAGAGGCGCTTTCTTTCATCACTTCCGCAACTTTTCCAAATGCTATCTCTGCAGGTATCCCATCTCCAAGCCTGTTTCCAAGCTGAAAAAGTGCCGAGGCAAATTCGTCTTCCAGTTTTTTTGTGTTTTCCCTTACCTTTATCACATTTTTGGATCTTACCCTATAATAAAATCCTATTGAAAGGCTTAAGCCTGCCACTATGAACAAAGAAAGCACAGCAGCTCCAATTCCATAAGGCCCCAGCATCTTTTCAGGGTTTGTGGAGCTCTGCCTGTAATCAAGCATACAAAATTTCTGTCCGCAGCTTGTAGACTCATCTATAGCACCAAATCCTATATCCCCTATGTTAAAAAGATTCATTAAGATAGGGCTTATTCCAATAAGAAAAAAGACAGCTGCAATTACAATGCTGACAACAACAGGGTTTATTGAAATCTCCCGGCCTGCAAAATTTATCACTATATTCCTGTATTTTTTTAGTTCAGGATTTGATTCAGCTATATCTGTATCACCATATCCTGTAGGTCTTTTGGATAATATGGATTTTCCAAGAAAATAGACACCTATCGGAAGAGCTATATTGTATAATGTAGCGATGTGGTACCATTTTACCTCTCCTAGAAAATTAACAACCAAAGGAAGGATAACCAGGCCAAGTATCGGAAGGATAACACCAAGCATGTGCAGCATTGTTATTGGTGATTTTAGATTATGGGCATAGTGAAGCATCTTTTCATATGTTTCCGACAATATAACATCAAGGGACTTGTCCAGAAGTTCAAGCCTTCTTGTTTCAGAAGGTTCATAAAGGGAGGATTCTATAAGATGAAAAGCCTCTATAAACTCTTTGTTATAGGATCTCCATGTTTCAAGGTAGGAATCAAGGGACTCTTTTACAGAATCATATCTTTGGGTCTCTACATCCCACAACACTTTTTTAAGGTCAAGAGATAAAGGGGGATTCAGATGGTCTGCTGCAAAATTAATCGCATGTTCTATATTTGATGTATGCCTCATGAACGTGACCACATAGAATATACAAAGGACCATCTGGTTGGACGCTTTCATACGCCAGTTGTTTGCCAAATAGAAAGGCATCCTCATCAAAGGAAATATCAGTATCAGACCCACTATAAAAAAGAAGAATATAAAGAACGTTGACTGGAATATTATAAAGGAAACCAAAGAGCCAAGCAATATCATAATTATTGGAGCAAGGACTGCAAAAGAAAGGATTCCTGCAGGAGTGGTTTCCAAATGAGCTGTATTTATAGCCTCCTGCATCTCCTGTGATTTTTCTTTTCCAGGACTTAGCTTAAGAAGTTTTCCACTGAAATTGCAGACCTTTTCATAAAGAGAAAGCCTTTTCGGAATATATTCTTTTCTGAACTGAGAATATTCACGTGAAACTATATCTTCTGCAGCCGGCTGAGGAGATATATTCAGCTCTTTTCCGATCTTCTGCTTATATCTCTGCATCAATGCTTCGATTTCAGGATTTTTTTTTGGCATTATATTTCCTCTTTTTTAAAATGATGTTTATTTTATCTTCTTTTTCTTGATCTCTTTTTTTAGCCAATTTTCCCAGTTGAAGAATATTTTCTTGCTGTCAAGGGAGCCAGTCTCATGTTTTATTGTTTCAGATATCTTGTGGAAAATATCATTCGATAGAATTACAAAAGGAGCTTCCAAAAGTTCAGGCATCTTTTCTTTTTTGCTGTAATCAACTATTGTTTTCTTTGTTTTTGTTCTTAGCTGGACATTGTCCCAGACAGCATCCCAGTTTCCAGCCCATTCTTTTACGTTTCCGGCAATCGCCTTTAATACATCTGAATCCCCGTTTATCAATGCATCTGTAGGTATAAGCTCGTCAGTCTTAGCGTCATATTTCATCAGATCAACAAATCCGTTTTCTCTCAAAGGGTCCTCTTCCCAGTCTTTCCTTACCTCTGTTATTCTGGTAACTCTTCTCCATCTTTGCATGCCGTCAGGGCTTCTTATAGGATTTGCAACAACAATTATGTCTGTTGCCTTAAAGGAAGTTCTGGGAACCCCTAAATCATTCACAACACGATCAAATACACCATATGGAGATTCTCCATGTATTGTTCCTGCAACTACATTTGCCATTGCACCTATTCTCATGGCTTCATACAATGCAAGGGCTTCTTTGCTTCTTACTTCTCCGATGATTAAAGCAGAATCTCCCAGCCTCAATGATGTCCTGATACCTTCTGCAGCAGAAACTTCTGCTCCTTTTTTTGCAAGTGCAGACCTTACTTTCATGGACTGGATATTATATCCCATATTTCTAAGAGCGTCTGAAGGCAGCTCTAAAGTATCTTCAACTGTTATTACTCTGTATCTTCTCATTATCTCAACAAGCAGAGAGCCTAGAAGAGACGTTTTTCCTGCTGATCTTGTTCCAGCTACCAGCATAGTTCTTGTTCCGTCAATTATAAAAGACAAAAGGCCGGCAGCCAGAGGATTGATCATTTTATTTTCAACAAACAAAGGAAGTGTCCAGGGCTTGTCACGGTGGCGTCTGAATGCAAAGGCCAAGCCAGATGGATTTAAAGGGGGAGCGATCGCTCCGATTCTCGCTCTTGCCTGAGGTATGGTAATTTCTGTATCCAGAACCGGATTTGCTTCATCCAAGGGCCTTCCTGATATCATCCTTAACTTGGATGCCCATGATTCTGCTTCAGGAGGCGTGGGGATTATATTGGTTTTGCAGTCTCCATAATCAGCATGCACAATAAACATGGGGGCCCTTCCCATGGGGCTGTTGATGGTTATGTCCTGCACTTTTGGGTCCATCAGAAGAACCTCTATCAATCCAAATCCAACTGTATACCTAACAAGTATCTCTGTCAGTTCATCGATATCATCTTCTTTAAGTCTTGTTTTCCTGTAGTTTGAAAGCTCCTGGATAAGATCATGGCCTACATTATAGAAGACAGTTCGCATACGTTCAGGGTCTACAAACTCCTGTTTTTTTGGTTTGTGTTCTGACATGATTTTTCTGGCCAGGTCAAGTATCTCATATTTTTCTTCAGAAAGCTTGAATTCAGGAGGGTTCACATGATAAAGATACTGGACTGTATCAGGAAGCTTGAAAATAGTGATATCTATATCACTGTCAAGGTTATAGCTTGTCAATTCTTCTCCTTCTTCAGGAAATGAAGCCATCAACCTGGTAAACATAAAATCTGGTTTTATTGTTGGCTTGAATATTTTTGAATATACGCTTCTATCTCCGACCTTATATCCCGGAAGATAAGGATGTGCAATGGTAATGAGTCTTGTTTTGTCAAGTTCTTTGATCAGGTAATCCAGAAGGGAAAGGTATTTTTTTTGGCACTGGATATATCTTTGGTCTACTGATCTTTCAAGCTCTATAGACTCTTTTCTATGCTCTCTTTTAAGGGATACATATGATCCAAGAGGGTCTTCTTTTAAAAGCCTGAATATCCAAAGCCTTATCTTTGAATATCTTGAAGAAAACCACCTTTCACAATCTGCTCCTGAACCGTAATATGAAAACAGTTCTTTTTGCTTGGTGAATTTTTTGTAAAGCTGGGCAATTTCCATCAAAAGCTGAGTCTGGTAGAAATCATATTCATAATCTCTTTTCTGCACAAAAACTATCTTGGTTACTGAACCTGTTTCTACAAGAATATCAATTGTCTTGGCCATTACTGTGGCATTGTCTTCCAGAGAAGGAAGATATGCAAGCTTTTCAGCATCTATCCTAAGTATTGTTTCTTCTCCTTCCCTGATCAGATTATATGAATATGGTTTGTTTTCTTCAGTCATTTTTTTCCTCTTTTAAAAGTTCTAGGGCGGTTTCAATAAGATGAGATTTATTTCTGTATTTTTTTTTGTTTTTCAGTTCAGAATCTATCCAGGAAACAAGGTCTTGATCTATTGTTGCAGATATAGGTTTTTTTGGCATTTTTAAAAATTCCAAACTTTGCGAACTATTCGCAAATTTCATAGCGCAGAGTCACACCCACTACGTTCGTGCAGGTAATATTTATGTTATAATATATATTTTATAATATAAAATATTTATAATATTACTAAATATATTTTATCCTATAAAAATCTTTTCTTTTTAGCTGGTGTCTTTGATAACTTTTAAATACTAGTTAACCATATTTTAACTAAAATGCCGGAAAATCCAGGTTCAGCAGATTCAAAGAAAAAAAGAGGTTTTGATATAGGCGGCCTTTTTGGAAAGAAGAAAGAAACAAGCCCCCCATGTGCAGGTTATGGAGATATTTCTACACAGCTGGGAGAGATATCAAGAAGGCTTCGAATTCTTGAAAGCAGAAATACAGAATTGAACAGGAAGATAGAGCTGATTGAGAAGAATATGCTGGGAGAGAGAAAAAGATTTAATACAGAACTAAAGACATTTGATTCAGATGTACTTGAACTTAAAAAAGAAGTTAATGATATGAAAGAAAAGACAGATATGATGGCAGGAGAATTCAAGAATCTTGCTGCAAAGGAAGATATAGAAGCAGTAAAGAAATATGTTGAATTGTGGGAGCCTATCAATTTTGTTACAAGGGAAGAAGTGGAAGAGATAGTAAAAGATATGATGGAGAACAAATAGAAAATTATAATAGAAACTTTTAAATACCCTGCATAAGATATATAATAAGAAGAGGTTTAAGATGGCTTTGTTTGGAAAAAAGAAAAAAGAAGGAGGGAATTCTGCAGAAGGCATACCTACTGATAAAATTTTAGATTTAAGAAAGCAGGGTTATTCTAATGATCAGATAATCCAAAATCTTCAGCAGGAAGGATACCAATCTTCTCAGATATTTGATGCTATGAGCCAGGCAGATATAAAAGGAGGAGTAGGCGGCGAAGAAAGAGAAAGTCCGCCGGCACCACCTGGAGGGCCTGCACCAGAATCACAGCCGATGCCTCCGCCTGAAACTTCTCAACCGCAGCAGCAACAATACCAGTATCCTCAGCAGCCTTCTTATGAGATGCCTCCTTCAGCACAGGCAGGACAGGCTTTTGACAGGACAGCTGTTGAAGAGATAGCTGAATCTATCATAGACGAGAAATGGGAAGCACTGATGAAGAACGTTGATAAGATAATAGAATGGAAAGAGGCAACTGAATCCAAGATAAACAAGATGGAGCAAAAGATGAAAGACCTGAAAGAAAGGTTTGAATCCATTCATTCAGGTGTATTAAGCAAGATATCTGAATATGACAAAGGGATAAAAGGAGTAAGCACAGATATAAAGGCTATGGAAGAGGTCTTTAAGAAAACACTTCCAACATTTACAAAGAATGTAAAAGAGCTTTCCAGCCTTGCCAAAAAGATGAAGTCTTCAAAATCAAGAAAAAAGAAAAGATAATATTTTAATAAAATTCTAATTTTTTTATAATTCTAAACTGATTCTTTTGAAAGCAGAGCTATGGTAAATACTGCTATGAGAATTATCAATGTCAGTCCAAGTATCTTGGGGCTGAAGAAAGTATTGTAAAGCTCCTGGCTAAATGCTCTTTCTTCCCCCTCTGCAGGTACTGCACCTTCTTTCCCTTCTGTAATATCTTTACCATCTACAACACCATCTGCTTCTCTTTCCAGAAATCTCTGTCCATAAATATGGGCTATTGAGGAAAGGACTATCACAATACCTATAAAGAACAGAAGCCACTGTATGTTCTTGTCAGTTCTTATGACTCTGGACAGATCCTCTTCTGAAGCTCCCATGAACCTGTATAACAATACAAGCAGAATAATGAATATAAATATCATCACAAACCATGGAGCGCCGACATTGATGATAGCCAATACATCCCTGGAAAGCATCACCATGAATGCAGCCACTATCGCTGTCATGGCATGAAGCGTCTTTGATTCTCCAAGCATCTTGGTTTTTTCCAGGATAGCAAAAACAAGCACAAATACAAGCAGTGCAGGAAATATCATAGAAAAATAATTCAAAACCCCTATATCAAGAAATGTTGCCATCTTTATTTACCTGCGAAGAACTTGCCTACCTCTTTAAGGCCTTCTCCTACTTTTTTACCTCCTCCTCCACCTTCTGATGTGATAAACCATATAATTAATCCGAATACAAGGATCATGATAGCCAAGGCAATTGTTTCCTCTCCAAACCAGCTGTAGAACCATCCTGATTCCCACCAGCCAAGTGCTCCGCCAAATATAGCCACAACAGCTATTATAGCCAATATAACAAAAAATCCTGCAAAATCTTTTCCTGCAAGCTCTACACCAACCAATCCTGCCAGTATTAACAAGGTAAGGAAAGCTATAGCAAGCAGAGATATCTGAGGAAGAACCTCGTTTATTATATCGATAACATCATATCCTGCAGGATATGTTCCCAGAACATGAGGTATGATAACACTTAAAGAAACCACTAATGATATTATTATATTGAAATTTTTCTTGTCCTGTCCAAGTATCTTGGCTTTTTGCAGAACAGCATATATTATTGTAAATATAAGCAAAAAAGGAAGCAGAACATCTGCTATTCCCATTGATTCAAGCAATTGTATACCTTCTTCAAATACAGCCATTTTTATTTACTCTCAGATGAGCTTGTACTTCCTCCAGGTGATTTTTCTTTTGTGATGAAATAGATAAACAATATTACAAATATTAATAGTATCAGTGATGCAACCCACTGGCTTTCCCAATTGTCTATGAGATAATCCCAAAATGGAGCAAGCCATCCAAGCGCGTTAAGGAAAATAAGAACAATTCCTGTGAACATTATAGTCATAAAAAAGAACCTCCATCTTCCTTCAAGAAATACACCTTCCCCTTCCTTAAAGAATGCTCCAACCAGCAGCAGGAATAATACAGCTAAAAGCAGAAGTAAAACAGTATTTGCTATTGCTATGTTAATTACTGAGACTAGTTTTGTGGATGCTACAACAAGAAATGCAGATACAAATGCAACCATAGCATTAAGATTTTTTTTGGTGTATTTTTTGCTTTCTATTTCTATTGTTCCTAGTATCTTGGTCTTTTCTAATATAGCAAAGACAATGGTGAATACAAGCAGAAATGGAAGAACAACATCATAAATTCCAAGCTTGTCAAAGAATTCTATAACTCCTCTAAACACACTCTCTTCTGCCATAATCTTATTTTTGCTAAGTTTATATATAAACTTTTCGATATGTTGGAGGATTTCAGAATTTGGGACAGGAATAACTAAGATTTCTCACTAAGTCTTGTCAACTTTTTAT
>CAZFSZ010000031.1:0-11778 GCA_964521755.1 uncultured Methanosarcinales archaeon | reverse complement strand
CCAAAAATCAGTTTATCTATGAAAGAATGTTTGAGAGGGCAGACTATGCTGACAAAGAGCAGCTGGAAGAGATGTATAATAATACAAGGCAGCTTTTGGATATAATAAGAGAAAACAAGTATGATGAGGCAGTTATAGATCCAAGAAGCGTAAATCCAAACAGGGTTGATGTGGTAGAAAGGACAAACAATCTTGGAGAAGTTGCAGTCTATTTAAAATCAGGAACAAGGGAAACACCGCTTACTACTGAAAAACTAAAATATTTTTTCGGAACAGAAGAAAAAACAGTAAAAGAGTATTCTCCAAGAGTTTCAAAAGATACAAGTTACAAACAAGCTAGTCTGGGAAATCCTGAAAATCCAAACGAAAATCCAGAAAACAACCCAGAGAAAGAAGAAGGCAGCGGATTATTTTGGTATCTTGCAGGAGCAGGAACACTTGTAGGGGTAGGAATTAGAGGCTATAAAAAATATATTGTTTGATTGTTGTATTTACAACTACAACTCATGTTAATATAGTTTGTTTACATTATAATCATAAAGAAAACTGATAGCTAAATAAAAATTACAAAACTAAATCCAGCAAAACGTTGGGGGGAAAAAATGAAAGAAGAAAATCAAGGAAACTCGTCAAATAAAGAAAATAATGATCAAAACGGAAAAAAAACAGACCCATTCAAGGAAACACAGCCTAAAAACAATTATCAAGAAAGCGATAAAAATTTAGACAAAGGATTTGGATTGCCTAATCAAGAACCAAAACAAACGCAGAATATAGATAATGACTCTTCTCTTGAAGATGAAGTAGAAGTTAGTATGTCAGATATTGAAGACGAAGCAGAAGATAATGTTGCAAGAAAAAAAGTTAAGAAATTGCTTAACAAATATATGCCAGATCTGGATCCAAAAAAAACAGAAGAAACCGAGGAAGATATTGGGTCAATAATGGAAGAAGCAGACCATCTTACTTTGAGATTCTTAAACTTTAAAGATATTACAGATATGGAGCAGGAAGAAAGAGGAAAATATGAAAAAGCAATTGTAAACAGAATAAAGATATTTGACAAAATTAAAAAATTTTCTTTTGGTTTAATAAATCCCTACCAGATACAGCTGAGCTCAAGAGTTAAAAAAGCAAAATCAGTAAAGTCTAAACTGGGGAGAAGTGTAAGGACACTTGAAGATGAATTAAATGGAAAAGGATACTCTTCCAAAGGAAGCAGATTCTATCAGGAATTATATGATAACCTTCCACAGTATATAAAAGAAGATCAAAGATTAACCACTGTTATGGACGATATATCTAAAAATATCAAAAGCCAAAACGGCAAAGGCGGATTAAAGACATTATACAGAGATTTAGGAGAAAAAGGAAGAATCTTCAAAGATGTAGATGATTTAACCTCTTCAGATATTGCAGATTATGATGCAAAGATTGATCAGACAAAAGGCAAAATAGATTCCATAAACGAAAATAAAAACAAAGGAAGCAAAAAGCTTATCAAGAAAAGAATGGATCTTAATTCAAAGTATTCTGATTACTTGAATGAAAGAGACAAGTTGTATAATTTTCAGGATAGAGTCGTAGATGAAATGCTTGGAATCAAAGCTGAGTATGATCTAACTTCTCAGCAAATCCAATTAAGAGAAGCAACAATCAACGGAACCAAAGAAACATTAAGGGACCTAAATGCAGGCATTAAGACTTTAGAGAATTTTGTAAAGACCAAAAAAGATACAGTGTTGATTGGAGGTCATATGATGGATGTGCAGTATGCCCAGAAAATTGCATACCAGATCAATGTAGCAGGGATTCCTGCAGGGCAGGCAGCAACACACATCTTGAAAAAGATGACTGAGAAAATGCAGCAAGGAGTCGGAGGAGCAGTAAGTGAAATGGGAAGAAAAACCATTAAAAGCGTCAATGACAAGATGAAGACTTTCAAAAGAGAAAGAGTAGAAGACTTTAAGAAAGAATTAGAAACTGCATTTTACGAATAAATTTTTTTATCTTTTTTGCAATTAAATTTATTAGATAGATAGAAGACTAAAATGGAATACACAATAGAAAAAGATCAATGGGAATATGCACAAAGAATAACTTCTAATAAATACAGATCTCTTTTTAGTATGATCAAAAATACTGTGCAGTCTGCGGGGGGAAAAAGCAATATCGGGGAATTATCAGATGTTGTTAATAACTACAGCCGCCTTTTCAGTTCAGCATTAGAGTGTGTTGAAGGAAAGTTCAAACATGATTCTTTATTAAACTTGACAGGTTCTAAAGATGATCTTTTGGTTGCTTACTCAGCCAATATAGCTTCAAAAACAGTCTTGAAGGACTTAGAATCAGCATTAGAAAACAGTATGCAAGAGCATTCTCAAAAGCTTGAGCCAATAAAAGATTTTGACAGTGTTTCTTTCAAATGGGGAGAAACAAGTTACGCTGCTGTAAGGATGGCATCAGAAGGGATGGCAGAATTTTGTATTTCATCAAAAAATAATCCTCTTGAATCGATGAAAAAATATTTTGCTGAATATTCAAACAATATTAACGAAAAGATAAAATCAAAGATGAATAATGCTATTTACCAAAAGATACAGGGGATAAAATGGAATATAGGCCCATATTATATAGACGGGCTAAAGCCAATAATCCTTCCTAAGAATGGAAAAAGCAACAAAAGAATTGAAGAAAGAGAAACAGAACAATTCTATACGCCTTTTCAGAATCTTATTATAGATGATATACTTCCAAAGGACAGGATAATAGGAAATCAAAAGATTATTACAGATCTAGAAAGGATGGCAAGGTGCTTGTTTCTATACAATGAGAAACAAGAAAGAAATCCTATGACAGCCAAACAAAAATTCCAGCAAAAGATATTAATTGAAGGAAAGAAAGGGGAAGGCAAGGGAGAAGTCTGCAAATATCTAATAGACTATGCAAGGAATATTAATAAAACATTAGGCAGCAAATTAAAGGTTACATTTTTTGAATTCGATTCATCTTATGTAGACGGAAGCATACAGAAATTAAAAAGCCAATTTAAGCAGATATCAAACAGCGACGAACTTTATTTGATATGGCAGGATGAAATAGACCAGATATTGGAGGAAAAAGGAACAGGAAGAGACAGTTCAAACACAGACGTTATTAAAGAATTCCAAAAATTTCTTCAAGGACAGTACATCAATAAAGGAAACTATTTGATATTAGCTACAACAAACGAATATCTAAAGCTAAAACCTGCAATAAGAGACAGGTTTTATCCTTATGTTTGGGAAGGAGCAAAAACACAGAACCAAAAAGCGACTTTGTTCCAATATAAGCTGGAAGATGCTATCCAGGCAGGTTATATAAATCTAAAAGAAGAGGAATTGAGTAGATTAGGAAAGATTGCTTTTGATTATCGTGTTTCTGGAAGAGAAATTACCAACATATGCTCTAAAGTAAAAGCAGAGGCATTTAAATGGGATGATCTAAAGCAGGTATTTGATTTGAGAGATGATTACCAGGCTCAACTAGCAAAAATTGATGAGATAAATAACACAGTTGGATTTCAGGAAATCAAAAGAGAGCTTGCTTTCCTAATCAAAAACAAGAAAACAGCAATCGAAGATTCAATAGATTATGATTCAATAGAAGAGGCCTTAGCAAATGGTATTGACTGAAGAAGCTCGAAAAGAAGCAAGAAGGATAAAAGAAAGACTAAAAAGCAAGGGAATAAAGATAGTAGATGATAAAGTTTCCAAGACAAACAAACCAGAAGTTAAAGTACAAAAGCCAAAAACATATTACAATGATCAAAGTACATCAAAAGTTGATCCTTCAAAATTCAAGGAATTTCATTACTATCTGCAGGATTCAGGACTTCTTATAGACTCTGATATAAGCTTAAAATTCAATATTGAAGAAGAAGAGCCTATTGATGATGCAGGAGAGTGCACTATAAAATTAGCAAAAGAAGCTTACAATCCTAATTTAACATTTACAATAATTACAGCTCTGCTTCAGAATACAGCTTTAATTTCTTTTGGGCCTCCTGGAAGCGGAAAAACATCTGCTTCTGAATTTGTTATTTCAGGGATGTACAATATCCCTTTGTCTGAGATACAGGAAGCAACCATCCAGGGCAATCCAGAATTGACAGAAGAGAAGATGCTTGCATATATATCATTATCATCTTTTATAGAACATAAAGAGAAGATAGGAATAAGAAAATTCATGACTTCTCCTGGAAGGATTATAGATGAAGTTAACAGGATGCCTCCTTCAAAGTCTTCATTATTGTTAAGAATCTTAGACAATGGATGGGCAACCTACAATGACAAGAAGATAAAGGCAACTCAGGGTCCGTTGTTTGCAACAGCAAACGGAATAGATCCTGGAACGTATGAGATGACTCCGCCGTTTCTTGACAGGTTCGATGTAGGAATAATAAAAGCAGAGCTTGATCCTTATTTCTTGGAGTTCTACACATCTTCAAGAAACAACAAGATAAGATCTCTTGAAGACAAAATAATCCAACCACCCAAAAGTATAACTAATGAAGATATCACAAATGCAAGAAAAGAGATATACTTCAGCACATATATTGAATCAGAATTAATGAACAAAGTAGCTCATTTTTTAGCAGAATCATTATCCTGCGAAAAGGCAGGAAAAGGTATACAGAGAAAAACAAAAGGGCACGCGATGAAAAAACCTCCTGGACCACTCTGCAAAGACTGCAGATACTATAACAATGATATGAACATTTGCAAAGAAACAGAGAATGGATTGGGAGCCAGAACAATCTCTTCATTATATGCATATAGTAAAGCGCTCAGCTGGTGGAGAGGCAACCAAAAAGTAGAGGAAGATGATATTAAATACGCATTGATATATTCTTCTTGGTTTAAATTTAAGCCAACAAGATGCTCTCTTGATAAAAACGAATACTTTGAAAATGATGTCATGGCCTTAGTAGATTCTATGTGGGAAACGTCCTTAAAATCCTATGATGAAATAGTAAGTGTTTTTCCAGAATACGGCCAGATTGTTGATATGGTCTCAAAATACTGCAGAAAGGAATCAAAACCCTCTAAAAGTGAAATTAAAGATATGATTCACTCTTTAAAAAAAATAGATTCTCCTGCTAAACTTTCAATAGGTAAGACATTAGATTATATGTATCATACTCATGACAGGCTTAAATGATTTTTCACAATTATGGAAAAGGATTAGGGATTTTTGGGACAAGCCTAGATTAAACCCTCCAAAATTTCTAGATGAAGAAGAGGCAAAGACAAAAGGGATGCAGGATGAAATTGCTGCTATCCGGATGGACAATAACGAGATTCTTGTAAACACCAAAAATCTAGAAGAGAGAGCAGGAAAAGAACATACGCCCAGAATAGTGAGCCATGAAGTTGGACATTACAAATACTGCCCTTATAATCTTAAAAATTTTGTAAGATTAGTAGGTCATGCAGACCTAGCAACAAAAAATCTCAGCCGTGCAAAACTCATTGCAAATCTCTATATGGACTTGATGGTAAATACAAAAGAATATGAAAAAGGAGACCACAGGATGGTTGATCTTTACAGGAATCTTTCTAGAGGCAATGAAGATTCAGAAGTCTGGCAGTTATACATATCTACATATGAAAACATGATCAGCTGCCAAGGAGAGATAATTCCTGAGCCAAAAGAAGAGATAAAAATAAAATCAAAGAAATTGTCAGATATTGTAAAAGAAGCGATGGGTCAGTCAAATAAATGGCCTGATTCAGTTAAAAAATTTGCAGATGTTGTCAAAGATTATCTTAAAAAAGAGGAAAATCAAAGAAAGGAGATGCAGAATCAACAGAAACAATCAGACCAAAACCCAGATGATGGAGGTTCAGGCTTGTCACAGCCCCAGCAGAAAAAGGATTATTCAGACAGCAAACAGCAAAGCAAAGATTCAAAGAAAAAGCAGACAAATCAAAAAATTCCAGATATAAGAAAAGGACTTATCAGCGAGCATAAGGCCCAGGATTTTATACCATACGATAAAAAAAAAGCTCCTAAAGAAATAGTAGACAAGTATGTAGAAAAAGAATTGAAAGGCCTATCAGAAGATCTGGGGCAAGATGAATTCAAAAGGGTTGTCAGAGGTCTTGGATTAGGCTCAACAAAACAGGCAAATGTATGGCTTTATAATGAATTTGCAACCTCTTATACAATCTTTCTTCCTCAAATCTCTTCAAATAGAGCAGGAGAATATAAAGAATCATTAAAAAAATGGAATATTGAAGAAGGTGCGGAAAAGCTTGATTATAATTACAGCTTCCGACAATCCCCTATTTTAATACCTAATGTAACAACATATAAATGGAATCACAAAGATGGTGAAAATTTTGAAAAAAGCCAAGGCAAGCCGGATCTTTTGATTGTATTGGATTCTTCAACATCAATGCCTGATCCAAATGAAAAGCTTTCATTTCCAGTTATCTCTTCAATGGTCGCAGCCCATTCAGCTTTATCTTATGGAAACAAGGTATCTGTTATAAATTTTTCAATTAATTATAAATACTGTAATTTTACAAACAAGACAAAAGAAATTGATTCTTTGCTTGTACATTATTTTAAAGAAGGAACAGAAATTCCAGGAGATGTAATGGCCAGAATAACGTCAAATCATAATTATCCTATCCATACAATGATAATAAGTGATACAGAGATACAGAACCTAAATGATGAAACCTATAATCTGGAAAAAGTTCTTAAAAATTCAAAAGCAGGAGGGTCTATCCTGCTTGCATGTAATCCTTCCGATTATACAAAACAACTGGAAGAAATAGGATATAAAGTATATTTTGCAAGAGATTTTGATGAGTTAGGAAATCTTGCTATTGAAAGATCAAGAGAACTTTATGCTATTTAATTGTTGTATTAATCACTACAACTTATGTTTATATGCTTATTTAACTATATAAACAATAGTAAGAGGCCTAAAATGCTAACTGAAGAAGATTTTAAAAGCGAATTTGGAAAAAAAGTCTGGAAAGAGTCTTTTGGAATATACCTAACACCAGATCCAGATCCTGCTCCAGAAGAAAAAGAAGAGCAGTTAGAAGGTTATTTAGATGAATTTATAGATGATGATGCGATTATAGAGCCATCGAAAAAAGAAGATGAAGATCCTCTAATAGATGCTTTTAAAGAGGCCCCCGTGGTTGATGGACAAGAAGAAACAATTCCTGAAGAAGATGTCTTCTCTGAACAGACAATAAATGATCCACAAGACGAGCTTGAAGATAAGATAGAAAAGTTAGATACTTCTTCAAGAACAATAATATCCAAACAATATGAAAGAGGAGACAATATCTTTAGAGAGCTGCTTGATTATTTTAATTGTGATATCTTAGCTGGAAAAAAAGCAGATTTTGTAATAGAAGAAGATGAAAACTGCATATTGACAACAATAAGTGCAGCTTATGGATTGTCTGTATTGCTTGGAGGAAGATCAAGAAGTGGAAAATCAAGGATAATGAATAAACTAAGCAAGATCCTAACTTCTGTATATCCTATCAAATCATGTTCAAATAAAGCATTTTTTGGGGCTTCTGAAAAAATAAATGAAAATGATTTTCTTTACATCTTTGAATACCAGGCAGCCATATCTAAGAACCCAGATGTAAAAGAGTCTATAAAGAATATAACAGAAGGACAAGACGCTACAAATGACAGTAATGGAGAAACACAAAGAATCAAAGGAGGACTTACTATCTTAACAACAGGCGCAGATGAAAATAAAAAGATGCAGGGAATGGATGTAGAGGTCTCTGGAAGATTTATACAGCTTAAGACAAAAACAAAGAAAGAAAAAGACAGAAGAATAGCAGAATATCAGGACGGGCTTGATACAGGAAATATTAATCATAAAAATTTTTCAGAGAAAAGATTCAAAAAATTGAAACATCACATGCAGACAATAATATATGATGAAAGCTCTGATTTTGAAGATCCTTTTGCCATATCATTTTACAAAGATTATCTTCCAGACACGCAAAAAGGAGTATACTATAGAACATTATACAAAAGAGAAGTAAAATCACTGGCTAAAATTGACAAACCCAATAGAACAGTAGAAGAAGGTAAAATTTTTACAAACATCTTTGATATTTATCTTGTCGATGAATATTATCGTAAGACTTATTGTGATAATTTGCAGGAATTAACAGAAAGAAGCTTTGAAGCATTATTGAAAAATTATCAAGATAATCCCTCAATGATAGAACAGCTAAAACAGGAATATGATCAAGAAATAAAAGAAATAAAGAAAAAAAGAAACAAAAAAATAGAATGGCAGGATGTTTGGAATGATGCTTATGAACATATGAGAAAGAAAAACCCTGGCTTGGTCAATGAGTGGGTCAATCTAAATTCAACAGACGGAAAGATCATTGTGTATGACCCTGTAAAGAAAGCTGATATATATCTTTGTGATGTAGTTGACACAAGACTTAAAAATTAATTTTCTAGTTAAAATGATAAGAGCCAAAGGATTATTTGAAAAGTTTAATGACAGTTTAGAAGAAGAAGTTGATCTAGGTAAAGATCCTTCCAAAGAGAACAATCTACACTTGAATGATATTCTTCCTGTTTTATATAAAAAAAATAAAGAAATTCATAAACTTCAGCAGGAACTTTCAATTGAGAAGGATTATTCTATAGAGGACATCAAACAGACAAATGAAAGTTTGTCTCCTGCAGAAAAAGCAGTAGAGCTTCTATTAGAATGTACTTATAATTATCTTCCTTATCTACATGTTGCTGCAAAAGTAACAGATGCAGGAGATAAGCTGGATAAGATTATTCTAAAAGAAATCAAGAATGTTGAGAAAAAGTTTAGGCAAGACAATGTAAAACTAAAAAAATGGAAAAATTCATATGGTCTTGATAGAATAAATCCAGTAAGAAATAGATTAAATAAAGAACTTTTTAATTTTAATTTACTAAAAAATATCTATAAAGAAGAAAGAAAACTTCCAGAAAAAGCAATAAAATCAGCAGAAAAAAGATTTGAAAAATATTCTAAAAAATTAGAGAAGATAAAAGAAATTAAACTAGAAACAAAAGATATTGTAAATAATTATAGAAAGATATCAACAAAAAATGAACTTAAAGATTTTTTCAAAGATTTCAAAAAAGAGCTTGATAAAGACTGGTTTTCTAAAAGTTTAATGAAAAGAAGCATCAAAGCAGACTACAAAGAAAATACTGTTTATCTTAAAGAATTAAAAAAAGACATGAAATATGTTCTTAAGAATTTCAATAAAAGAGACAATATAATCAAAATAAAATCAGATTTAAAATCTGGTAAATCTGATATCGATACTTATTCATCAAGAATTTCACAGATAAATGAAAATAATCTTAAAATAAAAGATTTAAAAACATTGAAGAAGATAAAAAATGAGATTGATGCAGGAAAATTCAATTCAATTAATACTATTTATCTTGAAGACATAATAGAACAATATAGAAAAAGAGCATCTTCATTATTAATTAAGAATTCTAAATATATTAGAACAGAAAAAGAAAAACTGATTAATCAATATGAACAAATAGAATCAAAAAGCAGAAAAGCAAAGGATAATTTAAATGATTTTAAGAAATATTCTTCTTTTATTGAAGATACAAATTTTGAATTGGATTCAATTAATGATAGATTTAAAGCAATTGGAGATGCTGAAAACAGCAAAAAGGCAGTTGAATTAAGAAAAGATAACAAATATGAATTGGAGGAAATTAAAAGCTCCAAAAAAGCAATAGAAGATAAGATTATTGAATTAAGAAACTATTCTAAAGCAGTTTTAAACAGCAACAATATAAAAGAATTAAAAAAATTAGAATATGCTTCTTTTAAAGATATTTCTTTTTTAGAGCCAGAAATAGAAGAATATGATAAGTTATGGGATAAATGCAATAAAAAGATAAAAAAGTTTGAAGAAAATAAGAAAAAAATAGAAAAAATAAAAGAAAAAAGATTAGAATACAAGCTAAAGTCAGGAGAAGAAAAAAAGAAATTCATAGATAATGTTGTATTTCCTGCAAGAGACGGGAATATGTATGATGTAAGGAACTTTATTGAGCCTGATGATACAGTCCTAAAGGCAGTTATCCAGGAAAAAAGCCTTAAAGGAAAAACACTAGATGAGACAGCATACAACTGCATGAGATTTGTCCAGGACAATATAGAATACAGCTCAGATGCACATATAAGCTGGAACCAGGAAAGATGGCTGACTCCTGCAGAAACTTTGCACAGAGGAAGCGGAGACTGTGAAGACGGAGCTAACCTGATGATATCTTTGATGAGAAATGCAGATATTCCAGCAGAGAGAGTAAGAAATGTCTGCGGCTTGGTTGAAACAGAAAAAGAAGAAGTAGGAGGCCACAGCTGGCCCATCTATAATAGAGAAACAGACAATGAATGGGTCAATCTAGACTGGTGCTATTATCCATCAGACAAACCAATATCAGAAAGGCTTCCTGCAGACAAAAGAAAAGAATACAAGGAAAGATGGTTTAGTTTTAATGATGAGCATTCCTGGAAAGAAGATAACTTAACTTTAAGCAAGGAGTATAAAGATGCGAAAAAGGATTATGAGATGGAGGGGAAGATAAAGGATTTGGAGTCTGAGATGAAATCTAATTATACTCCTAATGGAGAAATCAAGGATAAAATAAAATCAATTGAACAGAAATTAAATTCAAAAGTTAAAGAGGTTAAAAAAGAAGCTGATTTCAAAATCAAAAAAACAGAGAAAGAGATGAAGCAAAAAAAAGAAAAAATAGTTAATGAATATATGGAACAGACATATCCAGAATTTGAATCTCCAAATTCAGGAAAATTTTTGAATCCTTTTTTAAGAAAATTTAAGCCCTCAAATCAGGATTATTATATGCTTGGAGATATTTTGCTGGGAAATTACCAAAAAGAATGGAAAGGTAGAATAACTGCTTTAAATGAAGAGATAGAGGGGTTGGTATCTTGTAGATCTACCCCTTCTTCTGATAAAGATGTAAATTACTTGAAAGCTATAGGTGAGTGTATAAAATCATCATTAAGAGATGGAGAATTGAGAGATAAAGTTAAAAATGCTCCTGTATTTAGAAGACAAATTTATCAAACTTTATCTAATCTTGATGAATTTGTAAGGTATCCTGTTTTGGAAACATAACGTTTAAATAGCCCGAGGCATTAAAATGATTATAATGAAAGAAGAAAAGATAGAAATGTTAGAGGAACTTGGATTAAGTAAGAATGAAACAAAAGTATATCTTGCTCTACTAGAACTTGGCTTAAGCTCATTAAAGAATATAACCTCTAAAAGCGGCGTACATAGAACAAATGTTTATGATACTCTTAAAAGATTAACAAAGAAAGGTCTTGCTTCTCATGTATCAAAAGAAGGCAAAACATATTATGAAGCTACAGACCCCAATTGCCTAATGTCCCTTTTAAAAAACAAAGAAAACAGACTTAAAAAAATTCTCCCCCAATTAAGACTGGCTAATGAATTGGCTCCAAAAAAAGGGGAAGCGCATATATATGAAGGAATTGTTGCAGTGAGGAACATCTTAAACCATTTCTTAGATTTAAAAAAACCAAGATATATTTATGGGGTTCCAAAAATAGCTTCTGAGATGATTGGGGAATTTTTTCTGAAAAATTATCACAACAAGAGAAAGAAATTAAAACTTGAAATGAAACATATATATAATTCTGATGCAAAGGAA
>CAZFSZ010000030.1:0-12140 GCA_964521755.1 uncultured Methanosarcinales archaeon | reverse complement strand
AACAACAGCATATGGTTTGGCTGGATAGCATCTGATGATTATGGACCTATAAACTGCACATTATATACAAACACAACAGGAGCATTCATCCCAGAAACAGGATATGAAAATATAAGCTGCATAAACGGAGTTTTGACAACAACACTTCCAATAACATTCAATAACGGCTCTTTCATCTGGAATGTAAAAGCCTGCGACAGCGTCAACAACTGTATTTTTGCTCCGCAGAACTGGACCTTCATTGTCAACACATCAATTATAGATACAATACCTCCAGATGTAACTCTTATACATCCGTTTGATGGAGCGACAAAAGCAGAGACAGAGATAGATTTCATCTTCAATATAACAGACAATCATGACAATACATACTGCAGCCTTTACACAAATGCTACAGGAAGCTGGGATATAGACAGCAGATACAACAATTCTCCATGCTGGGGCAGAACAACAATAGAAAATCTTACTTTCAGCGAAGGAAACTATACATGGAATATAGAAGCTTGTGACGGCTCAGGAAACTGCGCATTCGCTATAAACAATTGGACATTTGCAGTAAACACAAGCATAGCAGATACACCTCCATCTGTAGCTCTTTCAGAGCCTGAAAACAATTCAATAACTGCAAACCCATTGATAGACTTCAGCTTTAACATCACAGACGATCATGGAGATGTAAGATGCACATTATACAGCAACAGAACAGGAACATGGCAGTCTCATGCTGAATACAACAATGCATTATGCTGGGGTGAAGAAACAATACCTACAAGCATCTATTTCCCTAACGGAACATACATCTGGAACATAGAAGCATGTGACAATTCAGGATGCAATTTTGCACAAAACAATTTCACATTTACAGTAAATACAAGTTATATTTTACCTTTAGACCAGACAAACTTAACAATAAACAAGACAGATTCCCATGACCCGGTCCAAAACGGAACAGAACTAAATTATACAATAACCATCAACATAACAGGAAACAATGCAACAAATGTAACAGTTATCGAAGACTACGATGATAATACAACATTTGTAAATTCATCACCATCTCCAACTTCAGCAGACAACACAACCTGGAACTTCACTAACTTAGAAATAGGAATCTACACAATCAACATCACTGTATTAGTAAACTCATCAGTTGCAAACGGAACAATCTTAACTAATTACGCAAACATAACTTACTATAATGCAACCGGAAACCAATTATTCAAAAATACTTCAGAAAACACAACAGTATTTGTTCCAGATACAATACCTCCAGAAGTTTATCTAGTCAACCCCGACAATAATACTTTCTTTGCTATAAATAACATCACGTTTGATGTAAATGCAACTGACAATATTAATCTTGCTAACTGCTCATTATATACAAACATTAGTGGAGTGTGGAATAAAACAGACATTACTAAATATATCTCTGGAACATATAATTCATCACAATGGAATATTACTAATATTCCAAACGGAAATTATCTCTGGAATGCTTTGTGTTATGATGCAGCAGGAAACTATGCCTGGAATAATACCAACTTTACATTTACTATAGATACACTTCCTCCTACTATAAACTGGACTTCACCAACTCCAGATAATAATACTTACAACAATACTCAAATACATACCTTTAACCTAACCTGTATTGATTCTAACAGAGATTCTTCATGGATAATCTTCAATGACAGCAGCAATTATTCCCTGATAAATTCAGGAAATGCTTCCTGGTGGACTAGAAACCTTTCAGAAGGAGTCTATAATTATACTGGTTATTGCAATGATACAGCTGGAAACAATGCCTCAACAGAAACAAGAATCATAACCATAGATTTAACATCCCCATCCATAACAAATTTAATATGTTATCCAGATCCTCAAAACTTAACTCAAAACGTAATTTGTAATGCTACCATTAAAGATAATGTTGGAATCAAAAATATTTCTGCAAATGTTACTATGCCTAACAGCACTACCAAAAAACAAACTGTAACAAATATCTCAAACATTTATTCATTCACTTATACTGACACTTTAATAACTGGTCTTTATAATGTAACTTGGTTTGCAGAAGATTTAGCAGCAAACACAAATACAAACAAAACTAATTTCACTATTCAGGATTCAACTCCTCCATCTATAGCAATAATATCTCCATTAGATTCTGCAATAGTAGGATGGACAGTAATGTTAAGAGCAGACGTAACTGATGATTATAATCTATCTAATGTTATTTACGAAATAAGAAATGGAACCTTGGCAGATCCAGTAATAGACAATGGAACAATGAATTATATAGGATCCAATGAATTCAACGCTACATTCGAATCAAACGAAACTTTCCCATATAATGTTTCATTATTAAATTCAACTAATTTAACTTTAGTTGTTTACGCCAATGACACTTCAGGAAACAAAGCAAATGCCTCCACATATTGGATATTAGATAACACAGACCCAAATGTTAACATACAATTCCTAAATCCAAATACCAATGGAACTTTTTATAACAGCAATTTCAATCTTTCAATCTGGCTAAGCAATCACCTTTTAAATTATTCAGAATACAACATCACTAATTCAACAGGAGCATCAGTACAATCAAATTCAGTAGATTTAGCACAGTCAAATTATATGTGGGATGAAATAGTAAATGTAAGTTCGCTTCCAGATGGAAATTATACTGTCACTGTTTATGCAGAGGATTCTTCAGAACCAAATCATAACAACAGAACAGAATCAAGATGGTTCTATATAGACAAAACACAACCAACCATCAATTGGACTTCACCAACTCCAGATAATAATACTTACAACAATACTCAAATACATACCTTTAACCTAACCTGTATTGATTCTAACAGAGATTCTTCATGGATAATCTTCAATGACAGCAGCAATTATTCCCTGATAAATTCAGGAAATGCTTCCTGGTGGACTAGAAACCTTTCAGAAGGAGTCTATAATTATACTGGTTATTGCAATGATACAGCTGGAAACAATGCCTCAACAGAAACAAGAATCATAACCATAGATTTAACACCTCCAAAATCTCAGATACTTGATCCAATAGACCAACAGGATATTGGAAACAATTCAATCCCTTATAATATAACAGGAAACGCAACAGATAATTTTGGTTTAGATAAGGTTGAGCTTAACATAACCGGTCCTCAGAATTGGTCAATCACAACAGCAGGAACAACAGATTGGTACTATAACTGGAACCCAACAAATGACGGAACCTATCTTCTTAGGTCAATAGCTTACGATCTTGCAGGAAACATAGAAACAGAAATAGAAGATATTTCTGTAGATATTTTTACTACCACATACATTAATAATACCAACATAACAAACTCAACAAAGATTAATTGTACAATCATAAACAGCACAATAATTAATTCAAATAATACAAACTCAACTATAATAAATATAAATGAGACAAACTCAACAATAAATGATTCAACAAAGACAAACTCAGAGATAATCAATTCTATAGTTGTCAATTCTGTAAATGACAACACAACATTGGACAATGTAACAGAGATAAATTCAACAATAAACGACTCCACAAAAATAAATTCAGTGATAATAGAAAGCACCATAATAAATTCTTTTAACAACAACACTTATCTTGAAAACGTAACTGAAATAAATTCAAACATAACAAACTCAACAAAGATAAATTCAACAATAATAAACAGCATAATTGTAAACTCAATCAATTACAACACTTATCTTGAGAATGTAACTGAGATAGATTCAACAATAAATGATTCTTCAAAATACAACTGTACAATTACAGAAAGCACAATAATAGATTCAATAAATTATCATTGCATCATCACTGACACATATGAATATGACGCTAGGATGAATTATACATACACATATAATTCAGTTATCTCAAAAGATATTGTAATAGTAAGAAGTACAATAAATGATTCAAATATTAAAAATGACTCAATTGTCTATAACAGCACAATAACCAAAAATTCAACAGTATTTGATTCAACTTTGATAAATGTAACAGCACATAACTGTACAATAATAAATTCAGTATTGTCTGATACTTTCTGCAACAATAGTGTATTCAATCAATCAGATGGAAACGGATGGTGGGTAGATCCATCAATTATAATAGGTTCAACATGTAATTCAGGGCCATGCATAGTGAAAGATTCCAATGTAACAAACACAACCATTTCAAACTCTACAATTGAGGATTCAAAAGTTATCGAAGATACTATCACCGACTCAACAATAAATAATTCAATAAAAATAGACAGTACTATATCTTTAAGTACAATAACAGATTCAACTAATTACGAATCATCAATAACAAATACAATTGAAATAAATTCAACCTTGAATGATTCAGTTGCATCAAATTCTCAGCTTTATAATACCACTATTGTGGATACTGGGGGCTCTTTATTGGGAAACACAGGTGTTAACAATATAATTTCTTACAATGCAAATATTACCAACAGCCAGGTTTATTCAGGAAACATAACTTATCAAGGAGATATTTATTTAATTCCTCAAAATCTTTCATCTCCTTGGTCTTTGTTGAATATCTATGCAAGATGCGGAAACTTTGTATGTGAGAATTTCAATACTCAATGTGGAAATACTAATAATTATCCAGAATGCAATATTGATTGTGGAGTATGTCCTCCGCCACCAACGCCAACAGGGGGTGCAGGAGCAGTTACAAAAAAAAGATCTATCTGTGGAGAAGAATGGAATTGCACAGAATGGAGCCCTTGCAGCCCTGAAGGAATTCAGACAAGATACTGCTGGGATTTAAACAGATGCGATGAACTGTACAATCAAAGAATCATAACCTATGTAGAGGAATCCAAAAAACCAAACACCACAAGAACCTGCAACTTCACTGGGTGCTCAGATGGAATCCAAAATTGGGATGAAACAGATATTGACTGCGGTGGTCCAATATGTGAACCATGTGAAGATGGAAAACATTGCTTGATAGACAGAGACTGTATAAATGAATGCAATGAAACAGCTGAAATCTGTTATACTCCAATAACAATAGAAGTTCCTTTTGCATTGAAAACAATATGGGAAAAAGTAGTTGAATATTCAGCGTTTACTTTCTTCCCTGCAGTTGGAAAAGGCCTGTTTAATATTGGAAAAAGCCTCACAAAAGCATACTGGCCGTTCAGCAAGACAGCAGTATCTTTTGTATACAAACAGATAACAGAAAATGCTGCAGAAATATCAAAAGGAATCAGCTTTGCAGCAGACAAAACATGGACAGGCACAAAGATAGCTTCAGACTATGCACTTAAAGCAATAAAATCAGCTTCAGGTTATGCATGGGAAGGCATAAAGTTTGCAGCAGAAAAAACCTGGAAGGGAATCAGCTTTGCAGCAGACAAAACATGGACAGGAACAAAAATAATCTCAAAAGCAGTATTAGATGGAATAAAAGGATCATACAATTGGGTTTATGAATTTATCAGAGATACTTATCTGCCTTTCAGCAAAAAGACAATATCTTCTGTTTGGGAAGGAATAAAACAGGTAACTCCAAAGATTTGGGAAGGCATAAAGTTCGGAGCAGAAAAAACCTGGAAGGGAATCAACTTTGCAGCAGACAAAACCTGGACAGGAATCAAGACAGCCTCAGGCTACGCATGGGATGGAATTAAAATTATATCAAAAGCAGGATTTGCATTTGCAAAAGAACATGCATTTATCATAATGTCCATAATAGCAGCAGTATTGCTTATGATAGGCGCAAAACAGCTCTATACTTATACTGCTCCTATAATGACTAAAAAAGTACAGCACATGAAGCAGCAGGCTGCATATAAAAAGAGAAGAAAAGCAGCCAAAGAGGCAAGGATAGAAAAAGAAAAACAAAGAAAAGCTGCAAACGAAAGAGCAAGATTAAACAGGCTAAGAAGAGAAAAAGAAAAGGCAGAAAGATTAGAGAAACAAAGAAAATCAGCCAGAGCAAGAGCAAGAAAAAGAAGATTCAAACATGGAATTGAGAATCTAAAAGAATCAATAACTGCTCCTATCAAGAAAACTCCTGAAAAAATAAAGCAAACTCTTGAAAAGATAGAAAGACCAGTAAAGAAAACACCTAAAAAACTTAAAAAAGGTATAAAAGATATAGGAAGACCAGTAAAGAAAACACCTAAAAAACTTAAAAAAGGCATGATACATATAGGAGAAGCAGTCACTTCATCTGTCAAAGATAAGATAAAAAGAATAAAACATAAAAAAGAAGTTAAAGAACACAAAAAGACAGAGGAAAGCCTCAAAAAGCCCCATATAGATGCAAAACAAAAATATCAAAAAGCATTGACAGAATACATAGTAGATTCATTAAATGAAGGAAAGTCAAGAAAGCAGATTGAGAAATCCCTCATCAGAAAAGGCTGGCCAAAGAGATTTTCCAAAGAATATACAGAAAGGGTTGCAGATATTGCAGAGCTAAAGGGAAAAGGGCTTGAATTTTGATTTATTTTTTGATTAACTTTAAAAAACATTATCTCTTATTCTTTTTCTATGTCAACAAATATCTACATCAAAACATATGGTTGTACACTAAATACATCAGATTCAGAACTGATGGCAGGCCTTTTAAAGAAAGCAGACTTTAAGATAGTTGACAATTCTGATGACGCTTTTGTTATAATCATAAATACCTGTGCAGTGAAATCACCTACCCAGGAAAAATTCTTCAGCTACCTTGAAAAACTAAAAAAAAGATACAAATACAAGAAGATAATCATCACCGGCTGCATTCCCCAGACAATGCCAAAAAAACTTAAGTCATACCCTCTTCTTGGAACTTCTCAAATAACAAATATTGTTCAATTGGTAGAGGAGGTCCTCCACGAAAATCCTGTAAAAATACTAAAAAGAGAGAATTTTCCAAGATTAAACCTGCCTAAGATAAGAAAAAATAAAATAATCGAGATCATCCCTATATGTGAAGGCTGTTTAGGCGCTCCATGCTCCTATTGTATTGTAAAAAAAGCAAGAGGCAATCTAAGATCATATCCTAAAGAAGAGATTATTAAACAGGCAAGAAAAGCTTTGATAAAAGATAATGTAAAAGAGCTCTGGCTAACTGCCCAAGATACAGGCTGCTATGGAAAAGACATAAACTCTTCTCTGCCTGAACTGTTGGATGAACTGATAAAGATACCAAAAGAATTCAAGATAAGATTAGGGATGCTAAACCCAAACCACGCTTATGAACTACTGGACAAACTTATCAAGATATACAGGTCAGATAAGATGTTTAAGTTCCTCCATATTCCAGTTCAATCAGGAAATGATGAAATATTGAAAGAGATGAAAAGAAATTATACTTCAGAGCAGTTCAAAGAGATAATAAAAAGATTCAGAGCAGAAATACCAAACATCTCTATTGCCACAGATATAATAGTGGGTTTTCCAGGAGAGACAGAAGAACAATTCCAGGATTCTTTAAATCTTATAAAAGAAACAGTTCCTGATGTACTTAACAGGAACAGGTATTGGAAAAGGCCAAAAACACCTGCAGCAAAGATGAAAAACCAGATCGACAACAAAGAGAAAAAAAGAAGATCTTCTTTACTGACTGATATTTTTAAAAATATATCTAGGATGAGAAACGAAAGATGGCTTGGCTGGACCGGAACAGTATTGATAGATGAAAAAGGGAAGGATAATTCTTTGATAGCAAGAAACTTTGCTTATAAGCCAGTCATAATAAAAGGAGACTACAAGATTGGGGATAAAATAAAAGTACAGATAAAAAAAATAACCCCTTTTGATCTAAGAACATTTTAATCAACAATTAATAGAAAATATTAAATATAAATAATATAATTTTAGTATAAAATGCTTGATTTTTTGCCTGTATTGATAAGGGACTGGATCATAGTTTCATTTTTGATTGCTTTAACCACAGCTATATTCTATTATTCATTTAAAAAGGATGAGCAGTTTATAAGATGGGGCGTTTTGATATTTTTGGTTATGACCTCAGCTTTCTTTTCATTTAATTTTTGGATATTTGTTTTTCTTTTGGTAGTTATAATAAGGATGTTTTTATATAACCAGTCAAATTTAGCAAAAGCAGCAACATTCCTTATACTGCTTCCTTTGATTCCAGTAAATATATTCTTTTCATTTTCTATTGGCTCTCATAATCCTTCTTTTAATTATCAGATGATAATCTCATGGGTAATTCTTCTGCCTTTATTTTTTAAATATATCATGGACAAAAAGAAAACTCTTTTCCAATACAGGCTTGATAAATGGCTGGTAGCGTTCTTTGCTTTTGCTTTTTTGCTGGATTTCAGATCATCTCCTTTCCTCCATTCATTATGGATGGGGTTTGCTAATTTTTCAACAACTTTTTTGGTTTATTTTGTAATAAGCAGAGTTATAGGTGAATATAAAAAATGAAAAGAGGAAAAGACCCATTTCAGTATAATTATATGTTGCTTGCAACAATAGTACCTATAATACTAATATCTTTAACTTCAATAATGTATTCTTTGGTTTCTCCAGGGTGGGATCCTTTTGACAGTTTAAATATGGGAGAGGTAAAACCCAAGATATTTCATTCATTCCACAGGGGAGAGAGGATGGGTATCTTGAGGTCAAATGGGACAGGAGACAATCCATTGGACTGGGGATTTACTTTGGTGTTTAGTGCATCTTGTTTGCTGGTTATGAATTTTAAAACCCGCGGAGGAAAACTTAAAAATTTATTTGAGGTAAATCAAAAAAGATTAAAACTAAGAAATATTCATAAAAATGAAAAAAACAAATAAGAAAAAAACAAAAAAATCCAGGCCAAAAAGAGTATTTTCATATTTTGTAAATGGATTCACTATCTTATTGTTCATATTGTTCCTTGCTATACTTACTACAATGTCAAGGATGACTTATCTGGGTTTTGCAGCTCTTGTTATCGCTTATGCTGTTTTCGAAGCAGGAAAATCAAAAAAGATACTTGCTGCAGCAGTAATCCTGCTTATTTTCTTTATATTAAGCCCTTTTTATTCATCCACTCTTCAGATACTTCCTTTTATCGGAGAAGAAGCACAAGGCACTGTAGAAGGAAGGATAAATATAATCGACCCTGCACTTTCTTTTATAGGAAAAAATCCATTATTTGGAGATTCAAATTTTTTAGAAAGCCAGGAGATGCAAAGCATAGGCATCAATAGAGAAGGGGATGTTGTAAATACATATCTTCTGGTGGGTATGAAATATGGCCTTATCGGATTGATACTTTTCTTTTTAATATTCATAGATCTTTTTAAGAATTTGATAAAAGTGGTCGCTAATGTAAATAATGCTTATTATAAGATGATAAGCAAAGGTCTGATAGCAACACTTATAGCTGTTATGGTAATGATATCTGCGATGAGCTTTATAACCTATATTTCTACATATACTTGGATATTGTTTGGAATCTATTCTGGTTTTATTCATTACGCCGGGAAAAAATAATCCATTCTAACTAAAAATTTATAAACAATAATCGATAGTTTCAATAAAATGACCAGTATTGTTATAATGGCAGGCGGCTCTGGAAAAAGATTCTGGCCAAAGTCCAGAAAAAATCTTCCCAAACAGTGCTTATCCATAACCTCTGAAAAGCCTATGATAAAAGAAACAGTTGAAAGACTGAAGCCAATAGCCCAGAAAAAAGACATCTATATAGCAACAGGAAAACATCTAGAAAAACCAATAAAGAGAATTCTTTCGGATGTAAATTATATTATAGAGTCCATGCCTAAAAATACTGCTGCCTGTATCGGTTTAGCAGCCATATCTTTAGACAAGGAAGATATAATGCTTATCGAAACATCAGACCACATATATAAAGATGTAGATGCTTATCTTAAACATCTTAAAGCAGGAATAGAAACTGCCAAAAAAAACAAGATAGTCTTGATAGGGATAACCCCTGATTTTCCGCATAAAGGTTATGGATACATACACCAGGGAGAACTGATCAGAAAAAAAGACAGCATAGAAATATATGAAGCAGCAGAATTCAATGAAAAACCAGACTCTGAAACTGCAAAAATATTCTTCAAAAGCGGAGTTTTTCTTTGGAACTCAGGGATATTCATAAGCAAAGTAAAAACAATGCTCGATGCCATAAAGCAGCACATGCCTAAGCTTTATTCCGCATTGATGAAAATAAAAAAATCAGATTTTGACAAAAATATTCTAATAAAAGAATTTGAAAAGCTTGAAAGCATACCTGTTGACAAAGGTATTATGGAAAAATCAGACAATCTTGCATTGATCAAAGGAAATTTTCCCTGGGACGATATCGGAGACTGGAGAGCAATGGAAAGAATATATCCCAAAGACAAAAACAGCAATGTAATTCTTGCAGATTACAAAGGAAGCGCAAAAAACTGCATCATTATCGGAAATAAAAAACCAGTTCAGGCTGAAAATATTGAAGGTTTAATCATCATAGACACAAAAGATTGTCTTTTAGTCTGCAGCAAAAAAAGATCCCAGGATGTTAAAAAGATTGTTGAGATGCTGGAAAAAGATCCTGAACTTAAAAGATATACACAAGACATCCAAACCAAACCCGAATTTCACAAGGTTTCTTTAAACTGTAAAAATCTGGAGATAAAAAGCAACTGTCTTGTTGCCACTATTGGTATTGGCAATATTTATATAGAAAAAGATTCAAAACTTGTTATAAAGGGTGTTTAGATGGCTGGAATATTCAAGGCATATGATGTAAGAGGAATATATCCTTCTCAGTTAGATGAGGATACTGCATATAAAATAGGTAAAGCTTTTGTTCAGTTTCTAAAAGTTGAGGAGGTTCTTGTAGGAAGAGACGGAAGATTTTCTTCTCCAAAACTTTTCGAAGCCCTTACTGAAGGTATAATGGATCAGGGTGCAAACGTCATAGATATAGGCCTAGCTTCAACACCCATGTTTTATTTTGGAGCAGCAAAGGCTCCTGCAGCCATAATGGTGACTGCTTCCCACAACCCAAAAGAATACAACGGGTTTAAGTTTTGCAGGGAAAATGCATTTCCAATAAGCTATGATACAGGAATAAACAAGATTGAAACCTTTGTTCAGGGAAATAAATTCTATGAACCAGAGCAAAAAGGAGAATTGATTACAAAAGACATAGTAGAAGATTTCATCAAGCACAATCTAAACTTTGTAAAGACAGAAAAGAAGTTTAAGATAGTTATAGATGCAGGAAACGGCATGGGAGCTTATACCTTTCCAAAGATTCTTGAAAAACTTCCTTTTGAATTCATCCCTTTGTACTGCGAGATGGATTTTAATCTTCCAAACCACGAGCCAAATCCATTAAAATATGAAACTTTAAAAGATCTCCAAAAAAAGGTTGTTGAAGAAAAAGCAGATTTTGGCCTGGCTTTGGACGGAGACGGAGACAGGTGCAATCTTGTAGATGAAAAAGGAAATATAATTCCCAATGATTTTACCACTGCTTTGATCGGAAAAGCTTTGCTTAAGGATAACTCTGGAGCAAAAATACTTTATGACCTAAGGTCAAGTAAGATAGTTCCTGAAATTATAGAAGCAAACAAAGGCCATGCCATAATGTCAAGGGTTGGCCATTCCTACATCAAGGCTCAGATGAGAGAGGAAGATGCTATCTTTGCAGGAGAGCTTTCAGGTCATTTTTATTATAAAGACAATTTTTTTACAGAATCCAGTTTTATAACTTTGGCTTTAACATTGAATCTGCTGGCAGAAGAGAATATTTCTTTGTCAAAACTTGTTTCTCCGTTAAAAAAATATTATCAGTCTGGAGAGATAAACTCAAAAGTAAAGGATAAAAAAGAAAAACTCAAAGAATTAGAAAAAAAATATTCAGATGCAGAAAAAACACTCCATATAGACGGAATAAGCATATATTATAAAAACTGGTGGTTTAATGTTCGCCCTTCAAACACAGAACCGCTGTTAAGATTAAACCTGGAAGCAGATACAGAAGAATTAATGGAAGAAAAAACAAAAGAAGTCCTTGATATTATTCAGAAATAAACTTTAACAGTTATTCTTCTACGTTTATATGAAGTTCTTTTCAAAGAACAAATCTAAATGTCAGGAATTCCTAA
>CAZFSZ010000029.1:0-12775 GCA_964521755.1 uncultured Methanosarcinales archaeon | reverse complement strand
CTTAGTTAAAGAAAGATTTATATAATTAAACAAAATTAATATCAAATATCAAACAAGGGGTGTTTTAACATGACAATAAAAGTTGCGATAAACGGCTTTGGAAGGATCGGCCGAATGATTCTAAGAGCAGGCATAGATGATAAAGATATTGAGATTGTTGCTATAAATGATCTTTCTGATAATGAAACATTAGCCTATCTATTAAGATATGATTCTGCACAGGGAAAGTTTTCAGGAACAGTAGAAGGAACAGATTCTGAGCTGATAATAAATGATAAAAAAATAAAAGCTTTGGCTGAAAAAGATCCAGAAAAGCTTCCATGGAAAGACCTTGACATAGATATAGTGATTGAATCAACAGGATTCTTTGCTACAAGACAGGGAGCTTCAAAACACCTGAAAGCAGGGGCAAAAAAAGTTCTTGTTTCAGCACCATGCAAATGTGAGGAAGGAGAAGAACCAGTAAAAACATTAGTTATGGGTGTAAACGAAGATATCTATGAAGGAGAAGATATTGTATCAAATGCCTCATGCACAACAAACTGCACTGCGCCTATGGCAAAAGTTCTTAATGACAACTTCAAGATTAAAAGCGCATTCCTGACAACAGTTCATGCCTATACTTCTACACAAAACTTAGTAGATGGACCGCATAAAAAGGATCCAAGAAGAGGAAGAGCAGCTGCAGAAAATATAGTACCAACTACAACAGGAGCAGCAAAAGCAGTGGAAGTTACAATACCTGAATTAAAAGGAAAAATGGATGGTATGGCTATGAGAGTTCCTGTTCCAACAGGCTCAATAACTGATTTTACTGTAGTGGTTGAAAAAGAGGCAACAATAGAAGAAGTAAACAAATTATTCAAGTCAGTTGCAGAAAATGAGATGAAAGGAGTTCTTCAGTATTCAGAAGAGCCTCTTGTAAGCTCTGATATAGTAGGAAACCCTCATTCAGTTATATTTGACGCCAAATCAACCAATGTTATGAATGGAAAACTGATAAAGGTTGTAGGGTGGTATGACAATGAATACGGCTACAGCTGCAGGATGATTGACATGCTTAAAAAGATGGCTCAATCATAATTTTTTCATTTTTTATTAGATTCATCATTCTAAAACATGAAATCAATAAAATCATTTAAAGTAAAGAACAAAAGAATTCTGGTAAGAGTAGACTTCAATATTCCTCTAGATAAAAAAGGAAATATCACTGACAACAAAAAGATAGAAGCAGTGATTCCAACATTAAAATACCTTATAAAAAACAATGCTATGATAATCCTTATGTCTCATCTTGGAAGACCTAAAGGAAAAATAGATGAAAAATTAAGGATGGACAAGCCTGCAAAAAGATTATCCAAACTTCTAAAACAGCCAGTATATTATATAGATGACTGTATGGGAAATGATGTTGAAAATTTTATCGATGAAATGATTCCCGGAGAGATCCTTGTCCTTGAAAACCTGAGATTTTATAATGAAGAAAAAGAAAACAATAAAAGATTTGCGATGTCTTTGTCCGAGCTTGCAGATATCTATGTAAATGATGCGTTTGCTGCATCCCACAGGGCCCACGCATCTATGGAAGCAATTACTAATTATCTTCCATCAGCAGCCGGCCTGCTTCTAAAAAAAGAGATAAATTCGATAAAAAAAATAATCAAAAATCCAAAAAAGCCTTTTGTTGCAGTGATGGGCGGTGCAAAAGTATCAGACAAGATAGAATTGATAAAAAAACTGCTCAAAAAAGTAGATAAGATATTGATAGGGGGGGCAATGATGTTCACATTCTACAAAGCACAGGGCATTGAAACAGGCAAAAGCCTTGTAGAAAAAGACAAGCTAAATCTTGCCAAAGATATTCTAAAAATATCCAAAGATAAGATAATGCTCCCTGTAGATACATTAGTTGCATCAAAGATAGACAAGTCAGCCAAAAAAACCAAAAATATAGATATAAAAAATATTCCAAAAAATATGTATGGTGTTGATATCGGAAAAGAAACAATAAATAAATACAAAGATATTATTTCAGATGCAAAAACAGTTGTCTGGAACGGACCGATGGGTGTTTTTGAGATTCCTAAATTTGCAAAAGGTACAAAAGAGATTGCAAAATCAATAGCAGGGTCAAAAGCTGTTTCTTTGGTTGGAGGGGGAGAGTCTGCAGCAGCAGTGGACAAGCTTAAGCTGCAAAAAAAATTCACTCATGTCTCTACAGCAGGCGGAGCTTTTCTTGAATTCTTAGAAGGGAAAAGACTTCCAGCAATAAAAGCACTTGAAAAAAGCCAGAAAAGATTTAAATAATTAGTATTTTAAAGTAGTGAAAAGCATAATATTTATAAAGAATCAACTATTTTGTTCTGTCACGGGGTGGTACTACTATAATAATATAAGTAGTGTGTTTTTTATGAAAGACAAAACAGAAGGGGAAAAATCGTTTCTTGGAAATTCATTAGAATACTTGGTTAATGGTGCAGAATGGCTGTTAGACAAAACACCTAAATCAATTAAAATATTAGGTATTGGGATTACAGCTTATGCAGCAGGGGCCCTTACTCCGCTTCATGCTCAGGAAACAAAGCCTGTTAAAAACGATAATAAAACAGATATAGAAGCAGAATTTGAGTATCCATCAGATGAAAAAACAGAAAAACAGCCAAGAATTAATAAAGGAATAGGCCATATCATAGATAAATATATTTCGTTTTCTAAAGAAAATTCTAGAACAGAAGAAGAAATATCCAAAGGAATAAAGAAATTAGATATAGATAAAGACGGAACAATAACCAAAAAAGAATTGATTGAAGCATTTAATCCTTTTTCTGGAAAAGCAGAAAAGATAGGTGAAATTGATTTCACCTCATATAATACAAAATTATTTGATAAAAAAGAAGAAGAACAAAAAAAAGAAGAGGAGAATATAGAAGAAAAGCTCACACCTACAAATTTAAATGCAGATATTGGAGAAAAATACACTGCATCTGAAAACAAACTTGAAGATAAAAAACATCTTATAGACAAAGAGAAAGACAAGAAATATATCCACAACAACAACATACTTTATGTAGAGAAAGTAAACAACACTAATTATATTTATGAAGATGATTTTGGAAAAGACAGTAAAATAGGTGTACTTAAAGATGGAAAAATCTTCTTATTTGAAGATTTTAAAAGCCTTGAAAGCCAAATAAAACTTAAGAAAAAATTAATAAAAGATTTAAGATTTAAAGCCGGCACATATAAAAAAAACAAAAAAGGAACTTCATTCTCAGCACAGTTCAGGGTTCAGGAAGACACAGGCGAAGAATCTTTTGCTGTGACTGCCGAAATAGAAAACAGTAATAAGGATTCTGAAGATTTTAAAGAGCCGCTGGAACATAATAGCACTTTGTTTGATTACAGGCATAAGATAGCTTCTTTATATTTTAAGATAGGGGGAGATATTTCCAAGGATTCTGTAAAATTATCAAGCAAAGAAACAATTCCTGGGGACCCTTTAACAACAGAAATAACTGAAACCGAAGATATAAAAGATAAAACAGATCATTACTGGGCTGAATTAGAAACACCATTTTTCAAAAAACATAAACTCAAATTTGGGTATGGAAGAAAAAAAATTTTAGAAACCTCAAATATAGACAACCTATCTGTATCATCCGGAACAATAATCGACCCTGTTGAAGGAGAAATTCCAATAAGCATAATAACTGAAACATTAACAGATTCAGAATATAATAACATTTCAAGAATCCTTAATCTAGAATGGACTAAAAAGAACGGAGGAGAAAACTATTTTTCAGTATTTGGCAGAGCTGTGAAAGGTACTGCAGAAACAGACCTGGAAGTCAGGATAAATAATTCTTTGACCACAGATCAGGAAACAAGCGAGGATTCTTTTATAGGTCTATTAGGGGTAAGCGGAAAATTGTTTTCTGATAATTTTTCAGGAAAAGCAATGCTTTATGGAGTAAACGGAGATAATCTTTCAGATAAGGAAAATATAGGCGCTCATCTGAATTTTGCATACAACATAGAAAACAAGACCAATGAACAAAAAAAATTACTTTCCAGCTTTATAGGTGGAGAAGCAGGATATCACTGCGGAGATTCTATGCTTGGTATCTTTTACGGGTTTCTTCCTGAAGATATAAGGAATATCCAAAGTTTTATGGAAAGCAACATTGAAGACATAATGCCTATGGACATAAGGTCTGTTGAAGGAAGACAGTTGTTAAATAAAAACCGTTATAGAGATTTGGTTAAAAATGGTGGCGGTTTAATATATTTCAGGACAATAAATCCTGAAAACGACGATCCTTTTTACGTTGGGGGCCTGGCATTTGGAGGAAAAGGTTTAACAACCATACTTGAAAGAAGACAGCAGTCCTCAGAAGATTTCCAGAACATATTAACATTAGATTACAGCGGAAAAAAGATAGACCCTTGGTATATATTCTTTGAAACTTCAATCAATAAAGAAAAAGGGATTGAAGATTATAAATATTATGGGCTTGGATTTGGAAGAACTTTCGGGGGAAAATAACCAAAACATGAAAATTAAAAAAATACAATTTATAGCTGCATTGATATTTCTGTTAGTATTTTCTGCAGCTATCGCACTTGCAGTTCCCAGTGTAAGTCTGACTGCAAGCTCAGGAACAGATGTGGAGACCACTGCAATTCTTACAGCTGTTGCTTCAGATTCCATAAACAAGATGGAAAGCCTCATATTCTACAAAGATGAAAATGAGATAAAAACAAAAGACTGTCTTTCCAGAACATCATGCTCTGACTCGCTTATAGATGTTGAGACAAATGCAACCTCACATGAATACCAGGTAAAAGCCATCAGCAAAGACGGCAATGAAGCATGGTCAAACAAAATAACAATCACATTTGAAGGCTTTACATACAAAGAACCATACTGGACATCTTACAATCATACACCTCAGCCCCCTGCAACCTATGATCCAAACCAGGAATACAGCTTTTTTTCAGACTGGATATTGTCAGCCTGGAATTCAAGCTCAACAAAAGAATATATTTTCTTTGAAAGCAATATCTCAGGAAATATGGAAAATTATTCAACAACAAGAGATGTACAGACATATACATACACTACCACAGGTATAGATGCAGGAAATTATATATGGAGAATGCACGCGACCGATGAAGTAGGCAATAAAAACTCAACACCTTTCATCAACTACACAATCCTCAAAGCAGATCCTCAGATAACTCTTTATATCGATGGAAACACAGATGATATCACTGCAGTAAAACCTGCAAACATAACTGTACAGGGCCAGGTTAATATAGGAGAATCTGCTGATTTCAATGTTTATGACAATGGAGATACCATCCTGCAGTCTATCCAGGAAGGAGGAATATATACTGTAACATTAGATACAAGCGGGATGCATGAGATAACTCTGGAGTATTTAGGTACAAACAATTACAATCCTTTAAACACATCTTTGTTTGTAAATGTTACAGATGATGTAGCACCAGGACCTGTAACTGACATCAATGCAACAAATATAACAGACCATTCAATAACATTGGAATGGACAAAGCCTTCTGATGATGACTTAAACCATACAGTCTTAATCATTTACAACACCTCAGACAGCATCATAACTACCCAAACAATAAACAACATGTTAGAAACAGCAGTCTTTGATAATCTAAACTACAACACAACCTACTATGTATCATTCCAGACATTTGACAATGCAGGCAATGCAGGAGATATAGTGAACAGTTCAGATATAAAAACGCTCCCAGATACAACCGACCCTGTTATAACAGTGATTGCACTTACAAGCCCCCAAACATATAGCCCAAACAAAACCTATGTTTTTGAAGCTTCAGTAGAAGAAAATCATCTCGACAATGTATGGTTTGATTTTAACGGAACAATAACTCAATTAACTTCAAATAATTCAGATTATATCCACAATATCACAACAACAGGTGCAGGAAATTATACCTATACATGGTTTGCAAACGACACAGCAGGAAATACTGCAAATGAAAGCATTGATTTAGTTGTTGAAAAAGCAATTCCAACATGCGCACTAACATTTGATCCAACTTCACCAGCAGCATATGGGGCTCAGATAAATGCTTCCTGCTCATGTACAAATCCAGAAGCAAATCCAACACTATGGAGAAATATTTCTGGAACTATGACTGATGTAACTGCCTCAGAAAACAATCAAAACATAACACTGCCTGCAGGAACACATAATTATATCTGCAACATAAGTAAAACACAGAATTACACTGCAGCAAACGATTCAGCAGATTACACAATAACTCCAACAAATTCCATACTAAATCTAACTATAGACGGAAACAATTCAGACAAAACAGTTGAAGTACTAATCCCAGTAAATATAACAGGAGAAATTACAACACCATCAACAGGATTCTTAGAACTTTATGATAATGGAATCCTGATAAATTCAGGAAACGATATCTTAACAAATATAACTTCATATGATTCAGCAGGAACCCGCAATATAACCTTAAAATATAACGGAACAATAAATGCAACACCAAGCTCAGAAACACTGTTCATAACAGTTACAGATGCACTACCTGCTTCAATAAGCAATCTTTCATCTCCAACAAAAGCACATGACTGGATATATTGGACATGGGATAATCCAACTGATCTTGATTTTAATAAATCAATCATATATATAAATAATACTGAAGTCAACAGAACTTCAAACGAATATTATAATGCAACAGGACTTACAGAAAATACCACCTACACAATAAATATCCATACAAAAGACAACAACGGAAACATAAATTCAACTGATGTTACTGATAACCAAACAACACCCTTCCCAACAACAGGTAATGTTATTATAAATGAGATAATGTATGATGTTTCTGGAAGTGACAGCAACCATGAATGGATAGAGATATACAATAATGATTCTTCAAGGATAAATATAAGTAATTGGATATTTAATTCAGATTCAACTAATCACGCCCTAAACCTGATAAATGGCAGTGAAATCTTCAATTCTGGAGAGTATGCAATAATTACGCAAGATAGTGCAACTTTCCTTACAGATTATCCTGCTTTTAATGGAATATTATTTGACTCATCATGGGTTGATTTTTCTAACACAAATGAGTACCTTGAATTGATTGACTCAGATACAAACACAATAGATATTGTTAATTATTCTTCCTCATGGGGAAATGACACTGCAGGATATTCTTTAGAATTAAATTATACATATATGGACAACAATATCGGAGCAAACTGGCATACTTCATTTGAAGATGGAGGCACTCCTGGAGCTCCAAACAGCCACCCTTCTTCAGTTATAAGTTGGAATATGCCTTCCATTTTTATTGGTTCTGGAGAAGTAGGGTCTGGAGAAATCAATGTATCTGAAGATATCGATTCAATACAGATTAATAATAATGTATCTGTGATATGTAATTCAGGAGACTGCTTAATAATAACAGACAATTGGGTAGATGAAACAGGAATGATCAATGGAGAAACACAATCTGTTACATTCACATGTGATGATTCGGCTGCAGGAAATTTTTCTGCAATATTTAATCTAACCTCAGAAGATGACCCATCAGCAGATAAGATAAATGTAACTTGTGAAATGGTTCTTCCTCCAACTTTCTTATCAGGAATAGTAACTAATGAAACAACAGCTTTAGAAAATGCTACAATCCTTCTAGAACAAAGTGGAATATTATTCAACCAAACATCAACAGATGCATCAGGATTCTACAATGTTTCAGTTGTATATGGTCAAATATATGATGTAACAGCTTACTATACAGGATACACAAATCAGACAAAAACAATAACTATGAATGAAAGTAAAGTTTTAGATTTCAATATGAGCTGTGTCCCTAACTGGGACTGTACATCATGGAGTTCATGCTCAGGAGGAACTCAGACAAGAACATGCACTGATCTAAACAGCTGCGGAGTTGATACAGGAAAACCTTCTGAAAGCAAAAGCTGCACAAATCCAAGATCATGCTTCCCAGCAGGAACAAAGATATTGATGGCTGACAACTCTAAAAAGAACATTGAAGATATCGAAGTAGGAGAAAAAGTAATGGGCTTTAATGGAAAACACAATATCCCTGTTGAAGTGCTTGAACTTGAATCTCCTGTAAGAGATCATATGTATACTCTTAATTTTGAAGATAATTCAATATTAAAACTCACAGCAGAACATCCACTTTATACTACAGACGGATGGAAATCGCTCTCTCCTAAAGCAACAGCCAAAGAAAATTCACAATTAGATGTAAAACAATTAAAATTAGGAGATAAAGTATTAAACAGCCATGGAAATTTCATCAAGATAACAGATATTGATCTTAAAAAAAGAACAATCCAGACATACAACCTTAAAAAAGTATCTGACTACAATAATTTCTTTGCAAACAGCTTCCTTGCCCACAATAAAGGAAGTCCTTCTGGATCATATTCAAAAACATATTATATAAATCTAACAAAACAGGGAGTTGCTGTGGAATTAGAAAGGAATGATGAAGTTATATTTGACTTTGGAAATGAATCTCACCAAACAACAGCTGAAGAGGTTAAAACTTCATCCCTAACTTTAAAAATAGGAGATGAAAACTACATCTTTGAGATAGGGGATGAATTAACTTTTGATCTTAACAATGACAATAAAGACGACCTCTCAATAACATTAAATAAGATAGAATACAGCAAAGCCACTGTAATATTCAAACTATATGAAGAACCAGAATCTTTCTTACCTTCATTCCCCGATACAACAGAAAAAGATGAAAAGAAAGAAGAAAAACAAGAAGATAAGCCTAAAGAACTTGGCTCAGCAGAGATATTCAGAGAAGAAATAGAAGATATCCAGCCTGAAACAGTGGGTGGAGCTTCGATGTTTATGGGAAAAATAAACAAAGCATTAAATTCACCTTATCCAAAATATGTGATGATAGGGATTGTAATATTGTTGATAGCTATAGCAATTATAAACAACAGCGAATATATCAGCAAGATAATCGATAAAAACAATAAGAAAACAACAAAGAAAAACAACAGCAAAAAAACAGATAAAAACAAGAAAAAACCCAAGAAAAAAAGATCATAATCTTATAAAAACTTCAACTTCTATCCTTTTTTTAATCTCTTTTTCCAGTCTGTCTTTTAATTCAATTATATTTATATTATCGTAGTTTTTTTCTGCTGAATCAATATCTTCTTTTCTGTTCTTTATCTTAAAAGAGATATGCTCAATCTTGTATTCCAACTCCTTGATCTGAGATTTTACAGGATTTGAATTTATGTTCTTTTTAATCTCTTCTTTCTTCTCTCTAATATCCTCATATTCAGAAATAATCTTTTTTAATCTTTCAGCAGACATCGCTTCTATCCCTTCAAGTATCTTTTCTTTTTTCCTGTCCCTAAGATCAACGCTTTCTGATTCAATATTTCTCTTCATATTGCTTAAGATATCGATAATCTTCATCTCTTTATCATCAAGCAGCGCTTCGACACTGGAGTCAAGATATTTGCCTATGAGCTTTTCATTCTCAACAGATACTCTCTTGAATTTTCTAAGGCCTTTTTCAACAGAAGAAAAAAGCTGGATGATCTCATTCTCTTTCTGTTTGATCGAATCTTCAATATCTTTAAGCTTTTCATTGTATTTTTCAAGCCTCATATAGTCTCCGCTGTTGTTCAGCTCTTCAAGCTTTTTTTCATACTCTGTTTTTTCTGCCTTGATATCAGCCAGATTGTCTTTTTCCTCTTTTATCTTTAGACCAATATTTTCCTTTTTCTTTATTAATCTTACAAGACTATCAATATCTTTTCTTATCTTGTCTATTTCAGATATCTCTTTATCTTCTATATCTCTTCTTATCAATTTAGCAGTCTCAGCAAGCTTTTTCAGGTCATCTGTTATCGGTTTCAGTTCATCAAAAAACAAATATTGAACAGCCTTATAGCTTTTCACTGTGTTTTTTCCAAACTCAGTCAAATTCTCATCAATATCATAACTAAATCTTCTCCCTTCAGCATAGTTTATCTCATCTGGAAATTCAATGTTTTTGATAAAATGAGCTAGGGTTCTGCAGTAGCCGTCCCTGTGACCAAGCACAACATTTTTTATTTTGTCCTGTATCTTATCAGGATCTTTAATCTCTGCTTTCTTCAATTTGTTTAGATTCTCCTTAAGACTTTCCATTATTTTCCTGACTTCTTCTATGTGCTCTTCAATCCTCCTGTTTACCTCTTCAATTCTTGGTTTAGTTCTTGAATCAAACCATTCAGCAAGCTCACTAACATCAACATCTTTCTTTTCTATCTCCTTTTTAAACAAACTTTTTAAAAATTTAAACATTAACAGTATAAATCTGCAAAGATTTAAAAAGTTGATTGTAATAGAAACATAATAATGGCAAAAAGAATATCTAAAAAAAAATCAAAGAAAAACAGGGAAATTGTCAAAGAAAGGATTGAAAAGCTTTTCAAGCAGGCAAAAAAAGTATTTAGAAAAGATAAAAAGCTTGCCAACAGATATGTAAAGCTTGCCAGAGAGCTTGCTATGAAATACAGGATAAAGATACCCAGAAAACTGAAAAGAAAGTTCTGCAAGCACTGTTACTCATACCTTATTCCTGGAGAAAACTGCAGAGTAAGGACAAGAGGCAGCAAAGTGGTCTATTACTGCATGGAATGCAAAAAATATATGAGATTTCCATACTTAAGAGAAAAAAAGAAAAAAAGGAAGAAATAATATGGAATATAATCTAGAGATATCAAAAGCAGTAAACAAGATAAAAAAGTCCAAGGCAAAGCTTGTCTGCATCCAGCTTCCGGATGGACTTAAAAAATATGCAGGCAGGATCCAAAAACAGATAGAATCCAGAACAAATGCAAATATTATCATCTGGATAGGAAGCTGTTACGGAGCATGTGATACTCCTGTTGGATTAGAAAGGCTAAATTTTGATCTGCTGATACAGTGGGGGCATTCAGAATGGAAACAATAAATATAATCCTGACTATTTTAGTTTCGGTTTCAGGCATTCCTCTTGGATTTTTGCTGGCAAAGATTGCAAAAGAAGAGCTGAAAAAAGGGGAGCGCTATTTTATCTGGATGCAGAACATAATTCTGATTCTGGCAGTAAATCTTTTTTTCTGTTCTCTTAAATTAAGGATTGCTGTGTTGATATTAATCTTTATATTGACTTCTTTCTTGATAATCAAGACAAAGCCAAGAGCAGTGATAGGATATATCATTTTTGCTGTCTTGTTTTATCTTGATATCAAAAGCATTGAGATAACTCTTGCTCTTTCATCTCTTGCATTCCTGTATGGTTTCCCAACCGCTTCATTGATTAGATTAGAAGGTATAAACGCTCTTAAGATGCCTGTCCACCACATCAAAGAAGAAATAAAGATCATAGGTCATAGGGGGGCGCCAAAGTACGAGCCTGAAAATACATTAAGCTCATTCAAAAAAGCGATAAAGCTTGGTGCAGATATGATAGAGGTTGATGCAAGGCTTACAAAAGACAAAAAAGTAATCATCATGCACGATACAACAGTTGACAGGACAACAGACGGAAAAGGTTATGTAAGAAACATGACCCTGAAAAAGATTAAAAGATTGAAAACAAAAAACAACGAAACTCCTCCAACATTGCAGGAAACCATTAATCTGTTAAAAAATAAAAAAATTGGAATCAATATCCACATAAAAGAATACAAAGCTACAGACAAGGTTATAGATATCATTAAAAAAAACAGATTTCAGAAAAAAACAATAATATCTTCATTGATAAGAAAGTCACTGGCAAGAACAAAAGAACTAGAGCCAAAAATAAGGACTGCTCTTCTCATCTCAAAGCCAAGGATCAGATACATAAATATAGGGAAAAAATTAGGCTGCTATGCCTTGAACCCTATGTACCACATAATCACGAAAAGGATGGTCGTAAGAGCCCACAAAAATGGATTTAAGGTAAATGCATGGACAATAAAAAACAAGCTGCAGGCATTCAAATCAAAGATATATTACAAAGTTGACGGGCTTATAACTGATGATCCTTTGCTTTACAGCAAGAATTAATTATTTCTTTTTCTTCTGTAATAATATACAATATAAATGCTTGCTATAGCTGCCCCTATAAGATTAAATAAAAGATCAAATGCATTATTGAGATAATCTCCCACTTGTTTTGTGGCTCCAAGGAAAACAACCGCAAACAATTCAAGCACTTCATTGAACGCCCCAATACCCGAAGCTATCAATATCAAAACCAAGGATAATAAAAATTTGCTGTGTTTTAATTTTTTATCAAGATGAGGAAACAACAGGCTGTAAGCTATAAAAGCCGCGACAAATGTTCCGATAAGATGAACAAGGTTGTCATATTTAAAAACACCAGGAATCAGCCAAAATTCATAAAGTCTGGTTCCAAGAATATACACATTGCCTCCAAAAATATGCATCGCTCCTACTATCGTAAGTCCAAAGATGATTGCAGTGGTCAGATGCAGTTTTTTATGATATAGAACAACCAAAAAAACCAGCAAAGACATAACAAGGGTGTAATATAAAAATTCATAGTTCTTGTTAAAAAGAGATATTGCTGTAAATACAACCAAGTAAAATAAAGTAAAATACAGCATCAGCTTTAATTTAAACTTTTCATCCGCCATATTATAATGAAGAGCATAAATCACTTATAAAATTTTCTAATAGAA
>CAZFSZ010000028.1:0-13048 GCA_964521755.1 uncultured Methanosarcinales archaeon | reverse complement strand
TTTTGCAGAGACATTTGGCATAACCTATTCAGGCTTTAATCCTGTCCCAAATTCAGGATTTCAAATACATTTATAAACTATGGTTTAATATATGTATTAAAATGATTGATGAAAATGACTTTGAGGAAATGAAAAAGGAATTTGATAATTATGACGATAACAGAGAGTTAGTTATAAAGAAAAGCAGAGATATTCTAAAATTAAGCAAACAGATAATTTACGCAGTACATAGAGATGATTTAAAGGAAGTTGAAAAGTTAGTCAAAAAGATAGAAGAAAAGAAAAAGAAAATAGAAAAACTGGTTTCAAAGAACTCTAAATTAGAGGAGATTGGAGCATACAGGGTTGCTATAGGTGAATATGTTGAAGCAATTCTTTATCATAATTATATAAAAGACAGGAAGATCTTAACACATAAAGATTTGAAAGTCACTACTGAGCATTATTTGTTAGGAATAATAGATTTAACTGGTGAATTAGGAAGAAAAGCGGTGCAATTAGCTGGAAAAGATGAATTTAAGTATGTTGTAGAAATAAAAGAGACCGTAGCTGAAATTTATGGAATGTTATTGAAATTTGATTTTAGAGACAGCAATATGAGAAGAAAGTTTGATTCTGTTAAATATGATCTTAAAAAATTAGAGGACATGGTATTGGATTTGAAGTTGAAGGGAAAGATATGAACAAAATAATTGTTTTAGATTTTGCTGGAACTTTAATAAAAACCAAAATAATTGAAGAAGCTAATAAATTTAGAGTGAGAATTCTTAAACGAGCGACTCCTTCTAAAAAAGAACATGCTAATCCTAAAAGATTGTATAAATCTAACAGGGGATTTGTTGAAAAACTAACTGGATTAAAAAAGCATGCCAAAATCAAATATAGAGAAAATGATTTGGATATTATCGATTTAAATGGAAGAGAAGTACAGAATCAAATTTCAACTAATCTATTTCAGATTGGAATGTATATGGCTGCCAAGAAATATAAAAAGAGAACAATGGAAGATGGAATAGAAAAACAGCTGAAACTAATGAAGAAAAAAGGCTATAAATTAGCAATTGTTTCTGGAGTAAGGACAGACATAATTTCTGGAATGCTGGCAATAGCTGAAATAAATGTTGAATTTGATTATATTTATGGACAGCCGCCAATTTTAGGAGTTAATCAAAAGAATGCACTTGAAGAATTAATGAAAAAAGGAAAAATTATGTATAATATAGGGGATAATATTGATGATCTTAAAAGAATTCCAAAAGCAGAAAGTATTTTTGTTAAATGGGGGCATCCAACTGGAAAAGAAGAATCAGAAGCAGATTACATCATATCAAAACCAAAAGAACTTGAAAAGGTGATAATATGAAAGTATTGATGATAGTTGCTCAAACAGGATTTCAGCATATTGAATATAATGATACAAATGATGAGCTGGAAAAAGCAGGTGTTGATGTTTCTGTTGCAAGTTTTGAAAAAGCAGAAGCTATTGGAAAGGACGGAAGCAAGACAGATGTTGATATTGGAATCAAGGGTGTTGATGTCAGTGGTTATGATGCTGTTGTGCTTATCGGAGGACCAGGAGCAGGAAGGCAGTTAGTTGGAAATCAAGATGTTATAAAATTAGTGCAGGATTTTGACAACAGTGAAAAGGTAGTTGCAGCAATATGTATCTCTCCTGTTGTTCTGGCTCAGGCAAGATTGTTGGACGGAAGAAAAGCAACTGTGTGGAATGGAGATGAGAAACAAGAGGAGATATTGACAGCTGAAGGGGCTGAATATGTCGAAGAGGATGTAGTTGTAGATACAAGGATAATCACTGCAAACGGACCTGATGCTGCAAGAGAGTTTGGAAAGACTATTGTTAAGGTTTTGAAAGAAGGTTCTGAAGAGACTAAATAATCTTTATCTATATTTTTTAATAAATTCTTTTTTGAATCTTTCAAATCTTTTTTCTTTAACAGCTTTTCTTATCTGTTTCATCATATTATTTATGAAATATATATTATGATAGGTTGCATATCTCAAGCCGTTTGCTTCTTTCATCTTTATCAGATGTCTGATGTGAGAGCGGGAATAGTTTTTGCATACATAGCAGCCACAATTTTTTTCAATCGGCCTCATATCATTTTTGTATTTTGCATTTTTTATTATCAATTTTCCTTTTGAGGTAAATAAAGTATTGTGTCTTGCATTCTGAGTCGGAAATGTGGAGTCAAAGCAGTCTGCTCCTGCTGATATAGCATTGATCAGCTGTATTGGTGAGCCTACACCCATCAGATAACGAGGTTTTTTTTCTGGAAAATGCCTAACCTGAGAATTTATCATCTTGTATGTTTTTTTCTCAGGCTCTCCTATCGCCAGGCCGCCAAAAGCATATCCGTCAAAATCAAGTGAAGAGATAAATTTTGCAGATTCTTCTCTCAGATCAGGATATAAACCGCCTTGTGCAATCCCAAACAATAACTGTTTTTTGTTTTTGTGGTGTTTAATGCATTCTTCTGCCCATCTATGTGTCCTTTTTACTGCCAAAGCAACCTCTTTTTTAGACTGAGTATGCAAGGGCATCTCATCTATTACCATGGCAACATCTGAATCAAGGGTGTTTTGGATATGCATAAGTTTTTTTGGAGTCAATAAGATCTTTTTTCCGTCAAAAGGAGATTTAAGATGAAGGCCCTTGTTTGTGCTTTTGATATAGAAAGAATCTTTGATCTTTTGAAATCCTCCTGAGTCTGTGAAGATAGAATTATGGAAATTCATGAATTTATTGATTCCACCTGCTTTTTTTATGGTCTGGATCCCAGGTCTTAGTGATAAAACAAATGCATTTGAGATTATAGCCTCTATACCAATCTCTTCCAGGTCTCTTGCATCAAGATATTTGACTGCAGTTTTTGTAGCAACAGGCATGAAGAAAGGTGTAGTTATATTGTTGTGAGTTGTTTTTAGTATTCCTGCTCTTGCATTTCCATCTTTTGCTTCCAATTTATACATATTAATACAAAATAACATAAATTTTATAAATATATGCTTAAATCTAAGGAAGTATGTTAAGAACAAACACATGCGGGGAATTAGGAATAAAGCAGAAAGGCAAGAAAGTAAAGCTTGCTGGATGGGTCCATACAAGAAGGGATCACGGCGGCTTGATATTTGTAGATTTGAGAGACAGATACGGGTTAACCCAGATAGTCTTTAATCCTGAAAACAAAAAAGAATTTTCTGCTGCTGAGAAATTGAGAAGAGAGGATGTTATCTCTGTTGAAGGAAAGGTTGTTCCAAGAAAAAAAGGAATGACAAATCCAAAGCTGAAAACCGGAGAGATTGAAGTCGAGGTCTCAAAGATAGATATATTGAACAAGGCCAAGACGCCTCCAATAGAGGTTGAAGACAGGAAAGAAGCTGGAGAGGAGATAAGATTAAAATACAGATATCTTGATCTTAGAAGGCCTTTGATGCAGAAAAGGTTATTGACCAGACATAAAGCTGCACGGGCTGCAAGAGAATATCTTAATGATGAAAATTTTATGGAGATTGAAACTCCTTTATTGATAAGAGCTACTCCAGAAGGAGCAAGAGATTTTATCGTTCCTTCAAGAGTCAGCCCAGGTGAATTCTATTCTCTGCCGCAAAGCCCCCAGCTGTACAAGCAGATATTGATGGTTTCAGGTATGGACAAATATTATCAGCTGGCAAGGTGTTTAAGAGACGAAGATTTGAGGCAGGACAGGCAGCCTGAGTTTACACAGATAGATATTGAGATGAGCTTTATCGATGAAGAAGATGTATATAAATTAAGCGAGGGTCTGATAAAGGATATATGGAAAAAAGCTGCAGGAGTCAAGCTGAAAACACCATTCCAACGGATGACATATGAAGAGGCTATGGACAGATACGGAAGCGACAAGCCTGATATGAGGTTTGGACTTGAACTTGTAGATGTTACTGATATTGTAAAATATTCTGATTTTAAGGTATTCAAGGAAGCTGAATCTGTAAAATGTTTAAACCCTGAAAAAGAGTTTAGCAGAAAGGATTTTGACAAATATATTAATTTTTGCCAGAAGAACGGAGCCAAAGGCATGGCATGGATGAGAGTAACTGATAAAGGATTGGAAAGCAACATAGTAAAATTCTTTGACAAAGATGTTCAGAAAAAACTGCTGGAAAAGACCAAAGCCAAAAAAGGAAGTGCACTGATGTTTATCGCTGACGACAAAAAGAAAACAGATGAAATATTGGGAATCTTGAGGCTGGAACTGGGAAAAGATCTTGATATGATAAACAAGAAAGAGCTGAAATTCTGCTGGATAACTGATTTTCCTCTTTTTGAATGGGATGAAGATGAGGAAAGATGGAGCCCTATGCACCATATATTTTCTATGCCCCAAGACGATAAGATGAAATATCTGGAGGAAGATCCTGGAAAAGTAACTGGAAAACTTTATGATATGGTATTGAACGGAGTTGAATTAGGGGGGGGAAGCATAAGGATACACAGAAAAGATATCCAGGAGAAAGTGCTAAAAGTTATAGGGATGAATTATGAAGAGGCTGAGAAAAGATTTGGATTCCTGCTTAATTCTTTTAAGTATGGGGCTCCGCCTCACGGAGGCATCGCTTTTGGTTTTGACAGGATGAGTGCTTTACTAAATGGAATAAATGATATTAGAGAAGTAATTGCTTTTCCTAAGAACAAGGCTGCAGAAAACCCAATGGACGGATGTCCGACAGAAGTTGATGAAGAACAGCTGAAAGAACTTCATGTTAAAGTTGAAAAGGTGAAGAAAAAATGAATGCAGAAAAATGCGAGAAATGCGGCGGAATTATAGCAAAGACAGGAATCATGGATTCAGGAAACTCAAAATTTGAAAAATATTCCTGCAAATCATGCGGCCACACAACCATGAAGTGCGTTGGTGTAAATTCTTGATGACAACAAAACTTGCTTTCTGTGACCTGGAAGGAACCCTGATCAATACAGGAAACTGGGAAAAGGTAGCAGACAAGTTTGGTGCAGCAGAATGGTACAATGATTTCTTAAAAAATTATGAAGAAGGAAGAGTTGGCTATGAAGAAGGGAGGAGAGACCTTGAGAAGATATGGAGAAAAAACAAGGTTAAAAAAGAACAGTTTATAGAAGTTCTAAATGATTATGTAGTTTTTGAAGGAGCCAGAGAACTTGTGAAAGGGCTGCATGATAAGGGGTTTAAGATTGTTGTGATAACAGGTGCAATAGATATTCTTGCTGAGATGGTAAAAGAAGAATTAAGGATTGATGAGGTGTATTCTGCAAGGGAATTTATTTTTGATGAAGACGGATATTTTAAAAAGATAAAAGAACACCCCTCTTACAGAAGAGGTGAAGGAAAGATAGATATCATCAAGGATATCATCGAAAAAGAAGATGCAGATATTGGAGACTGCATCGCGATAGGAGGGGATGATATCAATGATTACTGGATGATGAAAGAGCTGGAAAGTTTTGCTGTAAATCCTCATATCAACAGGATAAAAGACGTTGTAAACCACAACATTGATAACATTAAAGAAATATTAAATTATTTAGATTAAGATGAGACTAACCCTGACAGGAATAAAAGCTTGGATCGGTTTTTTAGCGATAATCTCTTTAGTCATACTGTTTCTGACTTTCTTTTTTGGGTTTGCTTTGCTGCTGATCCCTTTGCTCTTTGTTTTAGGAATTATAGGCTGGTTCTTAAGTTTGTTTAAAAGAAAGAAAAAAAAGAAAAGTTATATTGATGCTGAGTTTAGGATTAAGTAAAATTTATAAACATTCAGCTTATTTTTTGGGTATATGAAAATAGACAAAGAGCTAATAGAAAATGTTGCAAGGCTGGCAAGATTAAAACTTACTGAAAAAGAGAAAAAGGAATTTACAGAAGACTTTAAAGAGATACTTGATGCTTTTTCTAAGATCGATGAAGTGGCTACAAAGAATACAAAAGAATCATTCCATCCTGTTGAGATTAAAAACAGGCTTAGAGATGATATTGTAGAAGACAGCTTAACCCAGGAAGAAGCCTTGAGCAATACTGATCACAAGAAAGACGATTATTTTAAGGGGCCAAAGGCGATATAGATGAAAAAATATGTAAATATATGTCCAAAGTGCAAGTCAACAAAAGTTTATATGGAGAAAAGCAACCCTGCTTCAGGAGCTTTAGGACTGCCTGCAAAATATGTCTGTGAAAAATGCAGGCATACAGGATATAATTTTCCTGAAATCGAAGCGGATGAGAAAAAAAGATGAAAGCAGAGGATTTTATCACACAGATAAAGAACGGAAAGATTGATGTAGTTGAGCACACAAAAAAAATTATAGATGAATGTAAAAAGATAAACCAAGAATATAATTATTTTAATGTTATTTGTGAAAAGGAAGCTATTGAGCAGGCAAAAAAGGTAAAGAAAGATCCAAGCGGAAAACTGGCTGGACTTCCTGTTTCTGTTAAAGACTGTATCTGTGTGAAAGGCGTTGACAGCACTGCAGGAAGCAAGATCTTGGAAGGATATAAACCAACATTTGATGCAACTGTTATTGAAAGGATAAAAAAGGAAGGCGGGATAATAATCGGAAAGACTGCACAGGACGAGTTTGGATTTGGCGGTTTTAATGTTAATGTCGGGATCGATCATAAAATTCCGTTAAACCCCTTTGACAAGAAGAGAGCATGTGGCGGAAGCAGCGGCGGTTCAGGAGGAATAACCCAAAAAGCCGATTTTCCCCATATAAGCCTTGGAGAGTCTACAGGCGGAAGCATTGTTAATCCTGCAAGTTTTTGCGGAGTTATAGGGTTATGTCCTACATACGGCAGAGTTTCAAGATATGGATTATTAGATTATGGTAATTCTTTGGACAAGATAGGTCCAATGGCAAAGAACATTGAGGATATTGCTTTAGTCATGGAAGTTATAACTGGCTATGATGATAATGAATCAACATGTCTTGATAAACCTGTTGATGACTACAGCAAACAGGTCAATACTGATATTTCAGGAATGAAGATTGGAATCATCAAAGAAGGTTTTGGAAAAGGGACTGGCAATGAGATAGAGGAGAAAATTAAAAGGAAGACAAAGGAGCTGGAAGAAGCAGGGGCAGAAGTGGATGAAATTTCATTGAAGACATCTGTAGATTACGGCATTCCAACTTATTATATGATAGGAACATCAGAGGCATCTACAAATTTGGCAAGGTACTGCGGAATGAGATACGGAAAAGAGGAGAAGCTTGAAGGGGGATTTAATGATTATTTTGCTAAAGTTAGAAGCAAGAATCTAGGAAAAGAGGTAAAAAGAAGGATAATGCTGGGAACATTTGCAAGGATGGCGGGATACAGAGATGCTTATTATCTTAAGGCAGCAAAAGTAAGAACCAAAATAATTCAGGAATATAAAAAAGCATTCAAAAAATATGATGTTTTGATATGTCCCACTGTTCCAATTCTTCCACCAAGGTTTGAAGATATTGAGAAATTAAGTGTTATGCAGAATTATATGATAGATGTTTTGACTGTAGGCCCTAATCTGGCAGGACTGCCTCACATGAATATACCTATTGGGTTTGAAAAAGAGATGCCTGTTGGAATGATGCTCATTGCAGATCACTTAGATGAAAACAGTTTGATAAAATTAGGGAGCAAGTTGATGAAATGAAAATAAGAAAGTCAAAGAAAAAAGATCTGGATAAGATTGCAGAGATATTTAGGATAGAATACGGAAAAAAGCCTTACGGTGAAAAATGGACAGAAAAAACTGCATTGAAAAAGATAAAGGAATATTTTAATCATTATCTTGTGTTTACTGCAGAGCAAGAAAAAGATGTTGTTGGTTTTTTGATAGGAAGCACAGAGATATGGGATGACGGCACCCACGGTTTTATCGAAGAAATAGTTGTGTCTTCAGAATTCCAGAAAAAAGGATACGGAAAAAAATTAGTCAAATATTTTGAAGATTTTTTAAAGAAAAAAGGAGCTAAGAGGCTGGATCTTTTCAGCCATATAAAATCAAAAGCATTCAGATTTTATAAAAAACAAGGATTCAAGAAAACAGATATGGTGTTAATGACCAAAAGATTAAGATGAAACTTGAAAAATATCTTTTGCTGAACTTGAAGAAAGTGTTTTTGATAGCAGGAGCTTTTATCTTGGCAGTGTTGCTGCATAATCTTATCTATGCTTTATTTTATGATTATTTTACAAGAACTGGCGGAGATGAGCCGGTATTTTTTATCATCGCTGTGATCATAATTCCATTGTATTTTTTAGCTGCAGTTGGATATACAATATTTCACCATGTAAGGAAAAAGGTTAAGAAGAAAAAATGACAAAAAAATTTACATCAGACATTGTGATTGGACTTGAGATCCATTCGGAGCTGGCTACAGATACAAAACTTTTCTGCGGATGCAGGACTCATGGAGATGACAAGCCAAATTCAAGAACATGCGAAGTCTGCTTAGGGATGCCTGGAAGCAAGCCGGTTCTCAATAAAAAAGCAGTTGACTATACATTAAGACTTTGCCTGGCATTGGGATGTAAGATATCTTCTGAACTGATTTTTTCAAGAAAATCCTATTTTTATCCAGATATGGCAAAGAATTATCAGATTTCACAATATGAAATTCCATTGGGAACAAAGGGAAAATTAAAGCTTCACACTGGAAAAACAATAGGAATAACAAGGGTGCATATAGAGGAAGACCCTGCAGCACTTATACATCCTTCAGGTATGACCAAGAGCAAATATGTGCTTGTGGATTATAATAGAAGTGGAGATCCTTTAGCAGAGATTGTAACTGAGCCTGATCTGGAATCTCCAGAAGAGGCAAGACTATTTATGAAACAATTAATTACTATATTAAACTATCTGGGAATATTTGATGTTAACAGATGCATAATAAAAGCAGACGCAAACATAAGCATAAAAGAAACAGGCTATACAAGAGTTGAGATTAAAAACATTACAGGTTTTAAGGAGATAGAAAAAGCACTGAAATATGAAGTTGAAAGGCAGAAGCAGGAAATAAAATCTGTTGTCCAGGAAACAAGAGCGTGGGATTCTGATGTGGGGATAACAAGAAGTATGAGGAAAAAAGAGGTTGAAGAGGAATACGGCTATATAATAGACCCTGATCTAGTAAGGACAGAGATAACTAAGGAAAAGATAGATGAAGCAGAAAAAGAGATGCCTGAGCTTGCACAGGAAAAAGTAAAGAAATACATCAAAGAATTCAAGATAACTGAAAAAGATGCAAGGGTTATCGCAGCTGAAAGGCTTTTGGCAGAGCTGTTTGAGAAGGTTGCTGAAGAAGTAGATCCAAATCTTGCAGCAAAATGGCTCAGAAGAGAGTTAGTCAGGGTGCTTAACTACAACAAGAAAGAGATGAAAGATCTTAATTTAGACGAGAAATACATAATCGAGCTTCTTAAGATGGTGGAGAACAATGAGATAACTGACAATGTTGCCCAGAAGATACTTGAAAAACTTATAGAAAAACCTTTTTCTCCAAGAGATTACGTAAATAAGATAGGTGCAAAGAAGATAGCAGATGAAAAACAGATAAAAAGATTTTGCAAAGAGGCAATAAAAGAAAATCTACAAGCAGTTGAAGATTACAAAGCAGGGGAGAAGAAATCACTGCAGTTTTTGATAGGGCAGGTGATGAGAAAGACAAAAGGACAGGCTGATCCTGCTGCAGTAAATAAAATCATGAAAGAACTGGTAAAGTAATCAGGAAAAAGACGGTTTTAATTTTCCAGAAGCAATAACTTCCTTCTCTTTGATATCCTCTATCAAGGCAGTCAAAGCATTGATCAAATTGGTCAACCCCTGGGTGATATTAGTTTTTGCAGGTGATTTTTCTTTTGAGATCTCAAGAAGATTCCCTGTCTGGACAGCTACAGACCTGAACATAGAAACTTTTTTCCATTTGGATGTGAGTCCGAAAATAACCCTTAATTTTTCTGCTTCTTTTTCAAGTTTTTCCCTGTCTTCTATCTCATCTATTTTTTCTTTTAATTTTTTAATCAGATGAAGCAATCCAACCATGTTTATTTTTTCAAGTTTTTCTTCTTTTCTTATCTTGTTATTTATCTTGATTATTATATTCATTAATCTTTCTTCAACACTAAATCCAAATACCATCTTAAAATTAAATATTTATTTAATATATAAAAATGTTACTAATATTTGATAGAAAATGATCTAAATTCCCCTGTAAATTCCTCCCATTTAAAATCAATATCATCAACCCTTGCTGAAGAAGGCCCTTTTCTGCAGAAAGAGATCAAATCTTTTATCTTTTCTTTTTCTCCTTCTGCAACAACTTCAACATTTTCGTCAGGAAGATTTTTTACCCATCCTGTTAAATCTAGTCTTTTTGCCTGCTTTTGCGTGTTTGCTCTGAAGAAAACTCCCTGAACACGGCCTTTGATTATCAGATGTATGCGTGATTTTTTCATTTTTAAAATTATTAATCCAAAACTTTAAATACCCTTCTATTAAATAAAATAATATGGTTGACCTAGATTTAATCTCTCAGATTGGCCTTACTATTTTTGGAGTAGCTGCCATTTTTCTTGTGGCTAAAAAGAACAAATGGGGCTTTGTAGTTGGACTTTTTTCACAGCCTTTCTTTTTTATAACTTCTGTTATAAATAAACAATGGGGGCTGTTTATATTGAGCATTCTTTATACTTTCAGCTGGATGTTTGGCATATATGAGTGGTTTTTTAAGAAAAAGAAATGATTATTCCAAATCAAGGATTGAATTTATCTCGGACTTTAATCTTGATTCAAATGCTGTTACTGTTTCTCCTTCCTGTTTTTCTGCTGACAATGCAGACATAAGATCCTTTACCAGTTTTTCCTCTTTTTGAGGGTCAAATCCGGCAACTTTTATCTGACCAAGATGTTCTTTAATCAGTTTTGACTCTACATCATCAACAGATCCTTTTTCAACTTTTATCTCTTCAAATTCCTTTGTCTTTAGCTTGGAGATGTTTTTCATCACAAAGTAAGCAGATTTGTTGTAAAGTTTTTCAAATATTTCTTTGAAGTTTATATCGGATTGTTTTCCTGACAATAAAGTGCCTTTTATCCTTATAGTAATTATCGTGTTGTTAAATTCCTTTCCCTTTATCTTTTTGTCTATCTCTTCTTCAATCTGGACAGGAGTTTTGCTCTTTGCATCTATGTTTATCTTAAAAGTGTTATAGATCTGTACTGGTTCCTGGTATGTTTTTGTGTTGTATCCATCTTCATCCTTTTCAACTTCAACAAAATACAGGCTGCCTCTTTCCAGATCTTCAATCTCTTTGAAATTGTTTGGAAATAAAGGGCCAGGAAACACTATTGTGCCGTATTCAGGCTCGTCTTTTTTAAACCTGTAATGTACGTGACCGCCGGCATAATAATCGAAATTTTTTGGAAACAAAGAAAGGGGATGAGAATCCATCTCTTTTAATTCTTTAGGCTTGAATTCTCTCAATGCAGAGTGAAACATGAATATCTTGTAGCCTTCCTCTTTTTCAAGATGCTCTTTCATCAGGTTTTGATAATATTCTTTTTCCAGCCCCCCTTTTTTTCCAGGCATGCCGGTTACCTTTGCTCCTGTTTTTTTGTCTATTGTGAATTTGAGCTTTAGCTTTTCATCAACAACCTCTCCTTTAGATACGTTGACGAACAGTCCTGCTTTCTCTAGGATGTCAAGCATTGTCTTTCCTGAAGGAGAAAAATCATGAGAGCCTGCGATTACATATACAGGAATATTTTTGTCTTTTAGTTCCTTTAATTTTTCAACAGTCTGTTTTAGGCTGTCTATAGAGGGTATTGATGTATTGAACAGATCTCCCGAGATTAGAATAAAATCCACTTCTTTATCAATGCACATATCAACTGCCTTGTTGAAAGCATTGACTGCAGCATTCTTTAGCTTTGGATCTCTCCATGAACCTATATGGCAGTCAGCCATGTGTGCAAATTTCATTATCTTCATCAAGAAAATTAAAATAATTATTTATTTAAATATTTTTATGCAGCTGATGAATATCCAAGCCTCTTTAACAATGATCTTTCTAATGAAGCAAGGATAGTAAGATGCATTTTTAGTTTTTTCTTGTTATAACCTTCTACCCAAGAGAAGGAAGATTTTCCTCTTCCTATCTTTCTCCAATATTTATGCATATCCATCATCTCTCTGTATGATATATCTTTTTCGTCTCCTTTATTTCTCAGGAATATCTTGCTCACTCTTTCAATGACTGCTGTAATTTGAATACCAATTTCTTTTAGTTTATCAGGTGTTTCTTTTTTAATATCTTTATCAAGAAGCTCAGGATATTTTTTATCAAGTTTATTATTTAGCATTTCAAAAGAATAAATCTTTTTCCCCCTTCTTAAAGGAGGTCTTTTGATGTCTGCTTCTTCTTCAATTTCTTTTTTCCAGGTGATGTCGGTTTTTTCTAAAGTAGGCATTTTAGGCAAGCATTTTTTCAATCCTTTTGTTGTATTCAATATCTTCTTTGAAATCTCTTTGGATTGTGGTTTTGAATTCATACAATATATTGTTGTCAAAATCTATCAGTGCTTTTTTAGTGGCGCCGTAAACATTTAAAGATTCTTTTAATGTATTAAGTTTATTTTTTATACTTACTGCGTGTTTTTTTATATCTTTGAATCTTTTATCAAGCTCTTCCAATGGCTCAAGTTCGTTTATAAACCCGCTTATTGTGTTTTGGATAGGCACTATATTTTCTTCAGATGATTCACTCAAATCTGCCTGGGAAATAGAGCCTCTTATTCTTTTTAAGCCTTCTATAAGTTCAAGATAAAGATCTTTTATTACTGTTATCTCATCATCTAATCTTTCTTTTATTATGCTGTCAAGATTCATCAATTTTTTAACATTTCTTTTTGTATGGTCCATCTTATATTTTATTTTGCAGATATTGTATATAAATCTTTCTTTTGGTTATACTTATTAAGCTAAAGTGTATCCTGCAACATATAGAATGTGTTTTTTCCC
>CAZFSZ010000027.1:0-13535 GCA_964521755.1 uncultured Methanosarcinales archaeon | reverse complement strand
TTTTTTATACAAACCTTTATAAATACATAAACTATTTTATTCTACTGTGAGAGAAAGAGAAAGGAACCGTTATTAGGTTATTTCTCGGTTAATGAAAACCGTTTTAGGTGAATTAAAATCAAAAAAAGGTTAAAAACACTGTTGCCAACACTTAAAGAGAAAAAACGCTATATAGCTTTTGAAATAATCTCCGATAAGGAAATAAAAGACTTTAAAGCGATTTCAAACGAGATTATAGGTAAATCACAGCAGTTAATAGGGGAATTAGGCATGGCAAAAGCAGGAATACAATTAATAAAAGACTGTTTTAATCCAAAATTACAAAGAGGGATAATAAAAATAAACCACAAATCTGTTGATGAAGTCAAAACAGCTTTGTCTTTTATAAAAAATATTAACAGCCAAAAAGCAGTAGTTAATACGATTGGTGTTTCAGGAATCTTAAAAAAAGCAAAACAAAGGTATCTATAGCAAGATGATAACATACAAAGACGGAAAACATTATACAGGAAACCTTATTATAGATGATCACAAAAATTATACCAAAATCACAAATAAACACACAAAAAACAAGATATCTCCTCCAGGAAGAGATGATAGATCAAACATATTTATTGGATGATTCACATCTTCAAAAAACATATAACAAAAATACAATAACAAATTATTATGATTTTAGCCGGCAAAAAACAAGCTGGAAATCAGATATAATAACAAAGGAGGTAATGTAAAAATGCAAGCAATGCCGCATCAGGTAATGGGATATGACCGGGCAATCACAATGTTCAGCCCGGAGGGAAGATTACTGCAGGTTGAGTACGCCAAGAAAACAGTAAAACAGGGCTCAACTGCAATAGGGATGGTATGTAAAGAAGGGGTTCTGTTAGTAACAGATAAAAGATTGATAGACAAATTTATAGTGCCGGAGGCAACAGAAAAGATATGGCAGGTGGATAATCACATAGCTGTAACTGCATCAGGAATACTTTCAGATGCAAGAGTATTGATAGAAAGAGCCCAGCTAAAAGCACAGCAGCATACTGTAACTTATGACAGTCCGATAGATGTACTGTCTATTGTAAAGGATGTATGTGATCTAAAGCAGGTATGCACCCAGTCAGCTGGATTAAGGCCATTTGGTGTTTCCTTGTTGATAGCTGGAGTAGATGAAGACGGAGAAGCAAGGCTTTTTGAGACAGACCCCACTGGAATATATTTCCAATATAAAGCAGTAGCGATAGGAGAAGGAGAAACTGAAGTTCAGGAGATGCTTCACAAGAAATACAAGGAGAACATGTCCATGGACGAAGGTCTAAAACTTGCAGTAAAAGCATTGATGAAAACAATCGGAAAAAGTATCAGTGCTGACAGGCTTGATATAGCTACTGTAACCAAAGACAAAAAAGAATATAAAAAATTGTCACAGAAAAAGATAGAAAAGATATTGACAGAAGTTAAAAAATAACAAAAAACTAACAATAAAAAACAACAAGTAAAAGGTGAAAAAAATGAGTAAATTATTAACAAAAGACAAAGAAGTGGTTGTTCCAGGAGAACACCTTGCAGAAGGAATGGATTATCTGCCTGGTGCAGGAACATATCGTGAAGGAGAAAAGATTATTTCATCTATTCTGGGTTTGACCAGGATAGAAGGAAGAGCTATCAAACTGATACCATTATCAGGAAAATATCTTCCCAAAAGGGGGGATATGATTATAGGGAGGGTTTTTGAGATAGCATTCAGCGGATGGCGTATAGATACTGAATCAGCATATCAGGCAATGCTTAATATGAGAGAAGCATCATCTGATTTCATCCCAAAGGGAGCAAACCTTACAAAATATTTTGATTTTGGAGACTATCTTGTATGCAAGATAACCAATGTTACAAGCCAGAATCTTATAGATATAACAATGAAAGGCCCTGGTTTGAGAAAACTTAAAGGCGGAAGAATAATAAAAGTTAACTGCCATAAGGTTCCAAGGATAATCGGGAAAAAAGGCAGTATGGTCAGCATGATAAAGAAAGCAACAGACTGCAAGATAATTGTTGGTCAGAACGGTGTTATCTGGCTCCAGGGAGAAGATCCAAAAATGGAGCTTCTTGCTGTAAAAACGATCAAGAAGATTGAAAAAGAAGCTCATATCAACGGACTTACAGACAGGATCAAGAAATATCTTGAAAAAGAGACAGGAAAAAAGATAGAAATTGACAGAGGTGAGCAGTAAAATGACTTACGAAAAAAGATTGGACGGCAGGAAATTAGACGAGACAAGACCTATAGAGGCAAAAACAGGAGTAATCAAGAGAGCAGACGGCTCAGCTATGTTCAAGATAGGGGACACTATTGCTTATGCAGCAGTTTACGGCCCTCGTGAACTTTATCCGAGGTTCATGCAGAACCCTGAAAAAGGGATTATAAGAGTAAACTATAACATGATGCCTTTCTCAGGTTCAGGCGATAGGATAAGGCCTGGACCAAACAGAAGAGCAAAAGAGATTTCAATGGTTATAGAAAAATCACTTCTTTCTGTTGTTGACCTTGATAAATTTCCAAATTCTGTTGTAGATATATTTATCGAGCTCCCGCAGACAGATGCAGGAACAAGGTGCGCAGGAATATGCGCCTCAGCAATGGCCCTTGCAGATGCAGGAATAGTCATGAAAGACCTTGTAAGCTCTGTAGCAGTAGGAAGCGTAGACGGCACTGTTGTTGCTGATCTAAGCTATGATGAAGAAGCATATGATGGGGTAGTATCAGATGTGCCTATAGCGATACTTCCAAATACAGAAGAGATTGTACTTCTTCAGATGGATGGAGAAATTTCAAAGGAAAATCTGCTTAAGGCAGTTAAACTGGGTAAAAAAGTCTGCAAAGACGTATATGAAATACAGAAGAAAGCAATCAAAGAGAAATATGAGCTTAAAAGTGAAACCAAAAAAGGTGAAGACAAAAAAGAGTCTGCCTCTTCTGGTAAAGGAGGTGACAAGAATGAATGAAGAACTTAGAAAACACATTATCGAGCTGCTCGATAAAGGAGTAAGATTAGACGGTAGAAAACCGCTTGAATACAGAAAACCTATTGATATAAAATATGATTTTTCAAAAAGTGCAGAAGGTTCAGCAAGAGTCCAGATAGGAGAGACAGTTGTTATTGCAGGAGTAAAGCTTGCATTACAAGAGCCGTATCCAGACACTCCTGAAGAAGGTTGTCTGATGGTAAATGCAGAGCTTTTGCCTTTATCAAACCCTGAATTTGAAACCGGCCCCCCTAGAATAGACGCTATAGAACTTTCTAGAGTTGTTGACAGGGGAATAAGGGAGTCAAAAGCAATAGACATGAAAAAACTCTGCGTAAAAAAAGGAGAAAAAGTATGGTCTGTTATGATTGACATATGTCCGATAAATGATTCAGGAAATTTATTTGACATATCAGCATTGTCAGCTCTGGCTGCATTGAATAACACAAAATTCCCAAAGACAGATGAAGAAGGAGCTATCGACTATAAAACCAAAACAGACAAACCACTACCTTTAAACAAGCAGACTGTTTCAGTAACTGTATGCAAGATAGGGGACCATCTTATTGTTGATCCTGTAACTGAAGAGGAAAAGATCATTGACGCTAGATTGACAATAGCTACTGACCAGAATCAAAACCTCTGTGCAATGCAAAAAGGCGGAGACAGCCCTTTGACTGAGGAAGAGATATCAAAGATGGTTGACATTGGAATCAAAAAATGCGATGAGTTGAGAAAAACCTTGTAAGAGGTGGATAAGAATGGCAAAAAAACAAACAAAAAAAAAGAAAAGAAAGTATTCAAAATACGAAAAGGCAAGAATGATTGGATCAAGGGCTCTGCAGATAGCTATGGGTGCCCCTTTTTTAATTAAACTTCCTGAAGAAAAGCTGAAAAAGATATCATATAACCCAATAACTATAGCCAAGCTTGAATACAGGAAAGGAGTTATCCCTATAACAGTCAAAAGGCCATTGCCTGCTCCAAAAGAATGAATACTGTAACTCCTGAAAAGCTTCAAAAATATTTTTCAGTTTCCCGGAAAGCTTTGAAAAAAGCAGAATCTTCCGGGAACAGAACTTCTTTAGATTCTGAAAGAGAGGATTTTCTTGATATGATAAAGAGGTATATCTCTGACGCAGAGCATTTTGAAAAAAAGGGAGATTTGGTAAATGCATTTGCAGCGTTGAATTACGCCCATGGTTGGCTTGATGCAGGCGCGAGGATTGGTCTTTTTGATGTCCACGATTCAGAATTGTTTACTGTTGACTAATCTTCTTAATTGGATATATTCTACAGATTTCTTTATTAGTTAATCTGCTTATTCTTCCCTTCCATATAACGCACCCGTCAAATTCATCAACATCGCAAAACTCATTGATTATATCTTCCAGATAGCTTCTAGAAAAAAAAGATGCTTCAGTAGACATATTAATGAGTTCTCCTGTAAGTTCATATCCTTCTTGTTTTAATCTTTTTTCATTAAAGTAAGTTCCAAAATATACTGTATCAATACTTCTCATAGGTATATCAAATATGATTTTTTATTTAAAGTTTTTCTAAATATAAATAAAACATCAGCTTTAAATAAAAAGCTTCATTATTTTTTACAGTATGGTTAAATCAGGATCTTTTTTTTCAGAAGAATATAAATTTGAAACAGACAAAGGAACCTGTACTGCAGTAAAATCTGTAAAGATTGACGAAGATAGAAGATACGAAAACCAATACAATCCCCAAAAAAACTTTAAACCAAAATACAGGGGATTTGTAGTAGGAGAATATAAACCAAAAGGCATTTTTAAAGGCAGGATTAATTTTTCTATTGCAGTTAAACAAAGTGCAGATTCAATCAGTGATGCAAAAGATAATTTAGAGGAATTATTAGAAAACAAACCCTTGGTAGAATCTGCAATTAAAAAATCAAAGAAAAATAAAATCTCTTTTAATAAAAAAATTGATCCTAATTTTATAATAATTTAATCTCACAAACCAGCAGGGACATATTCTCTACATATATAAGCGCCTTTTGGAACCTTTTTTCTGTCCCCCCTGTAAAGAAAATTGTCTAATTGTATCATATTTTCAAAGTTCTTGTTATATGTAATTTTGATAAAATTAATTTTCATCTCCCCCATTGTATCAGGAACAGTATTGTTGCAGAGCTCTAAAAGTTTTGAACAGGGTTTATATTCTGTACTATCCAATACATTTCTGCATACACTTCTAACTTCATCAACACTATATTTTGTCATTTTAACTAAAATAATTTAGTTCTTCATAAAAACCTTGTGGATCTTTACAGCAACGCCTTTTTCCTGCTCAACCATCTTCTTAGAAGTCAGTTTTGCTCTTCCTATCGCAACCAGTTCATCTGCTAAGCTCATGACTGCAACTTCCTGATCAGGTTCAATCTCATTGTTAAGTTTAGATATCCCAGGGACCTTAAGATTGACCCCATTGCAAAGGCTGCCAATAGCATTATCCAATACCCATATTTTGGGAAGATGCACAACTGCATTCTCCACAGGCTGTATGCATTTTTTAATATATTCTTTTTTTCCCTCATTTTTGTAATACCAATATGCATCTGTAAGGTCCTGAAGAGTTACCAGTGTTTTTTCATCAAAAGGACCTACTTTTGTCCTTCTTAATTCAGCCATGTGCGCTCCTGTTCCTAATTTTTTGCCAATATCATCACAAAGCTTTCTAATATATGTTCCTGCTTCGCATCCAACTTTAAATAAAACATCTTTCCCATCCATCTCCATAATATCGATATAATATATTTTCCTGAATCTTTCAACCCTTTTAACCGCAGACCTTATAGGAGGCTTCTGCTTTATCTTTCCTTTGAATGATTTTATTGTTTTTCTTAGTTTTTGCTCTTCAACATCTTTATGGACATGCATTATACATACATACTCTTTTCCAGCAGGGATCAACATCTGGACAATCCTTGTAGCTCTTCCCAGCGCTGTAGGCAATACTCCTGTCACCTTTGGATCAAGTGTTCCCGAATGCCCTGCTTTCTTTAATTTCAGTATCCTCTGCACATAACTGCTTACCTGGTGGGATGTCGGTCCCTGTGGCTTGTCAAGGTTAACAATCCCGTAATTTATCAGCTCTTCTGCAGTATTATCTTTAACTCTATCTGTTTTAGCTTCTTTTTTAACCAATATTTTTCTTTTAGTCTTTTCAGATGGTAGTTTACCCATAGGATAATAAAAAAATTCAATGTTTAATAAGTTTATGTTAAAGAACTAATATTTTTATTGTTTTTTATCTTTATCTTTTTTTATATCTTTTTCTTCCTTCTTTTTAGTTTTTTCTTCTTTTTTCTCTGTTTTTTCTTTCTTGCTCTCTTTCTCTTTAGACTTTTCTTCTTTTTTACTTTTTTTGTCTTCTTTTGTTTCTTTCTTAACTTTCTTGCCTTTCTCTTCTCTGCCTTTCTCTTTTTTCTTGGTTTCTTTTTTCTTTTCCTTGGATTTCTTTCCTTTTTTGGATTCTTCTTTCTCTTCAACAGGAGATCCTTCCAGCTCTACATTGACAGCTCCCTCGCTGTCCTTTCTTGCTACAATCTTAACATGATGAGGAGGATTCTTTATTCCATGCTTCCAGATATATTCATTGACATACTTTCCAAGATTCACATTGTCCGACTTCATGTGCTTTACGACAAAAGCCCTTAATGCAGATACAGCTTTCTTTGCTCTCTTATATTTTGGAACATTAAGCCATTTTCTTCTAAGAGGAACATTATAGGTTCTTTCCAACACGTTGCTTTCTTTTTTCTTCTTTGCCATTTTCTAGAATTATGATTTAGTTTTTGTCCGTCTCCAGTTTCTTTTGATCTTGGTATGTCTGCCTGGATGAACCCTTCTTCCCTGCCCGTATTTCTTTGGAACAGTCCAAAAAGGAGCCCATTTGGTCTGTCTATTCTTTTTTGCCAGCCTTTGCTTCTTTGACGGGTGTTTGTATCTTGTCATTTTCTTTATTATCTTGATATTTTTCAGGTTTTTTTTCTTCTTTTCCTTTTTTATTATTTTCTTTTTCTTCTTTCTTTTTTTCAGTTTCTTTATTCTTTTCAGCTTTCTTTTTTTCTTCTTTTCCTGCTTTTTTCTTTTCTTTGTTTTCAGTAGTTTTTTCCTTCTTTTTCTTTTGATATTTTTTTTCTTTTGTTTTCAAAATAGCAATTGCAGTTTTATCTAGCAATGCTTTTCCTTTGGGAGCAGCAACCCTTCCTTTGTGCACTCCTTTCTCAACAAATTTAGCTAATTCTGCTTTTTCCAGCTGCTGCAATATCTTTCTTATTACGCTTCCGCTTCCTTTTCTGAAATGAGCTTTTTTGTGCCCTCTTCTTTTCTTTCCGCCGTATTTTGTTCTTAGCTTGCTCACTCCGATAGGCCCTAAAACATATATTGTCCTTAGAATAGCAGCTGCTCTTGTGTACCACCAGTCTTTTTCCAAAGGAGCCCTTTCTTTGTGTGCTCCTGTCTTTGCAAAAACAGACCATGTTGGCGGTTTTATTTCTTCTATTTTCTTTAATTCTTCAGCAGTTTTTTCTATCAGTTCGTTTGGATAAACATCATATATGGACATTTTATCTCCTCTGTATAATATTTCACCTTTCGGTGTGTATAAATATTGCAGGTTGTTTAACAACCAATATAGAATAAGATTTTTAGGGCATATATAAAGGTATCGGAATTACTTTTGTAATTCCAGACCTTTATATTTATTCTCTAATGAGAATTTCATATAAAGGTATCGGAATTCATAGAATCGCTTACACTTATCTTGTTCTTGGAAAGATATCCGCATAAAGAAATTGAAATTATCTTGTAATTTCAAGCTTTTATATTAAAAACATATTTAAACCAATAATATATGATTCAATTTATGAAAGTAGGAGATTATGATTTTGGAAAGATAAAAATTGATGGAAAAACCTATGAAAACGATGTGATCATCTTTCCAGACCAGATAAAAGATGGATGGTGGAGAAAGCAGGGACATCTACTGCAAACCAAAGATATTAAAGAAGTATTCAGTGCAAAGCCCAAGAAATTAATCATCGGAACAGGTTATAATGGAAGAATGAAAATTGATGATAAGGTAAAGCAAAAAGCAGAAGAATTAAACATAAAACTAATAATCAAAAAAAGCACAAAAGCCTGTAAAATATTCAACAAAGAAAAAGACGCGGTTTTAGCTATACATCTAACTTGCTAGATCTAAAAGCATTATCTTTAAATAAATACCAATCTTTATTTTTTTATGATACTTGAAAAGATAATAGATTATTACAACAAATATTATACTAACAGCGATAAGACAGTAAAAGGACAGTTCGTTCCTTCCAATCTTGTGCATATTGATATAGGTCTTAAGATGGCTATCTCAGGAGGATATATTGATATTTCAGGTTATTTTATGGATGCCGGCTGCGGAGACGGAAGGATTGTTGCTTTGTCTTCAGGAAAATACAGTTTAAATTCTATAGGGGTTGAATATGAATCAGATTTATCTAAAAAAGCAGAAAACCACATAGATTATCTTAAGAAAAATAATATCCTAGACAGCATTCCTGTTAAGATTATCCAGGGAGATTTTACAGAAGATCAAACCTATGAACATGCTGGAATTGATTTCAAAGAAATAAAAACATTTTTTAATTACATAAACAATCAAAAGCAGATAGCTGAAAAGATTGCAGAGAAATCTCCAAAAGGAACAACATTTCTTTTATATACATATTCAGGACACCCAGAATCTTTTCCCGGACTTCAAGATGTAAAATCATTTATGCTTTATGATTCATGCCCCAATATAAAAGGACTGCCAGAAGAATGGCCTGGCAATGATAAGATAGCAATGCTTCACATCTACAAAAAAATCTAGAATTCTATCAAACTTGTCTGTCTTTTTCCATCTACTTCAATAAAAGGTTTTGCTCTTTCTACCCACCCTCCAAGCTTGTGCAGGTCTTCATACTTCTTTACCTTGTATCCTCCTGCAATCCTTTTTGCAGTGACAGGCCCTATCCCTGGAATCCTTAGCAGCTCATCATATCTTGCTTCGTTTATATCTATTGCTCCTTCAAAATTTGCCTTAGCCAATGCTAATTTAGGGTCTCCTTTCGGAAGCATTTCATTTTCCATTATCTTCCTGAATTCACTTAGTTTAAATTCATAGTTTCTTCTGAGAAAATCAACATTATACAGGTGGTTTTGTCTTAAAGGAGATTCAGCTTCTTTGTTTTCAAACTTTGTTCCTTTTACAGGTCTGAAAGCAGAAAAATATATTCTTTTGAGATCAAGATTGTCATATTCCCACCCCGTCATTTTCATAACTTCCTTGTCTGTTGACATCTCGTTCAGTATTATCTGTGTTGCCTGGCCTCCTGGAAGTTTAAATCTTGAGATCCATGACTGTCTTTTTAATATATCCTTGTGAAAATCCTTGCATGAGCTCATCTCATTTATCACCCCTTTGTTTGGGGCTTCTATATTGATTGACATTCTTGTTGAAAGTTCAGCAGCCTGTTTTACCAGTTCATAAGAAGTTCCAGGCAATACCTTAAAATGAATATAACCTTTGAAATTATACTTAAATCTAAGCTTATGAACCGCCCCCAGCATCTTTTCAGTTGTCTTGTCTATATCTTTTCCAACACCAGAGCTTAAAAACAAACCATGAACATCCAGCCTTTTGTTAAGGTGCATGAATAATCTGGCCAGTTCATCAGGTTCATAGCTTACTTTCCTGCTTTTCTTTTTGCAGCTCGCAGAATTATGGCAGTATTTGCAGTCAAAAGTGCATGTATTATTCATGAGTGTTTTGAATATCCTGCAGGTTTTGTGCTCTGCCTTTGCATGGTATATCCCTCCCAGCCCCGATTTTACCTTTACTTCACATATCTTAGGTCCGCAGCTGTCATATTCTCCTGAATGTGTCAAAATCTTTGCTTTTTCAAGTACATCCATAAAATAATTTCAGAACTTTTTATTTATAAGCGCTGCGGCCCAATGTCCAGTGACCAGTGCTCAGAGATAGTCAATAAACTATGATTCCTTTTTTTCAGTAAAAGCCTTTTTCTGATAATATCTTGCCAGCCCAATATAACAGTTTGCTCTCAAAAGATTATTATGCTCTTGCTGTAATCTTTCTTTTGGATTTTTATTCTGTATAGAAACTTTCTTGTCTGCAAAATCTTCAGCCATTCTGCAATATTCTTCAGCTTTCTTAAGATAATCTTCAATCATTTGATATATTAACTTGATTCAATTTAAAAAGCCTGTTAAAACCAATACTAACCTTTTTAAACAATCTCTTTATTACATAGTTCAAGAAAATATGTACGCTATTTATTTTCAATATTGAAAATAATTCAAGAAAAGAAGATGCCAAAAATTAAAAAACTAAAACAACCCTACAAAGAAAAACAAGTAAAGAAAATCCTGCATCCATTAGTTGAAAAATGGTTTTTCTCTAAATTCAAATCATTTTCACTCCCTCAAAAATATGGGGTAATTCCAATCCATAACCGGGAAAATATCTTGGTTTCAGCACCAACAGGAGCAACAAAAACACTAACCGGTTTCTTAGCTATCCTAAATGAATTAGTAGACAATGCAGAAAAAGGAATTCTTGAAGATAAAATATATGCAGTCTACATTTCACCATTAAAAGCATTAAATAATGACATAGAGAAAAACCTTATAGAACCTTTAAAAGAAATAGAAGAAATAGCAGGAAAAGAAATAGGGATAAGAGTAGCAGTAAGAACAGGAGATACTTCTTCTTATGAAAAACAGAAAATGCTAAAAAATCCACCCCATATTTTAATCACTACACCAGAATCATTGGCGATTGTTCTATCAAGCTATAAATTTATTGAAAACTTAAGAGATGTCCAATACTGCATAATAGATGAAATACATGCATTAGCAGACAACAAAAGAGGAACCCACTTATCTCTTTCAGTAGAGCATTTATCTGGAATGGCCCCTCACATGACTAGGATAGGATTGTCAGCAACAGTTGCTCCAATAAAAGAGATTGCCAAGTTTCTGGTAGGAAATGAAAGACCCTGCAAGATCATAGATGTTCAGTTTATCAAAGATTTAGATTTAAAAGTTCTTTCTCCATTGGATGACTTAATAGACACGACCCCTGAAAAAACCCACAAGGCAATGTATAGTTTGATAGACAATTTGATACAGTCCCACAAAACAACATTGATATTTACAAACACAAGAGCAGCTACTGAAAGAGTAGTAGACCACTTAAAAAACAAATTTCCGAAAAACTATACAAAAAATATCGCAGCACATCACGGCTCTTTGTCAAAAAAACACAGAGTCCAGGTTGAAGAAAAACTAAGAAAAGGAGAATTAAAATGTGTTGTCTGCTCAACTTCTCTGGAATTAGGAATTGACATTGGTTATATTGATCTGGTTGTTTTGTTGTCTTCACCAAAATCAGTTGCCAGAGCTCTCCAAAGAATAGGAAGATCTGGACACCAGCTTCATGAAAAAGCAAAGGGAAGATTGATTGTATTAGATAGAGATGATTTAATTGAATGCTCTGTACTTCTAAAATCAGCGATAGAGAAAAAGATTGACAAGATTCACATCCCTACTGGTGCTTTAGATGTTCTTGCCCAGCAGATTATTGGAATAGTTTTAGAAGGGAAAATACCTATAGAAGAATTATACAAACTAATCAAGTCTTCTTATTGTTATAAAAATCTAAAAAAAAAGGATTTTCTCCAGGTTGTAAAATATCTTGCAGGAGAATTCACTTCTCTTGAAGACAGGCATGTATATGCAAAAATCTGGTATGATGAAGAGACAGGCATGGTAGGAAGAAAAGGAAGGATGACTAGGGTTATCTACATGACCAACATAGGAACAATACCTGATCAGTCTTTTATCTCTGTAAAGATTGGAGACCAGACCATAGGAAAACTGGATGAAGGATTTGTTGAAAAACTAAAACATGGAGATGTATTTATTCTTGGAGGAGATACATATACATTCAGATATTCAAGAGGGATGACTGTCCAGGTTTCTGCCTCTACCCAAAGACCACCAACTGTTCCTTCATGGTTTTCAGAGATGCTTCCTTTAAGTTTTGATTTAGCCAAAGACATTGGAAAATTCAGAAGGCTGATGGATGAAAAATTTTGCTCAGGCCAGTCCAGAGAAGAGATATTGGATTTTATTCTTGACTATCTTTATGTTGACAAGAAAGCAGCAAACGCAATCTACAATTATTTCTATGAGCAGTATAACTTTGCAGAGATCCCATCTAACTCTAGAATCATCATAGAACACACCAAAGACCCCAGAGGAAATATCATCGTGTTCCATACTTTGTTTGGAAGAAGAGTAAATGACTGTCTTTCCAGAGCACTGGCATTTGCAGTCTCTAAAACCCAGCACAAGGATGTGGAGGTAGGAATCAATGACAATGGATTCTATATACGGTCAGAAAAAAGATTCAATTTAATGAAAGCATTCAACAGAATAAAATCAGATGAATTAAGAAAAGTAATGGAATATGCTATAGAAAAAACAGAGGTCTTTAAAAGAAGATTTAGGCACTGCGCAGGTAGATCTTTGATGATACTCAGAAACTATAAAGGAAGGAAAAAAAGAGTCGGAAGACAGCAGGTCTCTTCGATGATATTGCTGTCTGCGTTGAAAAGGATAGACAAGGATTTCTCTATATTGAAAGAGGCAAAAAGAGAGGTTCTTGAGGATTTGATGGACATTGAAAATACCAATAAAATCATAAAGGGAATAGAGGAAAAGGATATAAAAATAGAAGAAATACACAATGAAATACCCTCGCCATTTGCTTTAAACCTTGTTGCTCAGGGCTATACAGACATATTAAAGATGGAAGACAAGGTTGAATTTTTAAAAAGGATGCATAATAATGTACTGGCAAAGATTAGTTTGAAAAAATGAAATTAACAAAAAACATTCATATAATAGATTTAGCATTGTATATTCCCGGCTGTAAAACCATGATAATAACAGATTCTCATATAGGCTATGAAGAAGCGTTAAACAAGCAGGGAATATTGATACCAAGATTCCAGTTTAAAGACATAGTTAAAAGACTTGAAAAAATATTCAAAAAAGTTTCTCCAGAGACAATTATAATAAACGGAGACATAAAGCACGAATTCGGAACAATATCTGAGCAGGAATGGAGGTATACATTAAAATTAATTGATTTTCTAAAAAGACACTGCAAAAATCTAGTTTTGATAAAAGGCAATCACGATACAATCATAGGTCCGATAGCCCAAAAAAGAGATGTAAAGATAGTTGATAATATGATTGTAGACAGCATCTTGATAACCCACGGCCATAAGATACCTGAAATCCCCAAAAAGATCAAAACAATAATCATAGGACATGAACATCCTGCTGTCTCTTTCAAACAAAGACCAAGAGAAAAATTCAAATGCTTTTTGAAAGGAAAATACAAAA
>CAZFSZ010000026.1:0-13998 GCA_964521755.1 uncultured Methanosarcinales archaeon | reverse complement strand
AAGGTTATCTTATTTTAATAAGCTGGCTAAAGCCAGCTAGTTTCCGCGCAACGCCGTTTAAATAAATATTGTAAAGAAAAAGAAAAAAAAAGAAATAAAAAAGGAAAAAATTCCTTTAGTTTTATTCGCTTGTAGCAGCGCTTACAGAGATGTCACTTCGAGTTGTACCAACAACTTCAACTTCATCTCCTGACAAGTCATAGTCTCCGTAGTCATACAAGACGTCTGTAGCTTTTCTAGTGTCTAATGCACTGTATCCAGCTACAACCATAGCAACTTTTCCAGATGTTTGTTCATACATCTTGATCATTGCTTTGCCTTCTTCAAATCCTTCTAAGCACTCAGGAACTGTAGAGGCAACGCCCATGACTTCAGCAGCTACTGTGTTAGCACAAGGTCCACCTACAACAATTAGGTTTTGTGCACCAACGTCTGTAATTTCACTGTCCATCTTAGCTTTTGGAACAGTAACTTTACATACAGCAGTTCCAGAAGATTCTGAAACTCCAAATCCAGTTTCAGATTCAGATACATACACATTACCATAGCTTTCTCCGCCTGGATAAGTGATTTCAGCTGTGTGTTGGTCTGGTCCTTTGTCAATCACTAATTTAGTACCCACTTCACCAGTTTGTACATAATGGACATATTCATCACTGTCTCCTATTTCTCCAATTGATGTTAAGTTTGTAGTTTTAACATCCGCATCCACAGAATTACTTTGGTTTCCTTCTAATGTTACTGTAAAGGATGAACCTGTTACACCGCTATCATCTGCTTCTTCTTCAAAAGTCAGATTATATGTTGTCTGGTTAGCTGTTACAGCTGGTAAGGTTATTTTCATTCCTTCTTCAGTGTAGATTACATCTCCATCAAAATTAGCTGAAGTAGTATTTACCACAACCCATTTATTTGTCGCATTGAATTCTTGTACATTTAAAGTAATGTCTCCGAAATCAAAGCTTTCACCACGACCTTTCTTAAGTTTCTCTGAACCAGTCACAGCATCTTCAAAATCAACACCATCTTCATCGTCAAACCCTGTTGCTTCTACAAAGTGGGTTTCATATGAATTTGTGTTAGATACTATGAAATAGTTGTTGTCGTCGTAACTGAAATTATAGTCATTAGATGCATCAGTATCAGCCAATAATTCATAATCACTGTTACCTAGACGATTAAATCCGCTTCCTGCATCAAAGACAAGATCAAATGTAAATCCATCATCTCCTGAATCTTCTATTGGAACTGTCAATTCAATTGTGTCATCATCGCTGTCAGCAATTGCAATTGTTTCTTCTGCAGGTTGAGTCATTCCTTCATAGGAAATCTTAATTGACTCTAGTCCAGGTAATTTTTGTACTTGTTCTTCTGTTATGAATATCTCATCTTCTGGTTTCCATGCTAGATCAATACTAGTCAAAGTGTATTCTGTTCCGCTTGTTGTGCCATCTATAGTTACATCTACATCATCTACATCGTCTTTGCCTAATACTAAGTCTTTTCCATTTTCTAGAGTCATCTTTTCAGCTCCAATATAGAATTCTACTTGGTCAGCTGTAACTTCTCCTGCTTCTTCTTCTAGAATCTCTCTTATACCTAATTGTGTTCCGTCATCTGTTTCATATGTATCATCGACTGCAAGGGCATCGGTTACTTCTCCATTAACTTTAAATTTAACTTTTGAAGTTCCGCTTGTTGTTCCGATGTAAGTCACTTCAACTTCGTATTCTTTGTCATTCAATGTAAATGTTTTTGTTTCTCCTTGCTCCATAACATCTTTTGTAGCTCCTCCCATCAGTTCAAAATATCCGCCTGATTCGTTGGTAGCTTCAACAATGTCATATACATTTCCTAGAATTTCAATTGTTGTGTCTTCCATGTCTTCCAGATACTTTCCACCTTCATTTCCATCAGAATCAACAAGATCTGATTCAGCATCGGTTGTAAATGTAAGGCTGTATGTCATCAATGTGCTAGTTGCCTCTACATGTACACCAATTGTAGGTTCATCATCATTGTAGCTTCTGTCTTTAAAAGCTTCAAATGTTTGATCACCCATTTCAATCTCTTGTTCGTAGTCAAATTCTTTGTTTTCGCCATTACTATATTCTCCATTTACTAATACAGTTGGCAAATCGTCGTTGTCTATTTTGGTAGATTGTAGTGTACTTAGATTTTCTCCTAAGTTCAATTTGTCGCTAGATTTTTCTAATTTAACAGCTTCTCCATCAACTGTAACTTCTGTACCTGTTCCAGTTGTTGTTGTTTCTCCACTTATGGCTAAGCTTGATGCAATATCTACTGCACCTGCTACGTCAGATGGGTCTGCGTCTTCTCCAATAACTAATGCACCTGAGAAAGAACATCCTTCTACAAATGGTGCAGGATAGTTACCTAGATCAGCTGCCATAGCTCCCATCATTGTTGCTCCGAGCATTGTTGCGCCCGTTGCAAGAGCCACAATCTTTTTGATTGTTTTCATATTACTAAACACCTCCATGTGTTAGTTTTGTTTTTTTGTTTGGGCTATCTTTTTTTTAGGCTATCTTTATTGTTGCATTTCAGCAACACGAAACCTTTTCAAGATTCCGCATATAAGTCCAAGAAGTCCATAATCATAAAATATATACGATATTCTCGCATATATGTTTTGGCCTACGAAACTTGGACTTTTTATTAACCGGTAAGCATATGATAACAGCTTTTCTTTATAAATTTTTCGCAACTATGCTTTCAATATAGCGTCTATTATACCTACATTATGCTCTTTTCCTTGAAATCAAGCATATAAACCCGTTGTCACTTTATAATAGTTAACCACAAAAACCCTGTTTTTTTCTGTTTTTGAGCCAATTGTTAGTATACTTTTGTGTATTTTTGTATACTAGTATATCTATAATTTTTTATGACTTTTTTGTCTCATTTGTACTTTTCTCGTCTAAGAATCAAATTTTTACGTCGACAAATTTTTTTTTAAATTCTCTATTCTTATAATAATATTTTTATTAATTTTATTTAAATATTTAATCCATAAACACGCTATTAAATAATTCCAATTATAATATTTTTTTTAAATTAAGCAATTTTTTTTGTCAAAATATGATGCGGGGAGGAGGACTTGAACCCCCGTAGGCACTAAGCCATATGGTATCTTCAAGATTAAACTTGCCTAAGCCATACCCGTTTGGCCACTCCGGCATCCCCGCATTAACATCATTCAAATTAAACAACATATTTCTTATTTAAATCTTGCTAATAGAACTATTTTTTCTGCCAGCTGTAATTCCTCATCTTTGCAGATTTTCCATATCCACAGGAAGAACATTTCTTCTTTCTAACATGGTATGTTCTTTTGCCGCATCTTCTGCACATTACCATATTCTTTTTTCCGCTTTTCTTCCCCATTGAAGGGGTTCCTTTTGTCATTTTCTGTTTATTTCTGTTCTGGTGAAATAATTATTATTGTATCCCCTCTTATAAACACTACACCAAGTTTTCTTTTAATTTCTCCATCTACAATCTCTTCTGCTTCTTCAAGCACAACATTGATGTGTATATCAAAAGCCTGTAATTTTCCAACAAAGGACTTTTTGTTTTTAAGCTCTACAATTACTCTTTTGCCTTTTGCTCTGTTTAGAGCATCCAATGGCCTTGTGGTTTCTGGTGTCATTTTAATATAATCCCCCCTATAAGATTAAACATAACCTAATGATAGACACCTTCTTTATAAACTTTACTGAAATATAGCATATAGCATAGAAACCTTTTTAAATTACCTATAAATCATTGTTTAATATGGTAATCACACAATTCAGATCAAAGAGAAAAACCACAGGCGGAAGATATATTCCAAGCAGAAGAAAAAGACTTTATGAAAGTGGAAGCGCTCCAGCCTTGACCAGGATAGATAAAACAAAACTCAAAAAAGAAAAAACAAAAGGCGGAAACACTAAATTAAAGCTTCATTCTACTGAAACTGCAAACGTTGTAGACCCCAAAACAAAAAAGATGTCAAAAGCAAAGATCAAGACAGTTATAGAATCACCAGCAAACAGACACTTTACCAGAAGAAACATAATGGTTAAAGGCTCTATAATTGATACAGACAAGGGAAAAGCAAAGATTACATCCAGGCCAGGCCAGGATGGCGTTATTAATGCTGTTTTAGTTACTGAATAATAGTAACAAATAGAAAGATTTATAAAGGGTAAATTCTTATATTTTAAATATGTTAGAAGATAAGCTTCATGAAATCAAGATCAACAAAAAACACCCAAATTCACTAAGTTTAACTATCACATACAGCTTTGATTCTACTGTTGAAAAAGAAATACAGGAAATTGCAGGAAATTTAAGCTCGTTTTACTATGATCACAACCATTCAATAGACCAAATACCTGAAATTTCTTTCTATAAAGGAGAAAAATCCTTTGATTTTAGGATCTATGATGAATCTGACAAAGAAAAAGGAAAAGTAAATATTAAACCATGGAATACTTTTAAGATAAAAGGCAAAAAAAGCACAGGATACCACAGAGACATCCCAATGGCAGACAACAACAAATATCTGCAGATATTTTATATAAATTTCATCACAGGAAATTCAAAAAGAAACACCCTTCACAGAGATGAATATGCTGGATTTTTAGATCCTTCAAACAAAATAACAAAAAGAAAATGAAACAAGACAGAAGACTTGAAAATATGATAAAGAACATGGAATCTATAGCTTCTAAGGATATAAATAAAATAATTAAATACACCTCTAATATTATTGATTATGCAGTATCGCATGACAACCATAATATCATTGGAAGGTTGTCAGATCTTGGCATAGAGATTCCAGAACATGCTAAGGATCTTTATAACAGGGCTTTGGCAGAAAAAAATCACAAATATTAAAGAAAAACTTTATAAAGAATATTATTTTTATCTGATAAAGGAGAAATTAAAATGAAAATACATTATATTTTTGGATTGATTGCAATTGTTCTGTTGCTTTCAATATCCGGATGTAAGGACGCAGGAGAAGTTGTTGAAGACAATACTACAGACGATGGTGTTTCTGGAGCAAGCACTGCAGAAAACCAAAACACAGACACAGTTGACCAAGGAAATGATTCAACAGATAACAATACTGATGTTAAAGACCTTTATGATCAGTTAAGCGAAGAAGCAGGATTAGATGCAGGAGAAGAAGAAAACAGCACAGAAGACACAACAGAAACAGAATATACTATTGTTATCACAAATTTCAAAGGAGACCCTGAAGACATTGAAATTAAAGTAGGAGATACAGTTACAATACTGAATGAACAGGAAAATTTCAAGCATGTTGTCGGCTTTAGAAAAGAAGTCAACGGAATATATTCAGGAAACAAAGCTATTGACGACTGGCATCCTTTGATTCCAGGAGAATCCTATGAATATACCTTTGAAGAAGCAGGAAACTTCCAGTGGCTTAGCAAAAGCAATTATCCCGGCACTTCCGGAGAGATTAAAGTAACTGAATAAAATTAAAGTTGGGCAAAGCCCAACAGGCTTTGAGCTATCTCAAAGTTTTATTTTATTTTTTTAAAAAAGAGTTCTGATAGTATTTTTTAGAATGAAAGAAAAAAACCTTTTTAAATTAGCATTTATCTGTTCTCTAGTTGGATTGATCACTTTGTTCTTTGTTTCTGAAAATATAGAAATCAAAGAGATAGATGTAGGGAAGATAACTGATTCAGATGTTGGAAAAGAAGTAAGAGTAATAGGAAAAATTGAAAGATTGACCAATACAGAAAAGGTCATGTTTCTTGAAATTGCACAGGAAAAGATAGAGAATATTGATGTGATCCTGTTTAAAGACCAAAAAAAGATTAATCTGAAAAAAGGAGACTACATTGAATTATTGGGAGAGGTAGATGAATATGAAGGAGAATACAATATTATAGCCAATGCTGTTAAACTAAGATAAGAATGATACTGCAGATATTGATTGCAGTCTTGACAGGCTGTTTTGCCGGAATCATAACAGGCTTAATCCCTGGAATCCATATTAATCTTGTTTCTTTGCTATTGGTGTCAATATCTGGCTATTTTGCCGGAATACCTTCAATACTTTTGGGGGTTTTTATAATTGCAATGGCTGTAACCCATACTTTCCTTGATGTAATTCCTTCTGTTTTCTTGGGGGCCCCTGATTCAGACACTGCTCTGGCTGTACTTCCAGGCCATAAATTATTGATGCAGGGAAAAGGATTTGAAGCAGTTAAACTTGCAACAATTGGAAGCCTGCTCTGCCTTATCGGAACAGTCGCTATCATTCCATTATTACTCCCAGCAGTTCCTGTTATCTACTCATTTATCCAGCCTTATATCGGCTGGATCTTGCTGGCTGTTGCTGTATTCATGATATTAAAGGAAAAAGGCTGGAGAAAAAAAGCATGGGGAATTCTTGTCTTTTTGTTGACAGGAATACTCGGGATAATTGTTTTGGTCGGGCTTCCTAATCTGGATCAGCCTTTGTTTCCGATGCTTTCAGGGCTGTTTGGTATATCTCTTCTGCTCATATCAATGTTCAACAAGGTAAAGATACCAAAACAAAAGATCTCAGAGACAATAAAATTAAGCAAGACCAATTTGACAAAAATAACAGGAGCAGGAACCTTTTCTGGCTCGCTTACTGCATTGTTTCCCGGACTGGGGGCTGCCCAGGCTGCGATAATCGGAAGCCAGCTGGTTGGAAACATAGGAGAATACTCCTTTATTGTTTTGATAGGAGGCATAAATACTGTTAACTTTACATTTAGCCTGGTTACTTTATATGCTCTGGAAAAAGCAAGGAACGGAGCAGTTGTTGCAGTGATGGACATATTAAGATCAATAACATTAAATGAATTGGTAGTCTTTTTAGCAGCCGGGTTGATTGCAGGAGGCATAGCCACTTTTCTTGCTATGTACTTAGCCAGAGGTTTTTCAAAGATAATTACAAAAATAAATTATCAGTTTCTTTGTATTACAGTAATCAGCCTTATTGTTCTGCTTGTTTTTTATTTTTCATCCTGGGCAGGTTTGTTGATATTGACAGTAAGCAGTTTCATAGGGATGCTGCCTTCGTTTACTGGAGTAAAGAAAAGTTTGGCAATGGGGTGTTTGTTGCTTCCTGTTATCTTGTTTTTTATCCTATAAATTTTCCTATAGAAAATTTTTTAATTTAATGTCTTTTTTTAATTTTATATGGAATATGAAGAAGTAGAATTTGTATGCGAAGAATGCGGCAAGAAAGTTAAAAGAATAAGAAGAAAGAAAAAAGAAGGAAAAGAATATCTTTGTCAGCAGTGCGGAAAAAAATTGACTGAAACAGAATAATTTATATAATAGAGGAGTTTCTGGAGAATATGGCAAAAGATAAAATTAAAAAAGACATGATTATCAAAGAAGCAGTAAGTGAATTTCCTGAAACAAGAGAAGTTTTTCTAAAGCACGGAATGCATTGTTTGGATTGTCCAGTTGCTTCTGCTGAAAGCATTGAAGACGGAGCAAAAGTGCATGGTCTTGATGTGGATAAATTGATGAAAGATCTGAACAAAACTGTTGAAAAAAAAGAATAGGAAGCCTTTGCAAACATTTAAATAATCTCCTCGTCTATTTATTTAGTAGAGGTGATAAATCTTGCCTGTTCAATTGGATTATTGGATATTGACAAGGTCATCAATAAAATCAAAAAAGCAAGCGATAAAACTATTATCTACCTGACTGGAAGAAGAGCTCCTAAGAAATTAAAAGAAATCTCCGGCTATGTAAATGAGATAAAACTTTCAAAATCCCCTAAAAAATTCCCAATCAGAAAAGGTGTTGAATGGTAGTCACTCTTTGATGAACTTTTAATTGTCTTTCATTACTTATTTTATAATAATCAATTTAAAAAATATATTTTTTAGCCTAATAGTATTTAAATACTAGTTATGTTTTCTAAAATATCCAACTATCCCAACATGTTGTGTATGTTGTTAATCATATACGCAAGATGTTGTGTGTATTTTTAAGTTGTGACAAATATTTTTATATATGTTAAACTACTAGATGTAGTGGTAGCTATATAATCATATACTATATATTGTGTGAGGTGCTGGATAAAAAATGAAATGTATTTTTTGCAATTCTGAAGAAACAAAAGTTATTGATAAAAGGCCTACTGAAGACTCAGGGGTCAATAGAAGAAGAAGAGAATGTGTTAAGTGTGGAAAAAGATTTACAACCTATGAAAGGATAGAAGATGGAGAATTAAGTTCTTCAAAGATAAAGAAAAGAGATGGAAGCATAGTCAATTTTGAGAAAGACAAGATTACAAATGCTATCTTCAAGGCTGCTGAATCTGTAGGCGGCAAAAACCAAAAAGAAGCTGAAAGGCTTTCAGATAAAGTAATCGAATCAATCAATTCCAATTTCAAGGGAAAAACACCTACAGTAGAGGCTGTCCAGGATATGGTAGAAAAGATCCTTATTGAAGAAGGTCATGCAAAAACTGCAAAAGCATACATCTTATACCGGGAACAACACAAAAAGATAAGAGAGACAAAATCCACTCTTGTAGATGTGCAGAACACTATAAGCAATTATCTTGAAAGAAAAGACTGGAAAGTAAAGGAAAACAGCAATGAAGCTTTTTCATTTTCAGGACTTGTTCAGTATGCTGCAGGAGCAGTCATGAAAAACTATAATCTTAATGAGATGTACGGCGGATCTATTGCAGATGCCCATAAAAAAGGCTATATGCATATCCATGATCTAAGCCAGGGTGTTATTGGCTATTGTGCAGGATGGAGCTTTAAGAATCTTATTACAATGGGTTTTGGAGGGGTTCCAAACAAGGTTGACTGTAAAGCAGCAAAACATATGAATACCCTTGTCCATCAGATGGTTAATTATATCGGCTGTCTTCAGATGGAGTTTGCAGGAGCCCAGGCTTTTTCAAGTGTTGATACTCTTCTTGCCCCTTTTATCAAGACAGATAATATGAGCTTTAAGGAAGTAAAGCAGTGCATGCAGCAGCTTGTATTTTCACTGAATATTCCTTCAAGATGGGGATGCCAATATCCTTTCTCTAATCTTACATTCGACTGGAAGGTTCCAGAAGATATGAAAGAAGAAAAAGCGATAGTCGGAGGAAAAGAGATGGATTTTACATATGGGGAGTGTCAGAAAGAGATGGATATATTAAACAGAGCATTTATCGAGGTAATGATTGAAGGAGATGCAAAAGGAGCAGTATTTACATTTCCAATACCAACATATAACCTTACAAAAGATTTCGACTGGAACAGCGACAATGCAAAATTATTATTCGATCTTACTGCAAAATATGGTCTTCCTTATTTCCAGAATTATATAGGAAGCAACCTGGATCCAAGCTCGATAAGAGCGATGTGCTGCAGGTTAAACCTTGACCAGAACGAGCTTATGAACAGACCTGGGAGCATGTGGGGCCCTGGAGATTCAACTGGAAGTATAGGGGTCGTTACCTTAAATATAAACAGGATTGGCTATGAAGCTCAGAACAAGGATGAATTCTTTGAAAAATTAAGATATTATATGGTATTAGCCAAAGATTCACTGGAGATTAAAAGAGAAGTGGTTAACAGAAATCTTAAAAACGGGCTTATGCCTTTTACCAAAAGATATCTTGGAACATTTGCAAACCATTTCTCAACTATCGGATTATGCGGGATGCACGAGTGCTGCCTTAATTTCCTTGGAAAAGGCATCCAGACAAAAGAAGGAAAAGAATTCACAATAGAAGCTATGAAATTCATGAGAAAAGAACTGCAGAAATTCCAAAAAGAGACAGGAAATTTATATAATCTAGAGGCAAGCCCTGCTGAATCCACATCATACAGGCTTGCAAGGCTTGACAAAGAGATGTATCCTGATATCAAGACAAGCGGAGACAGTGAACCTTATCTGACAAACTCAACACAGCTTCCTGTCGACCATACAGACAATGCGATAGAGGCGATAGAACACCAGGGCGAGATACAGCCTTTGTATACAGGAGGAACAATGTTCCATACATTCCTTGGAGAAAGGATGGCAAATGGAGAAAGCTGCAAAAGACTGATCAAGAAGATAGCCCACAACACAAGGATGCCTTACTTTTCAATAACACCTACATTCTCAGTGTGCAAAACTCACGGCTATCTAAAAGGAGAACACTTTGAATGTCCTGAATGCGGAGCTGAATGCGAGGTTTATTCAAGGATAGTCGGATATTTCAGGCCTGTAAAGAACTGGAATAAGGGAAAGAAAGAGGAGTACAAAACAAGGGTAGAATTCAAAGAAAACAAAAGCCTGGAAAGTGACTTCAAGAGCAAGATACAGAAGTCTATTGAAAAGCCAATAGAAGTTGAAACATAAACTTTTTATTTTATTATTTTTTTATATTATAGGAGGATGATATTCAATGGCAATTAAAAAATATATGTTATTTTACACACCCATGTGTCCAAAATGCCCCAAGATAAAGGAGTTTATGGAAGACAAGGACATAGAAAAAGAATGGGTAGACTGCGCAACACCAGAAGGGCTGGAAAAAGCAAGAGAACTAAAGGTAAGCAACATGCCCACAGTTATCTTCTTTGATGAAGATGAAAAAGAAGTTACAAGAGCAAAAGATATTGAAGAGATAAAAAGAGTATTGGAGAATAAACAGCTAGCTTAGTTTTCTAAATCAGGCAGTAGAAAAGCTCTAATAATAAAATTTAGGTATTTGAAGTGCTTGAAATAAGGCTTTTCAGAGTTTCTGTTACTACTTTTTAATGATAAAAAAATAGAAAGGTTTATATATTAGTAATAATTATAGCTATATAATGTGGTATAAAATGGATGAGAATAAAAGTTTAGAATTAAAAATAGAAAAGGAAATGAATAGTCTAGTGGACACTTTTTTGATAAATGAAGGAGCACTAAAAAAGATATTTGCCTATTCAAGAATATTAAAAGAGATTGCAGGAGATTCTTTGGAATGCATGGGATATCTTCTTGCTCCAAAAGACAGTGAAGTTTTTGCTGTATATGATGCAGTCTGGGCATTAGATCAGAGAGTGTCTTCAGTAGAGGGAGATCTTGATGAAACTGGAGTAGGAGAAGAAAATACATTCAAACTAATAGAAGATAAAGATATGATGATTGTAGGATTGTGGCACAGTCATGCAGATCTAAATTTTGAACAGGAATCTGTTACTGACATTGAAATGGTGGAGGATCTTGACTTGATGGATCTAAATGTATATTCTAATGAGTCTTCAATAAATCCAGAATTTATCTCAGAAGAAGGAAACCTGATATACAAATCCCCCAAACTTTTAGGTAATCCTAACAGTCAATTAAAAGTTTCATTAAATCCTGAAAACCGAGAGATAACACTATCTGAGAAGATTTTTTCAATTTCTCCAAGATATACTCTGATAATAAAAAATAATGGCTGGATGCTGCCTCAATTCCATTATTCAATATGGGACAGCAATAATTTAACTTATCTGCCTTTAAAGACAATAGAATTGCAGGGAAAAGAAGAGATACGACCTATAAGTGATATAGCGGATTATTCTGAATTAGAATTAGCAGAAGAAGAGATAGAAAGAACTTTTGTAAAATCTAATTATTATAGTCTAGATAAAACTCACTTAAAAGACTATAAAAATGCAAAAAATAATTTTGCAAGACTAAGATCAAAATATGCTAATGAAGGGCACACTACAGAAAAGATAGAAGAGATAGATGCAGACAATAGGCTTAAGACCTATCCTTCTGAAAAACTGTCTGAATTTGATCCTAGTTTATCATCTTCATTAATTTCAAAAACCGACATTGATGAAATAGAAAATGGAGCAGTAGAAAAAGCTTTAGAAGAAGGAGAAGTAATCTCTTTTGAGTATTATAATGAGGAAAAAGAAAAACAAAAAGAAAAATATGAATCTCAGATATCTGATTTAGAAGATCAACTTGCTTTAGCATGGGAACAGAATGGAAATATTTCAAATGTTTTTAATAAAGAAAAAGATATTAATGAAAAACTCAATTCAGAAAATCAAAATCTTTCTGAAGAATTAACCAAAGAAAAAGAATTAAGAGAAAAACTAGAATCAGAACAACCTAACTTGGAAGATTATGTTTCTAAAGAAGAATATAATTCTTTATCTCAAGAAAAAGAACGTTTAGAAAAAGAAGATGAAGAAATATGGATAAAATTAGATTATGCAAATAATCAAGGAAAAAAAACAGCAGTTAAAATCTCTAGTGAACATAAAACTAAAACACTAAAAGAGTTATTAGATTACTTAATTTCAGAAGATTCAGTTATTAACAGAGAAGAAAAAAAAGTAGTTAATGATTTTTTGGAATATGTATCTCAATCAAATAATATTATTTATACTGATTCAAAAAAAGGGAAAAAGAATATGGGATTAGATGATAAAATATCAAAATATATTTCAAAAAATCAAATTAAATTAGGTAAAGAAAAAATAAACATTGAGCTTTTAAAAATTGTGGGAGAAAATAAAATACCATACTAATGGAGGGATAAAAAATGATAGAAGAATTGTTTATAAAAACAAATTATGTAACAAACAACCAAGCACCTGCGGCTTTTCGTGCTCCTAAAAGTTTGATAAATGGGAATTTAGGAGATGCTATATATTTTCTTTTGTCGGATGAAGTAAGGAAAAGAGCACTAAATCCTTCAGAAGAAGATATAGTTGCTGAAATAAGAAACTATATGAGAAATTATGAGAAAGAGAGAAAAGGAGAATTAACGCAACATAGACCCATCGTTCATATCAGAGCAAAGGATGAAAGTTGGGAGAAAATAGGTGGGGACGGTCAAGGAGAAATGGCAAATCTAGATATTGCAATTTCAGATTATGTCTTATCCGAGACAAAAGGAATTAGGGGACAAAATGTAGACTATAGTTTAATACATTTTTTACTTGAGAAAGTTCCAATAATAGGAGAAGATAATATAAGATACCTTTAGAGCTTGCAACAATGAAAGATGATGACCCCTTGATTTCAAAATTAGAAGAAGAAATAGATAAAAAAACCTACAAACTAAATTTGGATCAGATTTTATCTAGTTCTATTTCCAATAAAGTAATAATTGACTCATCAGCAATGAAAAAACTAAAGGCATATTCATTGGTTCTTAAAGATCTAGTAGGAACAGACTATGAATGTATGGGATATTTGATATCACCTCCTGATTCTTATCTTGTTTGGGATGCTGTGCTTTGTGATAAACAAGAAGTTACAGAAGGATTTGGACAGGGATTTGGAGCAAAAAAAACAGCAGATAAAATACATAAAGATGGATTCAAAATAATTGGTTTTTGGCATAGTCATGCAGGACATGGTTTTGTCGATCCTTCTAGTATAGATTTTGGAGCAGATAGAGATTTATTCTCTTCAAATAAAGTAGAACTATATTCAACATTTGATACTCCTAATATAAACCTATCAGAAGGAAAAAATGGTACAACTTATCTGGTAGAAGATTATGCTCACTTAAATAATCAAAGAAGCCTGTTTTACTTAGATGAGGGCGGCGAACCCCATGTAGAAAAACAGAGATTAACTATTTTAAAATTTATTTACAATATGATAATTAATAATAAAGGACAAAATAAAGCGAGATTAATGTATAAAGTTTTAGAAGACAATAAAGAATATGGTGATTATAAACACTTCTTCATAGATATAGACGATCAAAAACAATTTAATCCCAATATAAACTGCACTTATAAAGATGTAGCAGAAGAAATACTAGAGAAGGTAACTATCAAAAAAAATAGGAAAAACATCAAATTAAAAGAGGACATAAATATTAGAAAGAAATTTGATTCTATAAAATCAAATTTAGAAAAAAATAGAATTAAAAATAATAATCTCTCGGAACCAGTGAATTTGGGACAGGAATAACTAAGATTTCTCACTAAGTCTTGTCAACTTTTTATA
>CAZFSZ010000025.1:12973-14566 GCA_964521755.1 uncultured Methanosarcinales archaeon | reverse complement strand
AAAATACCGAAAGATTATTATTGAAGTCCAAAAGATGTAGAAAAATAGTTATTAATCTCGTCGTCGCCGCTTTTTATATTTTCACGCTTTCATAAAGTTTAGGAATATGGCAATTATATTTCTTCAGCTTTTTCTTCAAAGCTTTTGCAGAATCCTCTTCTCCATGTACAATAAAAACTTTCTTTGGTTTTTTCTTAAATCCATTCATCCATTTAATCAATTCTTTGTAATCAGCATGTGCAGAATAAGCATTAACTTTTCTAATATCAGCTTTAATATCTTTCTTTAGACCCATAAATTTTGCTTTCTTTGCACCTTCTAAAATATATCTTCCAAGGGTCCCTCCTGCCTGATAACCAACAAACATGACTGTGTTCTTTGGATCATCAATATGATTTTTGAAATGATGTCTTATCCTTCCGCCAGTACACATCCCGCTTCCTGCAATAATCACGCACGGCTTATCATAAGTATTCAATTTTATAGAATCTTCTGTTTTCATGGAATAGATAAGGTTTGGAAAACTAAAAGGACTTCCATATTTAGTTAATGCTTCCTTGTCAAAAAACTTCCTGTTCTTCTTAAAGACTTCTGTTGCTTTTATTGCCAGAGGACTGTCTAAAAATACCTTTTCATCAGGCATCTCTTTAATCTTAACAAATTTGTTCAAAGCATAAAGCAGCTCCTGTGTTCTCTCTATTGCAAAAGAAGGTATCATGAGTATCCCTTTCTTGTCATAGGTTTCTTTGATATATTTCAAAAACATCTCATCCCTCATTCCACCTTCATGCAGTCTATTACCATATGTAGACTCAATTAAGACATAATCTGCATCCTCAACTAAAGTTGGGTCTTTAACGATAGGAACATTCCACTGCCCTATATCTCCAGAAAACACTATTTTTTTATCTTCTCTATCATCATTAAGAAACATCTCGATACTTGCGCTTCCGATTATATGACCTGCATCTCTAAACTTAACTGTAATATTGTCATTGATCTTGACTTTTTTGTTATAGTCGATAACTTCAAAAAATTTCATTGCATTCTCTGCATCTTCCTGAGTATACAACGGCTTTCTAGGAGCTAATCCTTTTTTCTTTCTTCTTCTGTTTTCATGCTCTGTATCTTTCTCCTGTATATATGCACTGTCCTGAAGCATTATCCTGCAAAGGTCGATTGTAGCGGAAGTTGTATGTATCTTTCCGCTAAAGCCTTCCTTCACTAATTTGGGTATCAAGCCCGAATGGTCAATATGGGCATGCGTCAAAAAAACATGGGATATCTTCATTGGATCAAACTTAAAAGGCTTGTAGTTTAATCTTGTTGTCTCTTTCCTGCCCTGAAACATCCCGCAGTCAACTAAAATACTTTCTCCATTTGCCTCAACCAAATAACAAGAACCAGTAACAAACCTTGCTGCACCTAAAAATGAAAGTTTCATGCTATAGATTCTAATATATATCTATATAAACTTTTCCTTCGGAAAACAGAGTTGCGTAAACTTTGTTTACTTAACTAAACTTTTTGCTAAAGCAAAAACAGAGTTGCGTAAACTTTGTTTACTTAACTAAACTTTTTGCTAAAGCAAAA
>CAZFSZ010000025.1:0-12873 GCA_964521755.1 uncultured Methanosarcinales archaeon | reverse complement strand
AACTTTTCCTTTGGAAAAGAGAGTTTTCAATCTTCGATTTTCAAACTAAACTTTTCCTTTGGAAAAGAGAGTTTTCAATCTTCGATTTTCAAACTAAACTTTTTGATAAAAAAAGCGCCAGCAGCAGGATTTTCATTTAGAGAAAAATATATTCTCTAGCATTTGAACCTGCATGAGCCGAAGCTCAGTCGCTTTCGAGGCAACCCCATTTAACCGGATTCTGGCATGCTGGCATATACAATTCATAATATAAAAATATATAAAGCTTTGTCTGATTAAAATTTTATGGGCGGCTTATTTGGTGTTGTTTCAAAACAAGACTGCGTTGACGACTTATTTTATGGAACAGACTATCATTCTCACCTTGGAACCCAAAGAGGGGGGCTTGCTGTAAAGAATGAAAGATCAGGGCTTATATACAAGATACATAATATAACTGATTCTCCTTTCAGAACAAAATTCAACCCAGAGCTCAATATACTCAGAAAAAGCAGGAGCGGAATAGGGGTTATAAGCGATTATGATTCCCAGCCCCACACCATTGAATCCCATCTTGGAAAATATGCAATAGCAACTGTAGGTGTCATAAAAAACATAGGTAAATTAAAACAAGAAGCATTCAGAAGAAGAACCGCTCATTTTACTGATATAGAAGGTGAAGATATCTCGCCCACAGAATTGACTGCAACTTTGATAAATCAGGAAGCCAACTTTGAGGATGGGATCAGATATGCTCAGGAAGCTATAAAAGGATCATGTTCCATGATTCTGCTTACAGAAAAAGGGATCTATACTGCAAGAGACAAGCTTGGAAGAACCCCTTTAGTCATAGGAAAAAAAGAAAATTCCTATGCTGTTACCTCTGAGACATGTGCTCTTCCCAATACAGGATTTAAAGTTGAGAAAGAGTTGGGAGCAGGAGAGATCGTTTTGGTCAATCAAGATGGAATTGAAAATAAAAAAGGAGCTAATGATAATATGCAGATATGTTCTTTTCTTTGGGTCTATTACGGCTATCCTTCATCAACCTATGAAAATATCAATGTTGAAGAAACAAGATACAGATGCGGGGCAGCTCTTGCAGAAGCAGACAAAGAAAAGAATCTAATGATAGATATGGTTGCTGGAATTCCTGATTCAGGAACAGCGCATGGATTGGGATATTCTAACAGGTCTGGAATACCATATATGAGGCCTTTTGTAAAATACACACCTACATGGCCGAGAAGTTTTATGCCTCAAAATCAGGAAAAAAGAAATCTGGTTTCAAACATGAAACTGATACCTATAAAAGAATTGGTTAAAGACAAAAGCATACTCTTTTGCGAGGATTCTATTGTCAGGGGAACTCAATTGAGTGATACGATTGAGATGCTTAAAAAAGAATACAATGTTAAAGAAGTTCATATGCGGCCTGCCTCCCCTCCATTAATCTATGCTTGTGATTTCCTGAATTTTTCAAGATCAAAATCATTAAAAGATCTTGCAGGAATAAGAGCGATACACAGTTTAGAAAGATTAAAAAAAGACCAGGAAGTTCCTCTGGAACTTGTCAAAAAATACAATGAAGATACAGACAATTTCCACAGGATGGTTGACTGGATCAAAGAAGATCTGAATCTTGATTCTCTAAAATATCAAAAATTAGAAGATTTGGTAGAGACGATAGGACTTCCAAAAGAAAAACTCTGCACACACTGCTGGGATGGAAGCAGTTATTTCTAATTCAAAACAAATATTGAAAAATTAAGCACAGCTGCAAAACTTACCCATAGGATATAAGGCAGAAGCAGATAGATTGTTTTTTTGTTTATTCTATAAAAATAGATTATTGTGAATAATATAGCAGCCCATAATAAGATTATCTCGATAAATGCTAATAAAGGATTTTGCAGTCCAAAGAATAATATTGACCATAAAGCATTGAGAAATATCTGTATCCCAAATGCCCAGTATGCTTTTTCTTTTTTCTTAGATTTATCAACCCATACAAGATATAGTGCAATACCCATAAGCAGATAAAGCAATGTCCACACTGGACCAAATACCCAGGAAGGTAGATTAAATGATGGTTTATTGATAGTTGTATACCATGTTCCAACAGAAGAAGATGTGAAAAATCCTCCAATAGCGCTTGCTATAAATGGTATCAATATTGATATTATTAATTTTAGATATTTTTTCATTTCTTTGCCTTTTTGTCAGCAGTATCCATCTGCTTCACTATCTTCTTTGCCCATCTATATCCTGGATCTCCGCCCCATAAAAGCCATGCGATATAGCCGTTTGTTGGATTAAAGGTATTCCCCCAGCCAGGCCTTTTGTCTTTCTGATGCCTTGTAAAATAATTTTTCATCCTTTTTACTGTCCTTGGTGACATATTTGAACCTCTTGCTAGATTTGATGCCCTGACTATTCCAGAGCCGATGCCTAGTTTTCCTGCAGCTTTTGAACTCAAACCCCCTCTTTTAAACTTCTTCCTCAACTCAAGACCCCTTTTTGCTGCTTCCCTGGCTGCTTTTGGGGGCTTAAAATTTATCTTTTTATATGCTTTTTTCATCTTGCACCTCTTAATATTTTAACAGCTTTCAAGGCTGATCTTTCCTTGTCTTTTATCTCAAGCATTATATCAAAATCCAGTCCTTTTGTCTCTTTAATAAACTCTTTAAACTTCTTGATATTTATATGTTGTGCATGGCTTCCTCTTCTTTCTCCTTCGCTGCTGTAATGCACTATGAGTTTTCCGTCTTTCTTTTTCCATGTTTTCTTTGCTTTTATCACAGCCTGCCTGAAACTTTCTCTATTATTCAAGCATTCGTGGTGATAAGAGTCAAAGACAACCGGAACTTTCGTTTTTTTACTTATCTCTAAGCAATCTTTTAGACTGTAAGAAAGATGATCATTTTCAATTATGAATCTTTTCCTTATCTTTGCTGGAAGCTTTTTGTAATTTGATATAAATCTTTTTATTGACTTTTCCTTTTCCCCATAAACTCCCCCAACATGTATCTGAACTTTAGCAGTTGAGTCAAGTTTCATAAGATCAAGTACATAGCAGTGGTAATCTAATTCTTTTATGCTGTTCTTCACTATACTTTTTTTCTTTGCATTTATCAGAACAAACTGGTCTGGATGCATGGAAATCCTTATCTTGTTCTTCTTTATATAATCCCCTATCTCTCTAAATTGATCTTTGAAATGTTTTTTCCAGTCATATTTGCATATAGTATGTGATGCAAAAGGAACCAACTGGCTTCCTATTCTGAAAAACATTAATTTATGTTTCACATTAAACTCAAGAATTCTTCTAAGACAGTTAAGATTATTCTGCACAGTCTCTATCAGTCTTTCTTTTGAATAAGACTTTAACCTGAATGTGGAATTTGAAGTGCATCCTATCTTATTGTTAATACATGCATATCCTATTTTCATAAAATTAGTTTAATAAACAAACATATATTAAATTATCTAAAATAATACCGCCATAAACTTTATAAAAAAATAAATATTTATTTATCTTAAATGAATGAGCAAGACAGGATAAAAAATATGTTGGTCAATATTGTAGGAAACGAAGCCGAGATTGAAAAAAAACAATTGGCTGAGGATAATCCCACTTTAGTAAGTTTAAATTTGGATTCTTTAGATTATGCATCTATTGGTGTTGAACTTGAAGATGCTTTAGAAAAAGAATATGGCCAAAGATTTGATGATATTTGGAGAAAAGTTGAAGACAATATAGTATTTAGTGAACCCTCTAGTAATGCGTACTTTAGAGATCTTGTAAAATATACACAAGAAGCAGTAAAAGAGATGAGATGAAACCTAAACTAATTTTGCATATGTGCTGCGCACCATGCTCAACATATGTTATTGAAAAACTGAAAAAAGATTATGACTTAACTTTATTTTTCTATAATCCAAATATAGAGCATATCCATGAATATGAAAAAAGATTGGTTGAATCTGAAAGGCTGGCAAAAGAACTAAACCTTCCTATAATAATTGGAAACTATGATAATATTGAATGGCACAATGCAGTAAAAGGATATGAATCAGAACAAGAAGGAGGAAAAAGATGCGAAATCTGCTTTAGATTCAATCTGAAAAAAACAGGAAATCTTGCCAAAGAAAAAGATTTTGATTCCTTCACAACAACATTGACTGTTTCACCCTACAAAAATGCTGAACTGATAAACAGGATAGGTAAAGAAATAGACCCAAAAAGATTTCTTGAAAAAGATTTCAAAAAACAGAATGGCTATATGCACAGTATTAAACTAAGTAAAAAACACGGTCTCTACAGGCAAAATTACTGCGGCTGTTTGTATTCAAAATAATTACTCTTTTTTCTTCTTCTCTTTCCATCCAAGGATTTCTTTTGTCTTCTCTTCAACCTCTTCCTGATCTTTGCCGTCATATCTTTTCTGCGCTTTGGTCTCTTTCTTTTTCTTGGCGCTCTTCAGCATCTCTTCAACAAATTTATCATTTTCTTCTGACATAAATAATAAGTAGAATCTTAAATATATAAACTTTACGGAGACCTAAGCAAAATACTCTTTATGGAATATATGAAGCAAAGTAAAAAACAATGCCAAAAGCAAAGGACCCAAAATAAAACCCAAAATACCAAAATAAGGAACACCTATCAATATACCAAAAAAAGTGATCAATGGATGTATTTTCCCCAAGGAACTAAACAACTTCATTCTAGTAATATTGTCAGAATAACTTATAACTACAGCCCCATAAGCCAAAAGCCCAACACCTGCTGCAACACTTTCAGTCACCAAAAGATATATTCCTGCAGGAGCCCAAATCAAAGCAGTACCTAAAAGAGGCACAATAGAACAAAGCCCCATAACCAAACCCCAAAGTGCTGCTCCTTTTATTCCAAATATTAAAAATCCAATCGCTCCTATAGTGCCTTGTATTAACGCAATCAGACCCAAGCCATACACAACTGTCTTTATCACAGAAGTGCATCTTTCTCTTAATTCCTTTCTGTTTTCTTTGCTAAAAGGAAAAAAAGATTCGATAAATTCTATGAATTTTCCCTTGTCAAGCATCGCAAAAAACATGACTATAAAAACAACAAAAAGATTCAGTATAAAATTAGAAAAAAAGCTTACCACTGACTTTATGCTTTTTGTCAGATAAAGTGCAGAACTCTTTACCAGGTCCTGCAGAGAACTTTGTATATTTAGATCTTCAAAAAAAGATTCTGATGAAAAACCTTTACTGGCCATGTAATCCTTTAAACCCCCTATCAGATCAGTCTCCTGGACCTGTTCATATAATGAAACACTCTCTGCAGCAAGAATGCTTGACAAAAGTACAAAAGGAAGGATAATTATTATCAACGAGATGAGTATTGTAACTAATGCTGAAAAAGTTTCATTCTTTGCTTTCTTTTTTATCTTATCAAAGACAGGGTAAAACAGATAAGCCAAAATCAGTCCTGAAAAGATGGCAGTAAGAAAGCTTCTCAAAGCGATTATTATCAGAATAACAGCAGATAGAATAAACAAATTAAAGACTATCTTCTTCTGGCTAACACCCCTTTTCATATCTAATTATAAATAGAGGTGATATATAAATATAACGTGTTATTTAAGCAGAGCGCTTAAAGACAAATCATGATTTAGATTATAAATAACTTTTGCAAGATAGCTTACAATAGATACTTTTCTGTCCCATTTATGCTTTTCACTAAAATCATCTCCATGATAGACAGCATCGGTCCTTATTACACATTTCAAATTTCCTTCCTCATATGCCTCATCAAATCTTTTAATACACGGACCATTAAATAAAGGTAAAGAGCAGGCTGCTGAAACACTTCTTGCACTGATATCATTTCCGTACATGTCTTTTAGATTCAACAAAAGATTAGCATCATTGATGATCGTTCCTCCTGTATCTATCATATCATCAATCAAAATAACATCTTTATCCTTGCAGCCCCCTAAAAAAGTTGTTTCTTCAACAGACTCCATATCAGAATTAGCTTTTGAATAATCTCTTTTTTTATGGATTAAACCTAAAGGAGCACCCAAAACTCTTGCATAATGGTCTGCTCTTTCAATCCCTCCAACATCAGTTGAAGAAATAAGAACATTGCTGATATCATAATTTTCTTTTATAAATTCTATTATTTGTTTTGAAGCATGAAGATTCTCCAGATTTACCTCATCAAAATATCCTGCAATCGCCTCATTGTGGATGTCTAATGTGACAACAGTCTCTATCTTTCTTGTTATGCCCTCTATGTTCTTAGCAATCATCTTTGCGTTTATACCCTCTCTTGCAGGAGATTTGTCCTGTCTTGCATAAGGAAATACAGGTATAACTGGAGTGATATATTTTGGCTGGGATCTTTTTACAGACTTTATCGCGGTCTCTAATGCAATATAATTATCATTTACAGAATAAGATTTTACTGGATTAGGAAAAACAGAGTTCTCAACATCCTGGATAATATAAACATCAGAACCTCTTATACTCTCTTTAATAGTATGCTTAAATTCTGAATTGGCAAACTGGGTCTCTCTTGAGGATATATAATTGATCTCCTGGTTGTCTCCTGCTTTTTTTGTTTTTTCAACAATTTTTTCATAAACTTTTTTTGCCAGAGGCTCTCCAGAATCGCATGCAAAAATATTTAATTCCCCCCTAGACTCAGCCATTTTCTTAAATTTAAAAAAAGAATTCTTTATTTAAAAATTTTTAGAAACTCCAATATATTTATTTCAGTAACTAAAGAAGCTCACTATCTATATCTTTTGATATTTCTTTAACTAACTTTCTCTGAAGTTTCATTTTCTTCTCAGCTATTTTTTTAGAAACATTCAAATTAAGAAAACCTTCCTTTTCAACCCTGTTCTCTTTTTTTTGAATATATTTAATTGAACCAATAATATTTGCATAGCTAAACTTGCCTCCAAATAAAAAAGGCCTTATAAAACCAGCATAACCGCAATCTGCAATTATATCGGCATCTTGTAAAATCTTAAGATTTAGAGAAGGAACAAAACCTTTTTTCCTGTTAGCATGATTTTTAACAAGATAACAAACCTCTTCTATAAATTTTTCAGAATATCTAAATTTGTGCATTATCTTTTTGGCTAAAGAAACACTTAACTCTGGGTGTTTTCTCCATTTTCTAAAAAATTCTGGTCTATCAAAACAATCAGAAGAATTATAGTCTATGATAGATTCCATGTCAATTTTAGTTTTTCCAATATCATGTAAAATTGCTGCCACAAGAATTTTTTCTTTATCATAATTTTTCTCTTTAAGTTTACTCATTATATTTTTAGCAGATTCAAAAACTCTTAAAGTAAAATATGTTTCATCCCACGGCCCATGTTTAAAATGTTTTGTCGTATTATATAATTTACAGACTTCTTCATATAATTCCTTATAATTTGGGTTTTCATCTATCATATTAATATGATTAATACATCATTTATAAAAATATCTGAAAAATTTTCAAAATCATTTCAAAATAAGCATTGCATCTCCAAAAGAGAAAAACCTATACTTCTTCCTAACAGCAATATTATAAGCATCCAATATCTTTTTCCTTCCGACAAAAGCACTAACAAGCATCAACAGTGTGCTTTTAGGAAGATGAAAATTTGTAATCACCCCGTCATAATCCAGCTTAAATTCATATCCTGGCTTGATAAACAGCCTTGTATTGCCTCGCTTTGCTCGGATTATACCTTCTTCATCAGCTACACTCTCTAAAGTTCTCATTGAAGTAGTTCCTACCACAAACAACCTTTTGGCATTGTTAATGATATCTGCATTCTTTTCATCGACTTCAAAATATTCTTTATGCAGGGTGCTTTTATCGATATCTCTGACTGGAAGAAAAGTTCCAAAATCAACATGCAAAGTTACTTTTGCAATCTTAACGCCTTTTTTCTTTATCTTTTCCAATAATCTCTTTGTAAAATGCAGTCCTGCAGTCGGAGCTGCAACAGAACCCTCTTTCTTTGAATAAACAGTCTGATACTGTTCTTCCTTATCCAATTTCCTTTTAACATAAGGAGGAGTAGGCAATTTACCAATATCCTTCAATATTTCATCAACATTTTCATCAAATTCAACAACAAATTCATCATAATCTTTCTCAATAACCTCTGCTTTGTACTTATCAAAAATTAACTTCACTCCTGGCATTGGATTTTTTGTCTTTATCCTGCATCTGCATCTATTTCCATCAACTTCCTCTACAATAATTTCTGCAGGACTTCCAGTTTCTTTTTTCCCAGTTAATTTTGCATATACTACCTTAGTCTCATTTAAGACCAAAACATCTCTTTCTCTTAAATAATCAACAATATCGAAAAATTCTCTATGCTCAATTTTATCATTAACAACCATTAATTTAGAAGAATCTCTTGGACTTACTGGTTTTTGTGCAATCCTTTCTTTAGGCATATTATAGTCAAAATCTGAAAGTTTCAAGTGAAATTTCTTGGATTTCATCTCTTTTTGCCCCTAAAGACCCACCTGAATTTCTTGGGATAATGAAGCAGAAAATTAAGGTTACTAAAACTTTCTGTTATTATCATATCAGTTGCTTTCAGGAAAAGGCTGTTATATCTTATCTTTGAGACTTTCCTGACTTCTTTCAGTTTTGGAAGAAAATACATGCTGATACCCAGCCTAAAAATACCTGAAACCAGGAATGTCAGGTAATATTTTGTCCAAAACAGATTATTGTATTTTATTATCAAAGAACCTGCAGTAGTTCCTAAAAATACCATAATACCGTTGATTATATTGAAATAACTTACGCATCTCGATCTTTTTTCAGGTGTTGTCGTGTCAAAAACAAAATTAAATGTGCTTAATTCAAAACCGCTCCAGACTATCCCCCCTGCAATTTGTATAAATACAAACCAATAATAATTTCTTGAAAAAAGCCAGAGCATAGGCATAAAAGGTATAAGTGCTCCAGTCAAGACAAGAATTTTCCGGGTTCCGTATTCATCCATAAGCTTTCCCCATGAAGGTAAAGCTAAATACTTTGATATAAATCCAAGAGCCAATAAAATCATAAAAGCTGCATAAGTAAGTTTAAGGTCATAGAGCCAGTATGCAACAAAAAAAGGAGAAGCGATATATACTGAAAAGTTCATAAAAGTAAGAAAGAATACGAACATGCCGTAATTCCTGAATCTTGCTTTTTTTAGAAATTGTATAAAAGAAAAAACATCTCTTTTCTTTCTTTTTCTCATTGACGGTTCATATTTCTTGCTCAAAAAATATGCTGAAAATATCCTTGCAAACATAGCTGTCAAAAAGATTATTACAAATCCCCAGTATTGCCTGCTCACCCCATTTTTAAAAAAGTTAAGTATCAGCCCCCCTGTTATTATAGAAAAAAGAGTAAATAATCCTACAATCCTGCTTCTTTTTGCAAAATAATTTCCCCTTATAGAAGAATCAACTAGATCACCTATCCATGAGTTCCAGGCAGGAACCCCTATCCATCCGCTTACAAAATACACTGTTGCAAAAAATATCAGATAATAAACGTTAAAATCACCCATAAAAAAAGTAAGAAGGATGGGTATCCAGATCAAAGCCTGCACCACCGCTGTTGCAACGCAAAATCTTTTCCTGAACTTAAACATATCAATCAGCTTAAGTGAAAAAAACTGTGCAAAAGAGCTGAACAATAAAGGAAGTGAAGTAAGCAGGCCTATCTGCATATTTGTGGCTTTTAGAAAAACAGCAAAAGCAGAAAGATATCTTTCCCCCATTCCAAACATTACGCTCCAAAAACTGCCGTCTACAATAGAATAGAATAAGCTTTTCTTTATTTTTTTGGATTGTCTCATTTTAAAGATAATGCCCCCGGCGGGACTTTCAAACAGAGACTTGAATTCTCTTGTTTTTGAACCCGCGCCAGAGCCTTGCCCTAGTGTTTAACTTCGAGAGGGCCCTATCCTTGACCGGACTAGACTACAGGGGCTTATTCGTAAGACTTGACAAAGTCAATGTCTTACTTGATTTTGCGTGCCAACTGAGCATTAAACTCTGTTGAATGTGCTCATAAGCTATGCTTATGACATGTAACCAGTTGCTGTGGCTAGACTACAGGGGCTTAATACATTTAAATAAAAAATAGAATTTGATTATTTGTTTTTAAAGCTTTCTTAATTATTTCTTTTCTTTAACTTCTAATTCAAAAGGTATCTTTCTTAGAACTTTCATAAACTGCTTTGTTACAGCCGCTGTACAATATTCCTTCAATACTATCTTTCGATTTTCTTTTATCAGTTTTTTCTCTGCTGCAGTATTTATAGGATCGTAGAGCCCTGCAAAAGTCTGCTTGTTCTCCTCTTCAAACCTTTCAAAGAACTTTGCATTCTTCAGCTTAAGCACCATCTTAAGTCTTTTTGAAACTGTCCCGTAATCCTTAAAATCACTTCCGTCAATAAACAAAGCATTGTAAAGATGCTCAAGATTTATCCCAGAAGTCTTGAAATCAGAGGTTATTTCAGGAAGATCTCTTCCGATGATTGCCTTGTTAAAAAACCATGATTCTATAAAAAACAGACCAAAACCTTCCATTGTTGAAGTACTGATTACTTTGTCGCATATGTCATACATATCTCCAATACCATACATCTTTATTTTTCCTGACTTAGTGTACTGCCTCTCCATTGTGACAAGATCATTTATCCCTAAGATAACAGGAAGTTTATGCTTCTTTACAAATTTATTTAATTTGTTGTAGTATTTAAGTCCTTCTCCTCCTTTTGGCTTTAAGCTTGCAACCAAAACATAATTTTCATCGAATTTTATATTAAGCAGCTGTGTCAGAAATATTGCCTCTTCAACATTCTTTCTTGGAACTATCCTTGCCGGATAAAAAATAAATTTAACATCTTTACCAAGATTGTGTTCTTTGATGAGTTTTTTCCTTAATCCTTTGCTTTTGTTGTCTTCATAATAAAGATGATCATTTATAGGGTTGGGGATATAATGCGCTCTGTTTTCCTGGATAATCCCGTGTGAATCCAGCCTTAACAGATCATTCTTGTTTATTGCAACAAAACCTGTATTTCTTGCCCTTGGAAACATAACCTTATGCCAGTAAGGAGAGCTTTCTGTTCCTTTAAATCTCAGCATGTTGATAAAATTTCCTCTCCTGTCCTCTGCAAAATCATGTATTCTGTATATCACTTTTTGTTTTGAGTGGCTGTGATGTATATGTTTCACCAGCCTGTAATAAGCATAAGTAGCAGGAGGATGAACACCAAGATTAGGGTTTTCTATTATGATATAATCCATATTCTTCAGCTTCTTCTTTATTTCAATATATATCTCCATCCCTTTTTTCAGATAATCAAAAACCTGTTTTGAAGCAAGACTTGCTTTTTTCTTCTTTCCCAAAATATCCATTTGAGGTATATCTATATATTTAACTCTTGTTTTCTGGTCATTTATCAGGGGTCTTACGATACTCCCTGCAAAATAAATCTTAGAATTCTTGTATCTTTTTAGAAAAGATATCGCATTTGTCCTCATAACTGTATTAACTCCGTCCCTGTGGCCAATATTATAGTGAACAAATGCTATCTTCAGTCTAAACACCTCTTAAATAATATCTATTACCTGTACTTTATAAAATTTTTGTTTAATAAAATTATATAAATCCAAAATATTTTAAACAATACTTAATTTAAGAAGGAAAATGGAATCAATATATACAAAACCTCAGCTAAAAAAATATATATTTCCCTTAATTAAAACAATAAAAAATAAACATAAAAAAAATAAAACATTAATCATCGGGATCCAGGGGGGCCAGGGAACTGGAAAAACAACTCTTGTTGATTTTCTTGAAAAAAAGTTAGAACAAAATTACAAGGTAAGGTCCTTTTCTATAGATGATTTCTATAAAACATACAGAGAAAGAAAAAGATTATCTAAAAAACATAAAAACAGTCCCTTTTACCAGATTCCAAGAGGGATGCCTGGAACCCATAGTATAAGAAAATTAAAAAACACATTAGGTAAGATAAAAAAAGGAAAACCTTTTGAGATTCCAGAATTTGACAAATCTCTCCAAAATGCAGCAGGAGATATCTCAAGAAAGACAAAAGTAAAGCAGAAACAGGATTTTGTCTTCTTTGAAGGCTGGTGCCTTGGCCTTCCCTACATAACTCCAAAAATATTAATCCAGCACTGCAAAAAACACAATATAAAGATTGACTATAAAAAAAAGCATCTACAAGCCCTAACAAAACACATAAAACCTTACATTCAACTGTGGAAATATATTGATTTCTATGTCATGCTCCAGCCAAGTTCTGCTTCACTCCATAAAAAGTGGAGATATGAGCAGGAAAAAGAGCTGAAAAAAGAAAAGAAAAAAGGCATGACTAAAAAAGAAATAAACCATTTTGTAGATATATATCTTTCTTTAACCTATGTCTGCTATAATTTGGTTAAACCTGATATTAAGATATTTATTAATAAGAATCACAGATTCTATAAGATAAAGAAAAATTAAATACGCTACCGCCCAGCATCAAACCAGAGGTTTAACGCCTATTCTGTTTCCCTATTTCTATTTTTAGTAAGGCCTTTATATATTTATAATTTTCGTTTTGATTTGATTTAGTCAGCAAAATAACCCTTTCTTCATATATCAAAAACAAACAAAAAGATGATATCTTAATCAAAAGCAACAAAAACAAGAAGTATTCCTTAAGAACAATCCAGAAGATAAGGCAAAACAACCTTGATCCATAACACCTTTTTAACAATGCTGAAATCAAAGAATTCCAGCATATTAAGCTTTATCTTATCGATATTCGCTTAATAAGTGTTATATTC
>CAZFSZ010000024.1:0-14614 GCA_964521755.1 uncultured Methanosarcinales archaeon | reverse complement strand
ATAGAAAGTTATATAAATATTAATCAGCAAAGCATATCTATGAAAAGATACGATCTTCATATCCACACCCATTATTCTAGATGTTCTGATCTTAAACCGAAAAAACTTCTGAAAAAAGCAAAAGAAAAAGGGCTGGACGGTATCGCAGTGACAGACCACAACACGATAAAAGGAGCATTGGAAACAAAAAGATTAAACAAAGACAAAAACTTTGAAGTTATAATAGGGGAAGAGATCATGACTGATAAAGGGGAAGTTCTTGGACTGTATCTTAAAGAAGAGATAAAGCCTGGAAAATTCAAAAAAGTTGTAAAAGATATCAAAAAGCAAAAAGGAATTGCGGTGATTGCCCACCCTTTTGCGGTAGGAATAAGAAAAAAAGCAGACAATAAATCATTTAATAAAGTTGATGCTATTGAAGGGTTTAATGCAAGATCTCTTTTTAATTTTGAAAATACCAAAGCACAGATAAAAGCCAAAGAATTAAAGCTCCCGATAACTGCCGGTTCTGATTCTCATTTTTCTTCTGAAGTTGGAAAAGCATACACTAAATTTGATGGTAACTTAAAAAAAGCTATAAAAAACAAAAAAACAAATATCAAAGGAAATAACTCATTTTCATTAATCTACAGGTTAAGGTCTTCATTAAAAAAATATCTAAAGATATGATCATATATCCCTGAATACTTGTTTGGTTAATTTTCTGTTAAATACATAAAATAAAGATAAAAACCTTCCAAATAAAGGCATAAAATCCCTGTACATAAATTCATCATAATATGTGTTTTTTTCAAAAAAATTTAAAAATTTTGGAAGAAATTTAAGTTTGTGTTTTGTAGAGAACAAATACAAAAAATCTCCTGCAAGCCATCTGCTCTTGACCCCTAATTTATATTTCTTTACTGGCTTAACCTTCTTTTTTACCGCAAGATTATAAAGAAGGTAAGGAAAATCAACTCCTGCTGCAATCGGAAGAGCAAGGCTTCCCCAGAATCTTGGATTTATCTCTATAAGCTTTGGCTTGCCGTCCCTTGGATCGACCTTGAACTCTACCATAGCAAGCCCAAACCACTTAAGTTTCCTGAGAAGTTTAACAGCTATCTTCTCTGCAGCAGGATGCCTTATGCTTTGCCTCAATGTACTAGGGCCCCCTTTTATCGGATACTGCCTTAATCTTTTATGGGTGAAGACTGCTTTTTCTTTGTGATCATAGCCAAACAGACAGGAAACACCTATAGCCTCCCCTTCCTGAGGAATATATTCCTGTATTATTGGCTTTCCATAATTTTTAGATATATCAGCAAAAGTCTTTTTTAACCCATTTACAGAATTGCATATCTTTACGCCCCTGGAACCTGAACTTCTTCTGGGCTTGACAATAACCGGAAAATCAAGATTCTTTATTGCTTTTTTTAGGTCATCGCTTTTATCAGGATAATATGTTTCTGGATGTGGTATGCCTATCTTTTCAGCAAATTTCATTATCTTTCCCTTGTCCATAGCTTTTATCATAATTTTGTAGTCAACCAAAGGAACTGCTGTATATTTTGAAAGTTCTTTTTTATGCTTAGAGAAAAACAATACATTTTTGTTCATTACAGGAAAAACCGCATCAAATTTATTTTCTTTGATATATCTGAAGATGAATTCCTTGAACTTTTTTGGATTTTCAGCCATATTGGGGTAGACTGCCTTTTTACTGCTGTATCTTGAAAAGTATACAGGAGCAATATTGAGGTACCCTCCGTTAAAAACATTTATTTTCTTTGCACCCAATGACCTAGTGACATTAAGAGGTATCCTTCCCTGTTCTGCATCTGTCACAAAAACTCTTGCCATAGATTTAAGATAAGTGAATACTTTAAAAAGTTTGCTAAACCTACTTCATAGAAAAATATATAAACATTGTATGCTGTTAAAAAAATAATGATTCTCCAGATAATGATCACAACAATATTGGTTCTTGCAGTTTTATTCATTTTATTTATGGCTTTCTGGAAATTTTATTTCCTGAGAGATCCTGGAAGAACAACCCCAAAAGGAAAAAACATAGTTTCGCCTGCTGACGGAAAGATAATAAGCATAATTCCCATAAAAAAAGACAAGATAAAGATCAAAAAAGGAAATATAGGAAAGATAAATGCTTTGGTCAAAGACACATTAAAAGAAGGATATTTAATTTCAATATTCATGTCTTTGTTTGATGTTCATGTAAATAGAGCCCCAGTTGAAGGAAAAGTAATATCTACAAAACACACAAAAGGAAAATTCCTTCCCGCCTATAATCTGGATGCTTTGGAAAATGAAAAAAACGAGATAATCATAAAAAACAAAAAATTGGGAAAAATAAAGATGATACAGATAGCTGGATTCATTGCGAGAAGAATAAGATGCTATGTTAAAAAAAACCAAAAAATAATTAAAGGGGAAAGGGTTGGGTTGATTAATATGGGAAGCCAGGTAACTATGATTGTCCCTAAAAATATAAAACTAAAGGTTAAAAAAGGCCAAAAAGTAAAAGCAGGAAAAACAATACTTGCTTCATACTGATTAAAATGTATAAATTGATAAAACTTCCTGACTTGTTCAGTTTGCTTAATCTATTTTGCGGTCTTGCTTCTATTTATAATTCATATATTGGAAAATTTAATGCTGCAGCAGTATTCCTGCTTTTATGTGTTTTATTTGACGGAATTGACGGAAAAATTGCAAGGCTTATAAAAAGAGAAGGTAATTTTGGAAAACAGCTTGACTCATTGTCTGATATAATCTCATTTGGAGTTGCCCCTTCTATGTTTGGCTATGCTTTGTTGAATCAAGTTACCAATAACATCTTCCTGACTATAACCTTCTTTGTCTTTATAGCTGCAGGAGTTCTAAGGCTTGCCAGATATAATATATCAAAAAAGCAGGATTATTTCAGGGGAATACCTATAACTACAAACGGGATATTGATTCCTTTGCTCTATTTTTTAAGATTTCCTTTGAATTATTTTGTCTATGTCTATATCGTGCTTGCTGTATTGATGGTTTCTCCATTTAAGATTAAGAAGATAGACATTAGATTAAATAAAAACAAAGAAGATAAATTATAAAATATCATTTCTGATTAAGATTAAAAACAGACTTAAGGTCCGGATCTAATTTTTTGCTTGACAAAAGAACCATAATCCTCTCTAAGGTATTCCACACAATAGATAAAACCAGTATAATACCGACAACTTCAATAAGTTGTTCATATAATACAAGAACCAGGAATGAAATGTAGATAAGCAATGCAAGCGCCTTGCTTGAAAATAAATGAAAAAAGATTATTTTATTGTATTTTACAAGAGAAATTATGAAAGGAAGAGTCAAAAATATTATCAGGGAAAATATCATATATTTGTTCTGGATATATAATTCAGGATAAAACAAATAAGACCATATCAATACTGAAGAATAAAGCAGTACATCTGCTGTACCATCAAGCATACTTCCAAAATCTTTCTCATGCTTGAATTTCCTTGCAAAATATCCGTCAAGAATATCTCCAAGAAGAAAGATTATCAAAAAAAAGATCAAAAGATTATGATAGTTTGAAAGAGCAAAAAACCACATAAAAGGAAGTAAAAATATCCTTGAGATTGTAATCTTATCAGCTAGATGCATAATATAATGGATAATAATGAATTATATAAATTTTATTGTGTTTTTAAGAAAAACTACCATTTAACTTCTCTTAACCCTAGATAATAGGCCAGATGGTTGACAAATATATGGAGTATAAAATTAACTAAAATGACTGTAATAACTATCTTCCATGTCAATGTATAAAATATCCATACCAATAATAAACTTCCGATAGAATAATCCAGCTGATCCCATGGAATAAATCTTTTTCCGGGTTTTATTCCTACCCTTCTCTTGAAAAAACTTTTGACTATATCTCCAAACAAAGCACCAAATCCCAATAAAAACCCCAAAGCAAGCCAGTTTGAATAATCAAAAAAAACTAAATCTGAAAACAAATCATATCTTTGCAAAATAAACTGAATATAAGCTATAACAATCCCTGCAAGGACCCCAAAAAAAAGGCCCCTCCATGTCTTGTGGCTTCCCAGCAATTTTTCATTTATTGGTTTATCTAAAATATCTATTTTTTTGAAGATTACAGGAGCCATATTTGCAAAATAAGCTGGCAGCATAAAATATATACATTGCAGGATAAAATACATCATTTTTTTATCATCTCAATAAGATACATCACCGCAGGTATTGTCAAAGATATTAAAAACATAAAAAATATTAAATCATTTACAAAACCATATATCATCAAAACAACCAATAATGCGTCTACTATAATAAAAAATCTTCCCAAATTCCTAACTTTCATATTTTTATCTATGAAAATTATATATCCTATGGTATATATAACAACAAAAATTCCAAAAACCAATATCCAAAAAAGATAATCATTCTTTATCAGTATTGCAAACAAAGTAAATCCAAATAATATCTTGTCTGAGATAGGATCCAATACCTCTCCGAATCTTGTGACAATGTTGTATTTCCTGGAAATCATCCCATCTAAAAAATCAGTAGCTAATGCGATTATAAAAAAAACCAACGCTGTATTATTCATAGAATTAAGGATAAAATACATTATTATAGGAGCTAAAAAAAGCCTTAAAACAGCCAAAGCATTGGGAACATTGATGTTTTTTTCCATAAAAAAACAAAGGTTTTTAATCATATATAATCTTTTCCATCGGTATGCAAACAATATTAGACTGCTATACAGACGAGCCTGCTGGCCTGGGAGTTCCGCCTTATCTGGGGGTATATCCGAGATATATAGCCGGCAGCCTGGAAGAGATTCCAAGATACATAACAATAGATGATCTAAGAGCATTCAAAAAAGGTAAAGATGTAAACAAAAAACCAAAACCATCTCAAAAAACCGACATCAAAACTTATAATCTAACAAATAATTTCAAAAACATCAAACTGGTTCTTGAAAACACATCTGAATTAATAATCATCGCTGGGATCCACACCCCTGGTAAATATCTTTATGCAGTGCCTGGAACATTAAAAGAGATAATAAGATTGACCAAGAACCTAAACTGCAAAAAAACTTTAACTGGCCCCGCTTTCCACGGAACTTCTGCAGAAGGGGGAAAATTCTTTGAAAAAGCAGATCTTTCAAACTTCAACCAAATAAAAGAATTCAATTTTACTTATGAAAAGATAAAAAACTTTGCAGTAAAAGGCTCTGAAATCCTTAAGCAAATTCCTGATTTAAGAATAATAGAATTAGAAACTTCAAAAGGCTGCTCTAGAAAAACACACTGCAGCTTCTGTACAGAGCCTATAAAAAACAAACTTTCTTTCAGAAAAAAAGCAGACATTCTAAAAGAGATCAAAGCACTAAAAAAACAGGGAGCAGAATATTTCAGGCTTGGAAAACAATCCTGTTATTATTCCCATCCGCAGGCAATAGGGATAGTTAAAGACATAAAAACACAATTCAATCCAAAAGTTCTGCATATAGACAATGTGAATCCAAGAAAAGTTATAACAAAAAAAGGGATTGAAATAACTAAAGCGATAGTAAAATACTGCACAGAAGGCAACACAGCTGCCTTTGGAGTTGAATCATTTGATCCAAAAGTTATAAAGCAGAACAACCTTAATTCAGATCCAGAAACAACTTACAAGGCAGTAAAAATACTAAATAAATATGGGAAATCCAGAGGAAAAAATGGAATGCCAAGATTCCTGCCGGGAATCAACCTCTTGTATGGGTTGATTGGAGAATCCAAAACAACAAACAAACATAATCTAAAATGGTTAAAGAGGTTTCTTGATGAAAACTTATTGCTGAGAAGAATCAACATAAGACAGGTTGATATATTTGAAGGAACTCCTTTATACAAAACAGTTGGAAACAAATTCATAAAAAAGAACAAAAGATATTACTGGAAATGGAGAAACCAGATAAGAAAAGAAATAGACTATCCTATATTAAAAAATTTGGTTCCAAAAGAAACGGTCCTAAAAAACATCAGAGCAGAAATCTATGACGGCAAAACAACATTTGGAAGACAGATAGGAACATATCCTCTGATAGCAGGTATCAAAAAAAGGGTCCCGCTTAAAAAATTATATAACATTAAAGTAACTGACCATATGCTTAGGAGCATAGTCGGAGAAATTGTTTGATCATTTAAATTCAAAATCAAGCATAACAGGAAGATGGTCGGAAAATTTGGCTTCTAAAACCTCGTAATCCTTTACTTTTATCCCTTTTGAAACAAGTATATAATCCATACGCTTTATAGGGTGCCAGCTTGGCTGTGTAAATTTGATCTTGCTGTAATCCAATTTAGCTGTATCTATCAGATGGGTCTTTTTTATCAGTTTATCCAGCTCATGGAAACCATGAAATGTATTAAAGTCCCCCATCAGTATAACTTCATTTTTTATGCATTTGACTATTTTAGCTAGTTCATCCAGCTGCTTCTGCCTTGTCTTCCCTCCCAAAGCCAGATGAGCGACCAGCAAAGTTACTTTTTTAGGGCAGTCAACAGAAGCTTCAATAACAGATCTTTTGGTCCCTTCCTTGAACAAGTGGTGCTTTACATCATATAATCTATATCTGGACATCAAAGCATTGCTTTGCTTGCTAAGGATAGGAGCAAAATGAAATAATCTCAGAAAAGATACAAAAGGATATTTTACCCAGTCAACCAAGCTTGTAAAATTAAGTTTGTGCTCTATCAGTTGAGGGATATCTTTGTATTTTGTTCTAAAGGAGCCCTTGTCAACTTCAATCAATGCAAGTATATCTGGTTTTAATTTCTTAAAAAAATCAATCAATTTCTGGTTTAATTTAGGAGGTGGAAAAAATATTTTCCATATCTTAAGATAATCATACCAATGACCGACTAAACCTTCTTCATACTCTATATTATAGATTATTATCCTTGTCATAAATAAAAATTAGTTTATATGTATATAAAATTATTGATTAAGTTTATGTAACTATCAGTAAATGATGGAAAAATTAATTAAATCAAACAAATTAACAATTAAACATGAATTTACTGCAAATCTTTAAAATATTGTTTACAAACAAGATATTTCTTGCAATATTTATCTCATTGCTGGCTGCTCAACTCATAAAGATCCACTTCTTGGTCATTAAAAAAAAGCAAAAAGTACAGTTCAAGGATATATTTCTTACAGGAGGCATGCCAAGCTCTCACTCTTCTGCAGTAACTGCTTTGACCATAACATTATTTTTAACTGAAGGAGTAACATCTTCAAGCATAATATCTTTGGTTTTGGCGGCAATAGTTATCAGAGATGCTATGGGTGTAAGAAGGACAGCAGGAGAAGAAGGAAAAATAATAAACAGGATTATAAAAAAATCAAAGCTTAAGATACAAAAAGTACATTATTCTCTGGGCCACAAGCCAAAAGAAGTTTTAGTTGGTGTAATAATTGGTATTTTAACTTCAATAGCTATTTATTTTATCTGATTTGTATTTGTTCTGATTATTTTTTATAAGTAGCACCATGATTCGGCTTGTATAACTAAAAAAAGGAAATTAAAATAAAAACCTTTATAAATTATTCATAATCCTTATTCTTTGATGCCCTCGTAGCTTAGTAGGTGGAGCACGCGGCTGTTAAAGATTATTGCTGAAACCGCGGGGTCGCAAGTTCGAGAGCGCAGTGTCACACAGATACTCGTGCGGATATCTTGCCGAGGGCGTTTTTCATTCAAGGGCCCATAGCTTAGTCTGGTACGAATCAGCTTTGCTGGCTTCGTGGACAATAGAGTGCCCGACTGATATGCTTTAAGCTAAGAAATCGGGTGGTCCCGAGTTCAAAATAAAACGAAAAAAACTTCGTTTAACGAAAATCTCGGTGGGCCCATCATCTTTCTCAAAAATTTTAAGCCAATAATTCGTACCCAATTGGTTACAAAAAACACTACATTTTCACCATTTTAAAATAGTAAACTTTTTAAATAACATAGTATTATTCACTCTAAATAACAATAAAAAATACCGTTTATTCGGGGGTGCAATATAATGAAGAAAAGTTTACTCATAGGAAGTTTGTTAATGATAATATTTCTAATAAATGGTTGTGCAATTTCTGATTATATAACAGGAATTGAAGAAAATAAATCATATTCTTTATTAGAAGAAAAAGAGATATTGGAAGAGATTGAAGATGACATTAAAGATATTGAAGAAGATATGGGGGATAAAGAAATAATTGAAGATGTTGAAGAAGATATGGAAGATTTAGATGAAGAAAAACCAAAAAAAACACCTATTGAAATATCTGTCAAAGAAAATGAAGAAGTTAATTTAAAGCCAAAAGCAAAAGACGCTGACGAAGACGACATTGCCTATACGTTCAGTGAACCTTTGGATGAAAACGGAAGATGGCAGACAGATTATGGGGATGCGGGAGAATATCTTATAACTGTAACTGCATCAGACGGAAAACTGGAAACAACCAGAAAAGTTCTGCTTGTTGTAGAAAGAGTTAATGTTGCCCCAAAAATAACAGATGTTCCTGACAATATTGAAGTAGAAGAAGGAGACATTTTAGTACTAACACCAACTGCAACAGATCCAAATGGGGACGATGTAGAATTATCAATATCTGACCCTGTTGGAGAAGACGGTGAATGGAATCTTGGATACCAGGATGCCGGTGACTATACAGTTGAAATAACTGCAACAGATGGAGAACTAGAGACTGTTAAAAAAGTATTAGTTTCTGTTAAAAAGAAAAACGTTGCTCCAGTTATTGAGAATCTTGAAAAAGAGATAACTATAGACGAAGGAGAAAAGATTGTGCTTTCACCTGTTGTAACAGATCTTAACAAAGATGAGATTGAATTGACTATTGCAGAGCCTGTTGGAAACGATGGAATCTGGGAAACAGGATACACAGACCATGGCGAATATACAATAACTGTTGAAGCAAATGACGGAACAACCACAACTACAGAAGAAGTAAAGATAACAGTTAACGACGTAAATATTGCTCCGGTTATTGAGGATATTGTACTTGGTTAAGATTATTTTTTTTCTTTTTATTTAAATCAAAAGAGGGTTTAGAGAACTTAAGCGTTAATTACAATGAAAACCCACAATAAAATCATGATTTTGTTGACATGTATTATTCTTGTTAGTTTAATTGTTTTAGCTGAAGATAAAGTGATCGAAGTAAATGAAGGTGACTTTGTAAATCTCCATGTATCCGCATCTGATGCTGATGAAGACACACTTTCTTATATATATGAATCCCCATTGGATAAAAACGGCCAGTGGCAGACAGATTATGGAGATGTAGGAGAATATAATATTGACATAATTGTATCAGATGGTAAAACAGAAGTTACAAAAGAAGTTTTATTGATAGTCCACAAATCAAACAGGCCGCCTGTACTTGAAGAGTTAAGCGACATTGTAGCAGATGAAGGAGACATTATAATAATAGAGCCGCGAGCAGAGGACGAAGAAGGCGATGAGATAACTTATTCAATCTATGAACCAATTGGAGACGACGGAATATGGGAAACAACTCACCAGGATGCAGGAGAATACATAATAACAGTTACTGCCACAGACAATCTTCATGAACCTGTATCCCAGAAAGTTTCAGTTATAATAAAAGATGTTAACCAGGATCCTGAAATAACAGAATATTCTCCTAAAAAAGACGTTGAGATATACGAAGGAGAAGAAAAAACATTTACAATATCTGCAAAAGACCTTGATAATGAAAACTTGGAATACAGCTGGGAATTAAACAAAGAAGTAGTATCTACTGATAAAGTATTTGTATATTCTCCTGATTTTGAATCTGCAGGAGACTATACTTTAAAAGGGGCTGTATCAGACGGAAAGATAAAAATAGGTGTTAAATGGAATATAGAAATTCTAGATAAAAACAGACTTCCAGTAATTGAAGATATAAAAGATATCATAGTTAATGAAGGGGACTTGGTTAAGATAGAATTTAAAATTACTGACCCTGATGGGGATGATATAAGATATAGTATCTCTGAACCTGTAGGAGATGACAAAGAATGGCAAACAACATATGAAGATGCAGGAACACATGAGATTGAATTGACCATATCAGATAACAAAGAAGAGCTTAAAGAGATATTCAATGTAATTGTAAAAGATGTTGACAGGGCTCCTGAATTTGAAGAGATAGGTGATATAACAATAAAAGAAGGAGAAACTATAGAGATAAATCTTGAAGCACACGATCCTGACGGAGACGAAATAAATTTCTCAGCTGAAAATCTTCCTCCTGGAGCTTCACTAGATGAAAACAAATTTACATTTGAGACCAGCTATGAAACACTGATAAAACCAAAACACTGGTCAACAAAGATATTAAAGTTTCTGCACATAGATAATTTAGTATATGGAAATCAAAAAATATTTGAGATAAGATTTACTGCATCTGGAAAAGAAAAATCAGCCAGCCAAAAAGCAAGAATAACTGTACAGAATGTTAATAGGGCCCCAATACTGCTGGAAAAAGAAGATTTATACATAAATGAAGGGGAAACAGTAATTATAAACCCGCAGGCGGTAGAAAAAGACAATGACAGGGTTAAATTTACAATCTCAGATCCTGTCGGTGACGATGGAGTATGGAAAACAGGTTATAAAGATGCAGGAACATACTCTATCAACATAACTGCTTCTGACGGAAAAATCCATGATATCCAGAAAGTAAAAGTGGTTGTTAAAAATATAAACAGAGCTCCTGTATTTGAAGATATAAAACCTATAGAGATTAATGAGGGAGAAGATGTAGTGATATCCCCTGTAGTAAATGATCCTGATGGAGACCCTATAGAGCTTTCAATCGAAGAGCTTCCTGTAGGAGCTAGATTTGAGAACAATAAATTTACCTGGACTCCTGATTACGAAACCATTGATTATAGAGGAGGTAAAATCACATATAAGCTTAATTTTACTGCTTCTGACCAGGAATCAACAACATCTAAAGAAATGACAATCTCTGTCAAAAACAAAAACAGAGCTCCTGAATTTATAAAAACATCGCCAGCAGCTTCAATAAGAGTATACACGGGATTCCCTGTATTATTTAAAGCAGAAGCAGAAGATCCTGATAATGAAGAATTGACCTATACTTGGAAACTTGGATTCTTTGATGAAATAACCAACAGCACACCTGGACTAAAAAGAACCTTCACTTCTGCTGGAGATAAAAAAATAAAATTGATTGTAAGTGACGGAGATAAATCAATAACAAAAACATGGAATATAGAAGCAGTAGAAAAACCAATAAACAAAGTAATTCCTAAAGTAGTTGAAAAAACTGAGCCTGAAAAGAAGGAAGCAGAAACAAAACCTAAAAAACATACATTAACGATTGTTTAAGTAAACCTTATAAAACATCTTTCTTTTTATTTCTTCATGTCTGAAAAAGAAATTCTTATAGAACATAAAACAAAAGACTTGACTATTGACCTGGCTTTAGACACTATAAAAAAAGAAAAACAGGCTTTGATATTCACAAACACAAAACGCTCTGCAGAAAAGACAGCTGAAGATATCTCTAAACATATAAAAAACCCCGGCAAAGAGCTAAAAAAACTTTCAGAAGATATATTAAATGTCTTGTCAAGCCCTACAAAACAGTGCAAAAGGCTTGCTAAATGCACCAGAAAAGGAACAGCTTTTCACCATTCAGGATTGACCCACAAACAAAAAGAGATTATTGAAGATAATTTTAGAACAGGAAAGATAAAGATAATTGCATGCACACCAACACTATGTATTTCCAAAGACACAAACATTTGGCATGGAACATCTGAAACCGAAGTTTCTAAGTTTAATAATTCCAAATCAATTTTTGTGCTTTCCAAAAATAAGTTAATAAGTATGAAAGCACAAAAAGTTCAACAGATTGAGAATTCTTTAGAACTTATTCAAATTTCTTCAGTTTCGGGTTATTCAATTAAAGTTACACCAAATCATAAAATGCTTGTTAAAAGAAAAAATAAAAAAGTAATTTTAAAAGCTGAAAATATTAAAAAGAGTGATAAAATAGCTACAATTAGAAAACTAAACATTACAAATACATCAACACCATCGATAAAAAGTTTTGTAAAAGATAATAAAATCAACTCTGTAGATTATAAATTTGGTCCAAAATTATCTTACTTTATTGGGTTGATGCTTGGGGATGGCTATTCTGGAGCAGAAACAATAAATAAAAAGATTAAATATAAAGGATCTCCATCTATTGTAGGAATTGACGAAGAAGTGTTCTCTAAAATCTCTAATTTCTGTAAACAATTAAAACTTAATTGCAGAAAAACAAAGACATATCATGGAACTCCTCAATTAGTTTTAGGAAAAAATAAATGGTTTAGAGAATTTCTGGCAAGATGTGGAGTAGAAAAAAGAGAAAAAAAGCACATCTCTAAAAAACTAATGAATATGAATTTAAAAAATACTGCTTCTTTGTTAAGAGGATTATTTGATACAGATGGATATGTAAATAAAAAATTTGGTCCTGGATTCATCAATATTTCAGAAAGATTAATCAAACAAACACAAAAATTATTATTAAGGTTTGGTATAGTCTCAACAATAAGAATTAAAAAAGCAGGAACTGTGAATATGTATGGAAAGGATTATAAAACTGTTCCTTGTTTTGAGATAAATATTCATCAAAAAAAGAGTATATTAGATTTCTATAGCTTTATAGGATTTAATATCAAAAGAAAACAAAAAGCTCTTTTTAATTTAGTTGCTAGACTTTGTTCAAATATCAATTACATTTCCTGTAATAACTGTAAATATAGATTATATATGGATTTATTTTCAGGTAGAACAAAAGAGCAAAAAAAATGGGGAAAAATCAAATTAAAAATTATTAAACTGCTTGCTAAAAAAGAAGAGCTTGGCTCAAGAGAATTGAAAAAGATTCTCAATCACGAACCAAAAAAGAAAGAGAGAAGACTAAATCACCATTATGAGTTAATCAAGAAAAGAAGGATTGGCACTAGAAGCAAAACAGAATACTATTGGAGCTTAAATAGACTGGGAAAATGGATTTATAAAAATTTAATAAGCAAAGATAAAGGAATTGAGGAATTTTTCAGGATTCAAAAATGCCCTTTATGTAAAAAAAAATTAGATTTTGTTATAAAAAAAGGGTGGAGAGATTCTGATTTCGAAGGAGATATTTTCTGGGATAAAATCAGAGGAGTAAAAAAAGTAGAATGTGAAAAAAATGTTTATGATGTTGTTTTGCCGAATAATCCTAAAAATGGCCATATGTTTGTGGCAAATGGTTTTATAATACACAATTCTTTTGGACTGGATCTTCCAGCTTTCAGGGCAATAATGAAGAACCTCAGAAGATACAGCCACAGAGGTTTGCAGTGGATTCCTACTTTAGAGTATCTGCAGATGGCTGGCAGAGCAGGCCGTCCAAAATTTGATTCTCATGGAGAAGCTATCGCAATAGCAAAAACAGAGTCTGCAAAAAAAGAAATTTTAAACAGATATGTAAAGGGAAAACCAGAAGAGATATTCTCAAAGCTTGCAGTTGAACCAGTACTAAGAACTTATGTCCTTTCATTGATTGCAGGCGGGTTTGTAAAAACTGAAAAAGATATGATTGATTTCTTCTCAAAAACATTCTGGGCTTACCAATACCAGGACATGTCAAAATTAAGCTCAATAATAAGAAGGATGCTGGGGCTGTTGGAAGAGTACAAGTTCATAAAAAGCAAAGAAAAACAGAAAAACAGCTCTGGTGAAGAATCTGAAATTTTTCATTCAGCAGCAGAGATCTATGATTACAAATATGAGCCAACATTAATAGGAAAAAGAATCGCAGAACTCTATATTGATCCATTGACTGCTCATTTTCTGATTGAATCTATCAATAAAGCAGCAAAAAAAGAAATCAATGAATTCTCTTTCCTGCAAATAATATCCCACACATTAGAGATGAGACCTTTGCTAAGAGTAAGGACAAAAGAACATGATATTATAGAAGAAGAACTGCTGCAGCAGTCAGATCATCTGCTGGAGGTAATGCAGATGTATGGCCCTGATTATGACGAATACCTTAACTCAGTTAAAACAGCCATGTTTTTCAAAGAATGGGTAAATGAAAAAGAAGAGGAATACCTCCTTGAAACATACAACATAAGACCAGGAGAAACAAGGATAAAATTAAGCCTGGCTGATTGGCTGCTGTACTGTACAGAAGAGCTAACCAGGATGCTAAAACAAAAAAAGATAATAAAAGAGATAATCAAACTAAGGTTACGGCTAAAGCATGGTGCCAAAGAAGAGCTCCTCCCATTATTAAGATTAAAAAATATTGGAAGAGTAAGAGCAAGAAAGCTTTTTAATGCAGGTATAAAAGATATCAAAACAGTTAAAAAAGCAGAAATATCTGATCTTATACATCTTATAGGAAAAAAGACATCATTAAACATAAAAGAACAGGTTGGACAAAAGATTAAGATAATTCCAAAAGGCACAAGAAAAGGGCAGACAAGTATAAAGAAATTCAGGTA
>CAZFSZ010000023.1:0-15264 GCA_964521755.1 uncultured Methanosarcinales archaeon | reverse complement strand
AAGGTTATCTTATTTTAATAAGCTGGCTAAAGCCAGCTAGTTTCCGCGCAACGCCCAAATATTGTTGTTTTCCAAAAGCTGCCTGATATTTTTCTTCTATTTTAAACTTTGAAAACAAAAACCAATTCTTTTTTATCAGGCAAAATATTCTCGATATTTTCTAAAAGCTCTTTTTTATTTCTGCCGCTTGCAACAACAACCCCATTAAAAACACCGAACCACCCATTTTTAACGCCGCCTGTTTTTAACATTTTTTTAATGTATCTGCTGTCTATTCTTCCAACTTCTTGATTATAAATTGAAGCTAATTCAGGCTTTTTACTTAATCTATCAATCTCTTTCCAATATCTTTCCCGGTTTGCTTCAGATTTCATATAAAACTTTAAAAGTTCAGAATCAGAAGTTGTTTTTTCTTTAGTACTATCAAATGAAGTTATTATACCATTTCTTAAGATCGATTCTTCATATTCGGATTTCACTGAATTTCTCATACCCCTGCCCATAGATATATTATATGGCGCAATAATGCTGTCATATATTATTTTACCTTTATAGGGTATCAGCCATGTTTCAACTATCACTGGAAGGCGTGACCCTACTAAATCTTTGATGGGGTCTAATAAATATAAGGCACCATAGCATTTTTTTGTTTCGGGGTGGTAAAAAACAGTCAATTCGCCGTCATATTTCACTATAAACAACATTCCATGGACTCCTTTTTTCCATCCTTTTATGGTTTCAAGTTCATCCTCTTGCAAATTAAATGGGTTCTTAGAAGTAAATTCATCGATTAATTCTGGATTTTTTACCACGTAATTTCTTAATTTAACTATTTGTTCAAGTATCGGGCCTTTAAAATCATCAATTGAAGATATATTTTTAATTAAATTTTTTTTAGTGTTGGCAAAAAACATCAGATGCCTATGCAGTTTAAAAAAATCTTCAATTTCTTTTTTTTCTAATCCCATAATTATCACCCGCCTATTGGATTTTCAAAAGCATAAATATCTTCTAAAAATTCCTGTTTTGAATTTTCAAGAACATTGAACACTATTGGACAATTTTCTGCGTTTGAAAAAAATTGAATGCGTTTTTCAGCAAAACTTTTATCAAGATTTGGAAAATTTTTACAGTCATCAGGTCTTGAATCATATATTTGACATTTATTTTCTTTAAGGAAAGGGCAGGGCATTTTGTTAAATACTATATTTGCATTTTTGTCTGATTTTGTGTATTTTTTTAAGAATTCTTCCTCTCCTATTTTAAGTTTTTTCAATATTCTGCCTATGTCCTTCTTTTTCAAAATAGGATTAATTTCCTTGCAGCAGTTTGCACAGGCAGTACAATCAATCTTTTCTGTTACCTCATTCAATATCTTTGTAAACTCTTCTTGATTAATTCCTTTGTTTTTTATAAAATTATAAAATCTTAAATTATTCTTTTTATTTCTTTTGCACCCTTTTTTAATTTTATTGATGTTTGTTTCAAAAATTTGTGCATCATCAGGGAAATATTCATTAAAATAACAATTGTCACACATACCTTCATGAAGATATTGGTTGTGGCTCCCGATAACATTTCCGCATTTTTTACAGTTAAATATTTCTTTATTTACTTTTTCATGCTGCATAATACAATAGAAAAATAAAGATATTTATAAATATATCTAATAAAAAATCCACACTGCGTAATCAGAATAAGCTTTCCAGAAAGCAAAAACGCTTTATACTAAAAACATCCTCGCCAGTTTCTGATATTTATTCTAATCAGAAGTCCTGCTCTGCAGTCCCAAAACAATAATATTTCTTGCTTTGAGATATTTTGGTGCTGGTTTCTGCCTTTGTATCTGCATGGAAAATCTTAGTGTGTCTGGGCAATCTTATTCCAAAGATTGTCGTCGAGTTTTCCTTGCATGTCGACTATAAAGAGCTACTCCTATATAAACTCTGCTACTCCCAATGAAAAATCTCGACGATTTTTCAAGCTTATCAAAAACAAGTTTTTGCTAAGTATCAGAAGTTCAGGACAACATAAAAATAGCAGCAAGAAAACAGCATTTTTACCCAACAAAAATCAAAGATTTTTGAGCTTATCAACAAGTTGCTAAGTTTCAGAAGTTCTGGACTAAAAATTGTGCAGGAGAATGACATATATTGTACAAAACGAAAGGTTTATATACAATTGGTTCATTAGTAGTCCATATGGTTCAAAAAAGAAACAATATTAAAATGGATATAATCGAATTGCTGATTAAAGAGAAAAATCATGTTAGAGGCATCGCCAAAAAATTAGGGGAATCCCATTCCACTGTATTGAGAAAGCTAAATGCCCTTAAAAAAGACAATATAGTTGATTCAAAAAAAGAGGGAAAAAACAGGATATTCTTCCTTAAAAAGAACATAATTTCAAGAAGCTATGTGTATGAAGCAGAGCTGAACAAGCTTGTTAAGATTTTAAAAAAATATCCTAAATTAGGCATTATTTTTGAAGAGATAATTGATAAGACAGATGAAAAGCTTATAATGCTGTTTGGCTCTTATGCAAAAGGGCTGGAAAAAGAAAGCAGTGATATTGATATTTACATTGATACAAGAAACAGGAACGTTAAAAAATTAGTTGAGAATATCAATTCAAAAATAAGAGTGAAGATAGGCAGTTTTGACGCAAAATCTTTATTGATAAAGGAAATAATTAAAAATCACACCATAATAAGAGGAGTTGAAGATTTTTATGAAAAAAGTAAATTTTTTGAGCAAGCTTAAGAAAGAAGAAAAACTTGAACTAGTTGAACCTTCTGAGGAAATTTGCCAGTCTTATCTGGAGAAAGCAGACAACTGCATAAAATCATCCAGGCTGCTGCTTCAGAATGAATTACTTGAAAATTCAGTAAGCATGTCTTATTATGCAATGTATGACTCTCTTACTGCGCTGCTCTTCAAAACTGGAGTAAAATGCGAGAACCATTCAGGATCAATTTTGCTGCTTAAATTTTTGTTTGACAAGGAAGAATTGTTTAAGATAATCTCTGAAGCAAAGAAAGAAAGGATTGACAGGCAGTATTATGTAACAGATGATGATGAAATAACCAAAGATGCAGCAGAACAACTATTGAAAGATGCTGAAGATTTTGTTCTGGAGTTAAAAACTATTGTAAAAAGCATAAGCAGTGAAGACCTTAGCAAGTTTAGGGAAAAATTTAAGCTTCTTTGCTAAGCCGGTTTATCTCTTTCATTGACATTTTTCCGGCAAATTCCTTTTCGAATGATTGGAGAAATCTTTTTCTTAGATTGTATGTGTCTGCGTTATTTGAATAAGCAATCCACCCCTCCATAAAATCATATAGGTTGTCATAATTGATTTTTCCTTTCCTAAACCTATATTTTAGATCAATATATTTCTTCTTCATCTTGTTTATATTTTGTTTCTTTAGAAGCCTGTAAAAGTAAAACACCCTAAATCCTAAAAAATTTAATCTCCTTCCCAGCAGGGTTATCTTTGATTTGTCAGGATGAAGATCTATCTTTAATTTGCTTTGGAGGAAGCAATTTATCTTTGACTTATATTGTTCCAAAAGTTCTCTGTTGTGATGAATTATTGCAAAATCATCAACATATCTTATGTAATATTTGGCTTTTAGTTTATGCTTGACAAACTGGTCAAGCTCATTAAGGTAAATATTAGCAAAAAACTGGCTTGTCAGATTGCCCAAAGGCATCCCCAAACTGGTTCGCCCCCCCCCCCAGCGCAGTTATAAAGAATTTTTCTTATTAGCCACAATATCCTTTTGTCTTTTATTCTATTTCTTATTACATTAATTAAGATATTATGATTGACATTATCAAAATATTTCCTGATATCACATTTGAGAACATAGCATTTTCTTGAATTATTTCTGGATGCTTTTCTTTTGAAATAATCAAATCGTTCAACAGCTTTTAACGGGCCTTTGCCTTTTCTGTTGGCATAAGAATCATAAATAAATGATTTCTCAAAGATAGGCTCTATAATGTTACACAATGCATGGTGAATAACTCTGTCTCTGAAATCAGATTTAGATATTTTTCTTGTTTTTGGATCTCTTATGATAAAACTTACTAAGGGTTTTGGGGAATAAGAATGAAATATTAGTTCAGAGTGAAGCTGTAAAAGATTTTCCTTCAGATTCTCTTCAAACTTGATGACATAATCTTTTGTTGTCTTGTGTTTTCTTGCTTTCTTGTAGGCAAGCCCTAGGTTTTCATAAGAACAAAGCTCACCCCATAAATCCCTTATCATTATAAAATGTCTCAGCACATTCTGGGCTATTCCACGCAGCCAATTGTTGTTATTGACATTCCTGTTGTTGGCATTGAAATTGAAATTGTTGTTGAAGTTGTTGAGCCAACAAGCCCGGCTAACAAGTAGCTCTTCTGCATTTTATTTCACTGCTGTTTCAGCCATATAGTTCGAAAACTATGTGTCACAGCTGTACTTTATGACAATTGCTTGCCGTGGCAAAAGAGCATGTAGTCCAGCACCACTCCACAAAGAAGCTATGCTGAGACAAATAAAGAAAATCAATAAACAAGTTAATAAACTTTACTCTTTAATTCTGTTTTATAAAATTCATTAGCAGCTTTCAGCAATCCAGCTGCAAACTTTTCATCTTGAACAGGATTTTGCGAAAGATAATCCATTATCTCTGAAGATCCAAGATTTTTTGCGTCGCCTTCGGCGATTCTTGGTACCCCACGCAGCCAATCGTTGTCATCGACATTCCTGTCGTCGGCAACGAAATTGAAATAGTCGTCGAAGCTGCCGAGCCAACAAGCCCGGCTAAGGACACCTCCTTCTTTAGCATTATCTTTTACATAATCAGAATTCAAAACATAGATTCTTGTTGTTGAAATATCAGCTTTTTTTAGCATCTTCATGCTTTTTTCAAAATCTTTCCCTTCTCCATAGACTCTTTCTGCAAAAGCTCTCTGGGAATCATTCAATTTATCATAATTTTTAGTGTCAATCTCAAAATAGCCATATTCTCCATCTCCTTCTAATTCAAGGTCTGAAATCTTAACTCTTAATGTGCTTTCTGCATTGACAACATCTTCAATATCTTCTTTCTCAGGAATGTAATTTCCCTCATTAATCAGCTGCTCTGTTGCTTCTTTGATATTCTTAAAAATAGGGTTTGTATCTTCTCTGCCAAGATAAAGAACAGCTTCATCATCTTCAACCCTGTATAAAGCATGGTCTGCTGTATAGAAACATTTACCTCTTAAATTTTCATCAGCCTGCCTGTCTTTCATTATCTCATCAGAATGCTGTATTGTAGCAGGATCTAATTCCTGGAAACTGTCAAACAGATTTCCTCTTTGGTTTACAATTCCTTCTAAAGCCATTTTTTTCCTCAAAAATACTTATTTGCTTATATTAGAGAGTTTATAGTAGTATTTAAAGGTTTCGGTTTTAACTACCTTGATGTAGTAAAAACAATATTTCCTATATGGATGTGGCAATTTCATTTATAAATCTCCTTGCTTGAACTTCCGAAAAGTTCTCTTCAGAAGTTGTGGACAGAATATTTTTATCAACAACTATTTTATCGACGAGAAACAAAGTCTTCAATCCCATCACTATATAAATGATATTGACTGGTTTGTAAGGGCATTTATTCTAAACAGCGGTTCAGTTCTTCAGCCCCAAGACATTGAAATTCTAATGCCTTGTAAACTTTGATGCAAGTATCTGCATTTTTATCTGCATGGAAAATTTCAGCGTCTCTGGGCAATCTTATTCCAAAGATTGTCGTCGAGTTTTCCTGCATTTCTAATACAGGGACTAAGTACTATATAAAATCTGCTACCTCAATCAGAAGTTCAGGACAACATAAAATAAGCAGCAATAAAACAGCTTTTTTACCCAACAAAAATCAAAGATTTTCAAGCTTATCAACAAGTTGATAAATTTCAGGATTAAAATTTGTGTAGGAGAATGACATAAAAAGGATAATGGTAATTTGAAAGAAAAACCAAAAAACCACTGGTCACTGGACAATTGCCCCCGTAAGATATATAAAGAATAAAACTATTTTTAATATATGAAAAAGAAAAACTGTTTAACAGAAAAAGAAGTTAAAATTTATCTTTTACAGGCATTCAAGAAATTCATGGAAGGACAGACTGCAAAAATTGAAAAAAAAGGAAATACTTTTTATTACAAGCATGACATTGACAATTTCTTGACTAATCCTGAAAAAAGATTTTTTGATTAAAAAAAGGTAATAGAAATATGAAAAATAAGGAAGAATACCTCTTTTTAAAAACAGGATATGCTTCATTTTCGTTGAGGGATATAGGTAAGAAATTTGAAGTTGTTAATACATTTGATATAAATATCAAAAAACCATTATTTATAGATTTAAAAAAAAGAAATAAATATATGCAACTGCATATCAATTATAGGGAAATAGAGAATGCTGTATGGGATAAAATAAAAAAAGACTATAATGAATTACTCAAAGAAGCAGACTGGCTGGTTATCTCTATGATTTCAGAACTTGGAGACAAACTTGCTGTATCACTTGATATACTCAAACAAACTTAAAAATGACAGATCAAAACAAAATACAAGAAAATGCTCTTGTTGTTTTCCAAGGCAAAAGAATAAGAAGAACTTGGTTTAATAATGAATGGTGGTTTGTTATAGAAGATATAGTGTCTGCTTTAACTGATTCTAAAGATCCAAAGCAATATATTAGCAAGATGAAACAAAGAGATGAATCTTTATCTAAAGGGTGGGTACAAATTGTACATACCCTTTTAATTGATACTGCTGGTGGAAAACAAAAAATGAATTGTACCAATACAGAAGGAGCATTCAGAATTATACAATCAATCCCTTCCCCTAAAGCAGAGCCATTCAAACAATGGCTTGCAAAAGTAGGCTATGACAGGGTACAAGAGATAGAAAATCCTGAACTTGCTCAAAAAAGAATGAAGAAACTATACAAGGCAAAAGGTTATTCTAATAACTGGATTGAGAAAAGGGTAAGAGGTATTGCTGTAAGGGATGAACTTACAGATGAATGGGGAAAAAGAGGAGTAAAAAAAGAAAGAGAATACTCGATTCTTACAGCAGAAATATCAAAAGCGACTTTTGGCATGACTCCGAGCAAGTACAAAAAGTTCAAGGGATTAAAAAAAGAAAATTTACGGGATCACATGGATGATTTAGAGCTTATATTTTCTATGTTGGGTGAAAAGGTATCAACTGAAATTACCAAAAATAACGAAAACTCGCTACTCGGAGCTATCTACGGACTAAAGTCCGCAGTATTGCGCTCCTCGCTTTGACAAGCGAGTTTTCGGGATTGAAAATTTCATACTAAAGTATGAGGTATTACACCTATGAAATTTTCAATAAAAATGCAAAAGGGTTTGAAGAATGCGAAGATGCAGCAAGGCAAGGCGGAAATGTCGCAGGCAATGCACGCAAAGATGCAGAAAAAATAATAGGTAAACCAATATCTACAAAAGAAAATTATAAAAAATTATCAGAAAAAGAGAAGAAAAGGTTAAAATGAAAGATTTAATCGGACAAAACTCTAAAGAGATTGAAAAGAGATTTGGTTTTGATTATTATCTTGAAACAAAAGATGATTTTTTAACAGATGAACCAATAGATAGTAAAAAATTGATCCAATCATTTATTGATTTTAATGATGGAAGAGAATTAACAACATACTTATTAAGCTAAAGTGTATCCTGCAACATATAGAATGTGTTTTTTCCCTGCTTTTGCCATGTTGATATCAGGCTCATCATGATTTCATAGTTTCTCATACCTAAACTACTTCTCAAACATCCGATTATTTTTCGCATAATAACAAATGGTCTTAAAGACCTTTCAGCTTCATTATTATCCATAGGCATCTCAGGATGAAGTATACAGGTAAACCATTTATCCCCGCCATTTTCTATCTTGGTCGCTAATTTCCTTAGATTCCTATGTCGCTTCATGAAAACAATTAGCATAGCAAGTTCTGCCTTGCATTTTTCATACATATCTTGCCTTCTCTTCTCTTGTTTGTAATTCTTGCCCTTTTTTACCATTCCGTAAATATCAGAGCACCATTTATACAAATCAGGATGTTTTTGCCAGCATTCAAATTCTACTTCTCTTTTTAGATGATCAAAACATCTTTGATGGATTATGTTATTTTCTTTGGTATATGAAGTATAAGTTGCCCAACCATCACTTACAAGTTTTCCTTTGAACTCTTTTCCAAGTGTTTTTTCAACGATATCTCCCCCTCTTTCTTTCTTGAATTTAAACAATGAAATTAACTGATTACAAAAAACCCATATCCAATGGTTTACACCCATTACGCTATGACTGGTCTCATCACCATTAACAACATCTGCCTGCTTAATCTCTTCCTCTAGCTCATTGTAAAGGGGTTCAAGCTTATCGCTTGCCCTCCTTGTTATCTCTAAGCTGGTTGGTGCTGTCATAGGGACACCATGGATATTATTCATAACATCTACGACCAGATTGTGAGGAAGCCTTGCCTTAAACTTATAGTAGTTTACAAGGCTCTGGATGCTTTTGTCATAGTTTCCTTTCTCAGGAATGTCTTTGCGCGTAGCAAGAGTAAGAGAGGAACAATCTAAGCACCTCACTTCATATTGTTTATATTCTTTCACAATAGCCTTCTCTTTTATATGGCAGATGACCTTTTTTGTCTTGATATAACCAGTAGGTTCTATATTGAAGCTAAAGCATGCTCCACAATGGTCTGTGGTTATAGGAATTATCTTATCAGAAGCAGGCCATTCAAATGTTGCTCCTTTGTGATTCTTAGGGGCCCCGCGCTTAGCACCTTTTTTTGCTTTTAGTCCTAGTGTATTTTCCTTTAGATGTTTGTTCGCTGATGAAGGGGTGTTTGAATTCTTGTATTTTTTGAGTTCTTTTTCGATTTTTTCTTTTTCAATATATAAATCGTACATCTCTTTAATAATCTCGTCACGAGATTTCTTTTTAAGTTTATCTTTGAATGATTTTAATTGTATTTTCATCGTTCCAGAAGAATAATCTTCACCTTTTTTCCAATCCATTCAACAGGCACATATACACGACCGCTATTACCGCTTTTATTCGCTTGTTTCTCAAGCATTTCATAGCCTGTGATTTGAATTTTTGTTTTTGCCATTTAGCTACATTGTAGCTAAACTACTTAATAAAGATTTAGGTGTTAGAGAATATATATTAAATAACATAGATACTATAGGATATAATTCAGCTTAATAAGTACTATAAGTTCTAACGAATTCTTTTATGGAAAAGTATAAGTGAAAAAGAACACTTAATAGAATTAGGATTAAATGTGCTCTTTTCTTTGGTTTTTTAATGAGGAAAACTTTTTACATTTAAGAGCAAAAATGAACCTAGCGAAAGCTTTATAAACCAACATTTAATCCTAAAAGAATATGGCAATAATGAGGTTGTCTGATTCTTATTGGTTTTTTCTTTACGCTACTAAAATAAAGTGAAACTTTAAATAGTGATTATTTTTGAAACACAATAACAATTACATTTTAATCAGTAGAAAGTTTTTTATACTAACTTAGTATTATTTGACTATCATGTTAAAAAATGCTGAGCGTTTTTTTCAAGTGTATTCTGGTCTTCCTATTGAGGAAAGAGAAAATCCAATAATGGTGATTGATGATGAACCAATAAATTGGAAATTGGCTTATGAGGAAATTAGCAACGAAACTGAAAGAGGCAAAAAAATATTAAAACTATTAATCGATTTGGAGATAATATGAACAGCAAAAAAGATGAATTAGTAAGGAAAATTATTGTAGAGAGAATTAAAAATATGTCTCCTAATGTTAAGATTGCTTTGGGGTCTAAAGGAGACTTTCTTAGTAAAGATGATTTGCTAAAAGAAGTAAATGCAAATACTGATACAGGTAAAAAAATAATACAGATACAATTGAGATACTTGAGGGCATTAAAAGCAGGCATAGTATAAGATGAAAAAAGCACTTTTTGTCAGACCTGCCCATGATGATGTTACTTCTTATCTTTATTTCTATAGCAAACCTTTGTTAAAAGAGTCAAGAATGAAAGGTTTTCAAACTTTTAATAAGGAAAAAGAAAAGGCAGTTAATCCGGAAATTACAGGAATTATTACAAAACATAACCCTGGATTTATAATGTTTAATGGTCATGGGAGTCCAAATATTATCCGCGGCCATAATAATGACCTCTTGATTGAACAGGGAAAAAATGATGATTTGATTAAGAAAAAAATTATCTATTCTCTCTCATGTAGTTCAGCAGCTGAATTAGGAAAATCTGTTGGAGATAAAGATACAACATTCATTGGCTATATTGATGAATTTGCTTTGGGAATGGATGTCAATAGTCAAGCAGCAGTTCATAGAGACAAAAGAGCAAGATTATTTTTAGAGCCTTCTAACCTATTAGTCAGTTCTTTACTAAAAGGAAATACTGCAAAGATTGCAGTTAAAAAAGCTAAAAATAAAATGGCAGAGAATATATCAAAACTTAAGACAGATCCTTTTCCTGATGCAAAAGATTATTTGCCTTATCTTTATAATAATTATATGATTCTTGAGATAATGGGAAATGAAGCAGCAACTTTATGATTTTCTATTTTTGGCTAATATTAAGAAGGGAGGCTGAAGAGGTTGACACCTTTAGAGAATTCAAAGGAATCAATCAAGATGAAGAATAAGATCAACCAAAATGGTTAATTTTTTTTGTTAATATAAGATACGAAAGACTTATATATATTTTTATTTTCTTTGATATTACAATGAAAGATTTAGCTCCAAACATAACAAGACAGAGATTGCTAATCGAAGGGTTTTATAAAATCGATGTAGGTGAAGAAGCCATAAAGAAATATTATAAAACCCTCACAAAAGCTTTAGGTCTAAGGACTTATGGTCCTCCAATTATTCATAATCCAAGTGGACAAGGAAAAGAGATAAATCAAGGCTATGATTGTTTTGTTCCGCTAATCGATTCTGGAATCTATGTTGGGGCTTGGACAAATGATAAATTCTTCTCTCCTGTAACTACTGCTGTTTATGGAGACAAGACAGCTATTTTCATATGGTCTGAGCCTTATTTTGTAATATTGATCAAAGATAAAGGGACAGCCAAGGCATTTAATTCTTATTTTGATGTTCTTTGGGAAGTTGCTAAATAAATAAAATCAGGCTGAAATCTTAGAAAATTATAAATATAATCCTTTTTTCTAATTATTGAATTAAGAGAGGGCGTTCTTTCTTAGATTGTTTAAGTGCGGCACAGTTTCCATTTTTGGAAAAAATGAACCTAGCGAAAGCTTTATAAACCAACATTTAATCCTAAAAGAATATGGCAAGAATAAGAAAATTTTGTGCGTATAGAAGATTAGAAAGACCTTACACTAGGGTCAGTAAGTTTAGAGAGAAGTCTTTTATCAAGGCAACACCTCATAATAATATTGTAAGGTTTGATATGGGGAATCCAAGAAGGAATTTCAGCCATGTTCTTAAATTGATGTCAAAAGACGCATGCCAGATAAGGCACAATGCTTTTGAGTCTGCAAGGATGACAAGCAACAGGCTGTTGGAAGAGGAATTGGGAAAAGGAGGATATTTTCTAAGGATAAAACCTTATCCATTTCATATTTTAAGGGAGAACCCTTTAGCAGCAGGAGCAGGAGCAGACAGGATGAGCACAGGTATGAAACATTCATTTGGAAATCCTATAAGTTCTGCGGCTCAGATTAAAAAAGGTCAGACTCTGTTTTTGATAAGGGTTAACAAAACAAACCTTGGATTGGCAAAGAAAGCTTTGAAAAGAGCAGGATACAAGCTTCCATGCTCAACGCATATTGAGATTGAAGAAAACCCCAAAAAATAACACTATATTTCTTTTAGAATTTTTCTTAAATCTGAAATCTTATAGTCTGCATCTGATTCAGGATGAGAATCATATCTGTTGAAATGGTATGTCACTGCACCAAGCTTTTTACCCATATCTATGCCTACAGGAGAATCATCAATAACAACTATCTTTTGAAAATCACTGTTTTTTTTAAGGAATCTGCTAAGCCAGAGCTGCTTTGAATTTTTTTCATGAGAATTTTTCCTGTGCCTGTCAGCAGCATATTTATATCTGAATATGCTGCTCATATCTACTGAATCAAGGAAATAATCCAGTGCATCAGGATTTGAATTTGACATTATGATGTTTATATGGCCTGCGTCTTCTATCTGTTTAAGAACAGTATGAGCATGATCCATGGGCTTGATATATTTTGACGCCACTTTTTTTCCTACACTGTATTCCACAGCTCTTTCCACCATCTCATGGATCGTATCTTCATCTTTGTCAGGAGCGAAATATCTGTAATAATCAGCCCATTTTTTTCCATAGAGGTCAAGGCATTCCTTAACAGTGGCTTTTCTGTCAATCCCAAAGAGCGGGAGGACATTGTTTACAACCTCTTTGACAGCATATTCATTGTCTTTTTCAAGAACTCCGTGAAAATCCCAAACAAACAAGTTTTTCATATCAAAAAAAGAATCAGAGTATTTATAAATATTTTATTGCTTTTTATGCAATACAACCACAAATCCAACCTGGTAAATTAGTTCAGAGCCTGTTTTTTCAGCAATTTCTTCTGCAAATTTTTTCCTGTTTTCTCTTTCTTCTGCTGACTTAAGAAGCTTTATCTTGATGAGCTCTCTTTTTTTAAGCTGACGCTTTATTTCTTTGATCAAATTTTCAGTCAGGCCGGATTTTCCTATCCTTAATATTGGTTCAAGGGATTTTGCTTTTTCTCTTAATCTTTTCTTTTCAACTGTCATCTTCTTTTCTTTCTATTTTCTTTTTTCTGTTTTTTTAGATAAGAAATATGGTCTACTTTTTCTTTTAGGAACTTATCCATATTTAATCCGTGTCTTTCAATCATTGTTGATGTATGGTGACTTCCCAAAAATTGAGGCATAAGAACATAAGTGGCCCCCACTTTATAAAGTTCAATAGCTTCATCTATCTGTTCAGAAAGCACGATGGTTATCGCCTTTTTATTTGATTCCCTTATCTTTGTTATAAGCATGAGATTTGTTTCAGTATCTGATATAGTGGATATTATCATCTTGACTTTAGAGAAATCAAGCTCATTCAGCGCCTCATAATCTCCTATGTCAATATATCTGCAGTCAATCTTTTTTTTTGCAAGGTCTATGACAACTTCAGGATCATAGTCAACAACAAGAAACTTCTTTTTCATTTTCTTAAAAGATTTTATTAGATCTTTTCCTATGTGGTCACAGCCAAAAAGGATTATATCATATTTTTCTTCCTTATGGTATTTGTGTTCGTCTACTTTTTCTCCTTTTTTCTCAAATATCTTTAGATATTTTGATATAAATCGATATATTTTGTTTGAGTACAGGATCATATAAGTTGAGCCTGTTATCGTTATTATACCTATAACAGTTACAAAGGAAAGAATTTCATTGGAAAGATGCCCTACACTCACACCTAAAGCAATAAGTATCAATGAAAATTCGCTTATCTGAGCCACAGTAAGTCCTGCAAGAAAGCTGTTCCTTTTTGTGTAGTTCAGCATTCCCATGAGTACCATCACTATAAGAGGGTTTCCTATCAGGATAAACAATGAAAGTATTATTATTGGAGCTATATAACTGCTTATATCTACAAAAACCATCTGTGATCCAAGCAGTATAAAGAACAGGATGATGAAAAAATCCCTTAGAGGCTTCATCTTTGCACTAATCTCATATTTATAAGGTGATGCAGCCAGTGTGATGCCTGCAAGCAAAGCACCTATTTCCATAGAGAAATTAAGATAATAGAAAAGGGAAGACAATATCAGGCACCATCCAAGAGCAAAAAGCAGAAGAAATTCCTGGGATTTTGCTATATTTCGGGTTACATTTGGCATCACATATATACTTATCAATATAAGTAAAGACACAAGTCCAAGCCCCTTTAATACAGACCCTATAGCAAGATTCAGAAGACCATTTCCTGCTGGAACTGCAGATATAATCATCAATATCAGGATAACAACAAGATCCTGCACTATCAGAAAACCCACAGATATTTTTCCGTAAAGCGCCTCCAGATCCCCTTTATCAGACAATAGTTTTGTTATTATAATGGTGCTGCTGAATGTCAGGGCAATAGCTATATAAACAGACACTATTGTTGAAAATCCCAGCAGTTTAAGGACAGTATATCCTACCAAAGAAGTGAACAGAACCTGCCCAAGCCCAGTTATCAGAGATACCTTTCCCACATCTTTTATTATTTTTGGATTAAGGTTAAGCCCCACCATAAAAAGAAGCAGAGCAATTCCCACATGGGAAAATGTAGATATTGTGTCAGTTGAAGATAATATATCAAAAACATATGGGCCTGCCAGTATTCCAGTTATTATATACCCTATTATAAGGGGCTGTCTGAATAACTTCATAATACCTGCAACAACAACAACCAAAAAAACAATTATGCTTATTTCAATAAATGCCTGATCTATCATCTGTTCACCACCACATTTTCCATATATTTTTCAATTTGTTTTCCTGCCTTTAAGCCTTCATTCTCGCAATACTTTTTAAATTCTTCCTTTATTTTTTTGTTCACAGATATTGTGAATTTGTCATTGCCAGGTTTTACCATTTTAAACGTATATCAACGTATATGTACGTACAATTATAAAAGCTTTTTGGTTTTGCTTTTTTTAGGGTCTGTCCCAAAAGTCCTACTTCGCTGAACAAAACCCTAAACTTACATTTAGGAACTTGTTCAGCTACGTCTGGCCATGCCTTGATTTGCTACGCAAATCTGCAGCCAAACTAAAATCAAAGATTTTAGATGCATTAAAATTTTATAATTTCAAAGAATTCAAGGCACAGACGTACTTTTGGGACAGACCACTTTTTTTTAGTAAAATATTTATAGCTGAAGCAGTAAAATTTTCTCATGAAGCACAGCTCTTTGTCAGACTTAATGAAGAAAGCAGGAGAAAAAAGAGGCATCAATACAAATACAGGCCCTCTTGTTTTGGGAGGCTTTGTTCCTGAAGAAAAAACATATAATTATTCCAGATGTGAAAGATTTGGAGTGTATATGCAGAATAACTTTCCAATAACATATAAATTCTTCTCTAATCTGGAGTTATATTTTTAATTTCTTTTTTATCTCTGGGATAATCTCAAT
>CAZFSZ010000022.1:0-15867 GCA_964521755.1 uncultured Methanosarcinales archaeon | reverse complement strand
AAGGAAAAAGATGGATTGATGTTGTCATGTCTGTAATCCATACATGGAAACTGCAGGGTCACAACATATTTCAAAAATTAAGAGCAGTTAAGACCTGACTTTTTACTTACTGATTTTTTAGGTATTTTAAAGAAAAAAATCCCTGTGGCCGGACTTCCAAAACAGATATATTTGATATTATACATTCTGATTTTTGAACCAGCAACCTTTCGGTATCAGCTGACTCATCTTCATCCAAGCAATAATTGCATAGTCAATGAGTGGTTTAACCTACAGCCGAACGCTCTGCCGTTGAGCTACACAGGGCTAAATAAAGAAATAAAAATAATTATTTATAAAAGTTGTGGAAATGATAATTTTTTGCTCTGGTTCTTATGGGGTGCTTACTCCAACAGAGTTGGAATAGCTTGTTATCTCTCTTCCTTTTTTTTTGAAAGTGATTTTTGCTCTTGGAACTTTAAAATCTCCAACAATGCTTAACTTGGATTTCATCGTGTAGCTTATCAACCTGTCTTCTCCAGGAGCAATATCTTCTATATCCCATTTCAGGATGGTTCCTTTTGTTTTGTGCCTGAATATTCTGCTTGGCTTTAACGTTCCTTCGCCGAATTCTTTTTTTATGCTTGAAATGTTCGGAACATAATCAGTAACTGTCGCTTTTTTTATTGTGTTTTTTGCAGAGTTCTTTAATTCAAGAGTTACTTTTAGTTCAGATATTCCTCCTTCTTTGGTGTTGACATTAGAAACTGTCTTTTCTATACTGATCGGGCTCTTGTATCTGTAATAAACATACAATAAAATGCCTGCTATTATTAATATATAAATCAATATTCGATAGCTTGTTGTTATAGTAACATCCTTGCTTTCTCCTGGCTTTAAAGTTAGATCAAATACAAGGTATTTGTTCTCGCCTTCAGTTATCTTTTGAGACCCAGGTGATGTAGATGTAAACCAGCTTTTCACTGTTGTAGTAGGTATCTTGATTGTCTGTATGTCTTCTATATTCGATTCGCTGAGATATTTTCTTTTTATTGTATTCTTGAATAAAAATTCTTCCTCACTTTCCTTAATCTTAAACTCTGGAGTTGTTTCAACTATATTGATAAGGTTTACTTTTCTTTCTATAACTTCGTTTCCTTCAACAAGCTCAAAAGTTAAACCATATTCTCCTGGATCTTGCAGAGGATCAATATTATAATTTAGTTCAAGAATCTTTTTTCCAAGAGATATTAATTTTACAGTCTGTTCTGTTTGGAATCCTTCTGCTTCGCTGTATACATTTAATTTCAAGTCAGAAAGATTAAGCAGGTTTTGGTTTTCTAGTTTTACTTTTACATTTACCGGCCCGCTTGGATTTATATTTGTAGGCATATCTACTGTCATCCTTACAGAAGGCCTGTAGGCGCTGACTGTTTTTGTAGTGCTTCTTACATTTACCTGGACTATATCTGAATAAATAATCTCATCTGTTTTTGTATTCTTGAAATATATCTTGATGCCATATATCTTTCCAGGTTCAACATATTTTAAAGGTGTAAGGACAAGCTTATAATCTGTAGCAGTTTCTGGATAAACTTTTATTATATCTGAAGGAACATCCCATTCAACCTCTGGAGAATATACCTTAAGCTCTTTTATTGTAGATATGTTGCTGTCTATAGTTACCAAAAACTGTGCAGTTTCATCAGCCTCAATCTCGCTTCTTATCGAAGTTATCTCAAAATCAAATGCATGTACAGAAACAGCTAAGCTGGATAAAACTAATAACAACAATATAAATATTTTTTTCATATCTCACACCTCTTTCATTAATGTTCTTTACTACTATTTAAAGTTTTTTATTAAGAATAATGGGGCGGGGAAGATTCCCACATAAGATATCCACCCTTATCATCCTGTGATGAATTGATGGGGCATGAAGCCCCATAAATGCCTCTGTAAAATATAAATGGGGCGGGGAAGATTCGAACTCCCGACCACCAGCGGTCCGGAAACAAAGATTTCCCCGGGCTGGTATCATACCAAGCTAGACCACCGCCCCGAACAAGTAGCTTAAAAATATAACAGCTGGTACGGCCACTACATATGATATATAAGATATAGAGGAAAATATTAAATACTTAAAAATCTTTATGTTCTATTAGGGGTGGTGGTCTGCAAAACAAGGGTTTGATCACCTTAAGGTTCCAGCACCATCTTCATAATTCTAAACAACAAAATTTATAAAATAAACATTATTTATTTTTATAAAATGACCACTGTTGAAGAAATTGTAAAACCAGAACCAAAGTCTGAACCATTACATCTCACAAAAGAAGAAAAAGAAATTCTGCATAACATAATTTTTAGCTACAGGACAACAAAATCAGAAAAACCAAAACTTTTCTTAAATTCAGATGGGTGTTATTTCTCTGAAGATTATGATATAGGAGACCAAAACAGGATCCCATGTCTTATTGAAAAATACAGCTGCCTAAAGTGCATCTACATTGCAATAAGTTCACAGCCTGAAATACCTGAAAAAATGGATATTGTTTCAAACGACAATTCAAAACTTCCGCTTATAGAAAAATTGATGTATATTTAATGCTCTTTTTCAGCTTCTTCAATTGTCTTCTCAAATTCACTTATATTTTCTTCAGAACCTGAAACAATTATCTTTATCCTGCTGCCTTTATTTCTATTGATCTGAAGTTTTCTGCTTTTATAAAATGTATATTTAGATACAACATTTCCAGAGATTATATTGTCTATCCTGTAGTCATAGTTAGTGCCTTCCCTTTTTCTTATACAGTCTATCTCTTCAAATCCCATCAAGAACTTGTCCCATTTCCTGGTTGAATATAGTCCTATTGGGCTTCCGCTGTAAATTATCTTTTTCATAAAAAAGCAAACAGAACTTCTTTTATTAAGCTTTGTCTTATCCATAGTTTTTTTCTAATTCCTGAAACAAATACTTAATCCCGCTTTCTTTAAACTCTTTGATATCTTCTCTGTCAACATCAACAGCGAGAGGAGCATAGATCTCTCCCATGCCTTTGCTGTCATAATTATCTTCTTCTAAACCAGGAGCAACGCCTATCCTTAGCATATCTTCAGAAAGAGAGAGCAGAGAACCTATTAGATCATCTATATTCTCCGATTTGAGCAGAAATCTTGAATTTGACCCTTCTTCGCTTACTGCAACTGCATAGAAATCAGGCACATATATCTTTTTCTCTAATCTTGCTCTGGCTTCACCCAGATTTTTCTTGTGGACATAAAGCCCTTCCATCACATATATCATTCTATCTATATCTTTTTCTTTCATTTTCAGTGTAAAAAACCTAGAAACTTGGTTTTCCCCTATAAAATATAATGTATCTGTTATTTAAACATTTTTCCATGAAGAATTTACCACCTAAAACTATTGTGAAATTTCACTCACATGCTCATTCTTGTTTACTCTAATTACATTCTCAACAAAGCTTTCAATTTTGTTTTCATGAGAGACTATTATTGTCTGCTTTGTTCCAATCTGCTCCAAAACTTCTCTTACTTTATCCAACTGCTCAGAACTAAAGCCGTCAGTAGGTTCATCAAGAATTATCAAATCTTTTGTCTTGATTCCTTCCATAAGATCATTTACAACTTTGTTCAATGCAAGCCTATAAGCAAGCGCAGCACTTGTTTTCTCTCCTCCGCTTAAGTTTTCAATAGAAATTTCATAACCATTTTGCTCAATTATTGGAGTGAAAGAATCATCAAGCCTCACATTGATTGTCTCGTCTTCCATAAGTACATTGAACCATCTCTGGAAAAGTTCATTAAATTCAGCATGAACACTAAGCATAACTTGTTTTTCCATTGTTGCATTTAATTTCAAGAACCCTTCTTCTAACCACTGCAATAACTCTCCCAAATATCTAAATTTAACTTTTGCTTTTTCTTTTGCTGAAATTTCTTCATCAATAACACTTAATGTTCTTTTTACTCCTTCAATTTCTTTCTCAACAGAAACATTTTCTAACTCTAACTTTCTCTCTACTTCAGCAGCTTCATCAACATTCTTTTTAATCTTGTTATATTCTTGCTCAACATCTTTCAATTCTTTTATCTTGTTGTCCAATCCCTGCTTTTTCGCATACAACATTCCAATCATCTTCTTGGCATCCTGCTGCTTGACAAGCAATTCTTCCCTTCTTTTTTTCTTCTCAAGCATATCTTTTCTTTTCAGCTCAAGAACAGAATTCTCACTTATCTGATTCTTAAAAACTTCAAGCTCATTCTTTAATTCATTTAATTCTTTTTCATTATTTTTTCTTTTTTCAGAATTTTTCTCAATTCCTTTGTTGCATTCAACAATTTTCTCATCTTCTCTTTTCATTATCTTGTCTTTGTATTCTTTCTTAACTTCCTGCTCGCATGTAGGACATCTGCTTATCTTTAATATCTTTGATTTGACTTCTTCAGCCCGTCTTTTTCTGATATTATATTCGCTGTTTTCATTGTCTATATTTTTAATTGTGTTCTCTGCAACAGAGATATTTTTTTCTTTTTCATCTATTTTGCTTTTAAGCTCCTGAGAATCAGAAGGACTTTTGCCGGCTAGCTCAGCATCCAAAGCCATAACTTTTTTGTCAATCTCATCTGCTTCAATCTTGCAGTTCTTGAAAACTTCATGCTTGTTTCTCTCTTCAACCTCTGCAAGATTTCTTTCCTGCTTTATTTTGTTAAGCTCCAGGACATTGACTTCAATTTCAGCAAGAATTTTTCTGCTCATCTCAACATCTTCTTTTACTGAATTCAGTTTTGGAAGTATTTCTGATTTCTTGGTCTCAAGTTTTACTATCTCAATTTTAGCATCTTCTTTTTGTTTTTTCTTTTCTTCAATCCCACTTATTTTTCCCTCAAGTTCATTTCTCTTCTCTTTGATATTTCTGATTACAATAACACAGTTCTCAGAGATTCTTTTGTATTTGTCAATTCCAAAAACTTTTCTTAAAGTGTCTAATCTTAGTTCAGCATCCTCAACTAATATCTTTTTCATCTCTTCCTGCGGAGTATACACAGTATATCTATAAACTAGATTCTTTGTCTTGCTCACTAGTTCTTTAGGGTATCCAAGAAGATTGATAATATCAGATTTAAGTTCAACAGCAGTTCCTTCTTTCTTCACTCCTTCTTTTATTATATAGCCTGCAGTCTGTCCAATCCTGTCCTTGCTTCTCTTGACTTTTCTTTTGATAATGTATTCTTTTCCCTGTACAGAAAACTTAAGTTCAACATTGCCTTCATTCTTGCCATTTCTAAGAAGGCTGTCTCCGCTAAGCTTTTTCCCCATAATGCCAAACAAAGCAAACTCAACAGCCAGCAGTATAGAAGTCTTCCCGCATCCAATATCTCCAGAAAGCAAAGTGCTTCCGCTGTCAAAATTAACTTCCTGATTCAAATAACTTCTAATGTTTTCTAACTTTACAGATTTTAACAGCATTTGCCCCAAGAACTAAAATAAAACCAGATTTTAAAAATTTTTATGTTCCAAAGAACCAAAAGCTTGTAAGGCTTTGACTTACATTTTATATATTTTAGACAAATTTTAAAAAATTTAGTATTGTTGTCGTTCTTCAATTATTTCTTTTACTTGATTTAAAGCATTCTTAGCTAAAGATAAAAGCCTTTCATAAGCATCATCTTCCAGAGTGATGCTAACACCATACTGCTCCAGTTCCCTGATTTCAATTATAGAAGGGGCTTCATGCTTTTCTTCAGGGTCCAAAGAATGTATTTCATCAACAAATCTTTTCTCCAGTTTAATATCTTTATCCTCAATCAATGAGTTTATCAAGGCAAAAGTACATTCCTGATTCCTGCTCTCATAGCCAAACTTTGCAAGAACAGCCAAAAATCCGTGATAGATCGAGTAAAACGCTGCTGAAGCAGACCAATCAGAAAACCCATTTTTCTTAAAAGAAATTACAGCTTTAAGATTATGCTCAGCCTTGGCAATATGCTGTCTTGCCAGCTCAATATCAGGCTCTTTTTTCACAAGCCCTCTGTGCTTCCTGTTTTCCTGCAGCTCTTTTTCAGCTTTTTTTAAGCACCAATTAACTTTATTTTTAGGGTGAGACACTTTCAATAACCTCAACAAACTTTTCATAACCAAAAAGCACAATCCCTTCTTTAACAGCATTCAGGATAATCTTGTCTTTTTTAAGAAGATTGTTCTTTAAATCCTGGACAGACTGCTTAACAGGATGAACTTTTTTGACACTCAACTGATTAATTTCTTCAACCAATTTATTAAAATCCTTGACCTGAGACTGCTTCAGAACTGCAAGCATATCAATATCATCAAACTTATTTGATTTAAGAACAGAGCCAAACAAAACACCAATTTCAGCAGAGTTCTCAAGCTTTCTAAGCTCCACAATCCATCTTTTAATCTTGCCAATGCTTTCCTCGGCTTCTTTACTAAGCAAAAAAACAAGATACTTCTTAACATAATCGTTTTTGAAATTTATGCTGTATATTTTAGCTTTGCCTACAACTTCAAATTTCAAGAGGTTCTGCTTATGCAATCTTTTAACTATTTTCAAAACACCCATAGAACTAAGCTTAAATTCCTTTGCAAGGTTATTAGCATTATACTTGCTATTAAAATCCTTAAAAATCCTCAAAATTATTTTCATCTCATTAGCAGTCAATTTATACATTTAAACTCACAGTTTATATATATAAACTTTTAGTTTATATACTTTTCGTTTTTTTTTAAAACAAACTAGCAGCTCCTAAAATCCCTGAATCTTCTTTCCCTTTTACAACTTTAACTTTACTAACTGCTCTTTTTCTTATCTCATCATTCATGCTTTTTTTAAATTTAGAAATAGATTTTGAAATACTTCCCCCCAAAACAATAACTTCTGGATCAAAAGCATTGATTAGATTACTCACACCAATTCCAATGTGCTTTCCAATTTCATTCCACGCTTTTTTTGATTTCAAATCTTCAGCATTCTTTTTATAAATCTTCTTAATAGATTTTCCAGAAACATAGCTTTCCAGACTTCCTTTATTGATATCTCCTTTTCTTCCGTCATATTTTATTGTACAATGCCCTAACTCAATATTGCCTTTCAGAAGTTTGCCTTCAATAACAGCTCCTCCACCAACACCAGTCCCCAAAGTCAGTCCAGCAACTCTTTTTTTCTTTAATCTTATTGCCTCACCTAAGACAAAACAGCTTGCATCATTTTCAATAATAACTTTTTTCTTGAATTTTTCAGAAACAATTTTTTTGATATTAACTCCCTTCAAAGGCATATTTGGAGTTTCTCCAATAACACCTTTTTCATAATCAGCAGGACCTGGAGCCCCAATCCCAATCCTTTTAGCTCTTTTGTCAAAAACTTCAGAAATACATTTTATTAGATTACCCACAACATCACTGCCTGTTTTGACTGTATTTTTATTTATTATCTTTCCATCAGAAACTAACCCAGCTTTGATCTCAGTTCCACCGATATCTACACCGATTATCATATTTTCTTTTTTAGCTCCTCTACTACCGGAACAGGTGTAGGGTCAATTTTGTTCATCAAAGCAAGATAATAAGAAGCCAAATCCCCAAGATATATTGTTGTAAACATCTTTGCCAGCAATGATTTTCCTTTTACATTGATGCTGACCACATTTGTTTTTTCTTTGATAAGGTTCTTGGTTACTTTCATCCTTTTTTTGATATCATTTAATCCTTTTTTGTCTTGGATGAATATTGTTACTAATTTTTTTCCTTGTTTCTTAAATCCATTTATCTCATTGTGGTTCATCTCTGGAAAAACATGGCAAAAAGCAGGCTGTTTTGCATTCTCATTGATCTGTGTTTTCATCCTGTATGCCACAGCTTCTAATTCGCTGGAAGAATAAAAAACAGGAATCTTTTTTTCCATCTTCTTTGCAAGCATAAACGCCTTTTTCTTGGTCTCTTTTGGCTGAAGTTTTCTTATCGCTTCGTTGATTGCAGAACTTTGGTTAGGGATTATATCATTTTTAGATAATATAGCGACCATTGTCAAGAACAGATAACCTATTGCTTCTCTTGGCTGCAAACCTTTTGGAACAATTACAGCATTTTTCTCTCTTTCCCCTAACAGGCCTCCTGAAGTTATTGCGATGATTTTTGCTTTCTTTTTTCTGGCCTCTGAATGAGCTGATAAAGTTTCTTCAGTATTACCGCTGTAGCTTACAACTATGACTAAGCTATTCTTATCTGCTTCTTTAGGCAGTCCATAGTTATGATGAGGGATAATTTTTATCTTTTTGTATTGAACAAGAGGCTTTAGCATTTCCCCTCCGATTCCGCTTCCACCCATTCCACAGACGCATATATTGCTGTATTTCTTCTTTCTAAGCTTAAATCCATAGGTAAGTTTAACAGCTTTTCTGCATTGTTTTGGAAAATCATCTAGAACTTTAAGCATATTTGATCTGTCATATCCTGTCATAAATACCCCCTCAGAGAAACAGTAAAACATAACTTACATTTAAGAGTTTCTATCTTTTTATGGCAGGTCTTGTAGTTCTGCCGTCCTCAAAATTGTTAATGAGATAAAAGAAGTATTAAATTTGTCCTGTCGCTTCTTTTTTCCTCTAGATATGTATTTGATGATTTTAAACAAATAATTTAAAAACTTTAACTTTTTAGAAAAAATTAAATAATACCTATCATTATTTATTTCAAGATGGGAATCTTGGACATAATCCATTTTGGTAAAAAGAAAATAGTTCCTCATTTAGATGAAGCAGTATTGGAATTAAGCGGAGTATTGATGCAGATAAATGATATGTCCGATATAAAAGACAAGGAAAAAGCAGTCTTGTTTATGCAGACCCACATAAGCAAGATAGAAAAAGCAAGAAAGAGCATAATCAAAGCTATAGCAGGGCTTCAAAAAAACATTAAATCTTATCCAAGGGCAAAAAAAATAGGGGAAAGGTTGTTCAAACTGATCAAACCCCTTGAAAGAGTGGTCGACAGGATTAAACTAACTTCAAAAGAAAGAGATAATATCTCAATGGGTGAGGTTATGATGAGGCTTGAGCACAACAAAAGAACATTAATGAAATTAATAGAATTTATTGAAAAAGAAACAGAAGATATAAGGTAAAGTTTATAAATAACCTTTTTCTCCATTTCTTTATAGCAATGTGGGCTTGCTCGCCTGAAGCTATAATATAGATATCTCGCAAAACGAGACTAAATATATGGAGGCAAATTAAAATGGGAATGTACAAATATATAAGAAAAGCTTGGAAAAAACCAAAGGCAAACATGCCGGAGCTTTGGCGTGAAAGACTTCTAAGATGGAGAAGACAACCATCTATTGTTAGGATAAAAAAACCAACAAGGATAGACAGAGCAAGGTCTCTTGGATACAAAGCAAAGCAGGGCTTTATTGTCGTAAGGCAGAAGATTCCAAGAGGAGGAAAGAAAAGACAATACAAAGCAGCAGGAAGGCGTCCAAAAACATCAAGAAGAAGGCTAGTTCTTGATAAAAATTACAAACAAGTTGCAGAGGAAAGAGCAAATAAAAAATATCCTAACTGCGAGGTTCTTAACAGCTACGAAGTTGCAGAAGACGGAAAAAATTCCTGGTATGAAATTATCCTTGTGGATACATCAGCTCCAGAGATCCAAAAAGACAAAGACATAAGCTGGATAACCAGAAAAAAGCATAAAGGAAGAGTCTACAGAGGAAAAACTTCAGCAGGAAGAAAATCAAGGGGCTTAAGAAACAAAGGCAAGGGTACTGAGAAAGTAAGACCTAGCAAAAAAGCTAATATTAAAAGAAGAAAATAAAAGATTAGTCTTTTTATTTTTTTATTTCATTCATTATTTTTTTAAGGGAACTATCTACAGCTACAAACACATTTCTTTCAGTTACAGAAGAGTTAAACTTTTTTCCATTATCTATCATCTTAGCATACAGCTCATATTGGTTGTCATGCACTGTTTTCATATGCACACTAAGTTTTTCAAAATTCTTTGCTCTGTCACTCATCTTCCTTGCATAATTGCCTATAATCTTCTTTAGAACTATCATAGCTCCGCCTTCTAAATCTGAAAATCCAGAAAGCTCAATATTTCCCCCAAGCTGAAGTACTTCTTCTTCCATCTCTTTAATACACCTGTACAGATTATAACTTTGAGATATAAATATTTTTCTAAGTTATCAATCCCAAGACGCCTTTTAAGGTCAGTGAATGCTAATGCGTATAGTAAAACTACTTAGCTCTAGCACAATTTAGGTTCAATAAGAGCTATTGATTTGTGCATAATCAACTAGTCTTAGGATTAAATTTGTTATTTGATACAGAGATGAGATCTTTTCTTCATCCTCATAAAAGTTCTCCCATTCCTCTTTTCAATCTGCTGGTGCAGGATTGCACTATCTAATATACGTATGAGATTAATTTTGCTAATCTCTACCACCCCCACTTATCTTATCTCTAATCTTTTTACTATTTAAGTCTTTTGATTTTTGTTACAAAAAAGTATACTGTTAGGACATTTACTGATAAAAATTACTTCTTTATCGTCGATAGTGTGTATAATTGAATAACAATCTATATTTTTTGTAACACAAATATATATAAATGAATTAATTATATTCATTTATGTGGGGGTGTTTAGAGCTTTTTTAATCTAAAAGAGTGATAGATTAATTCTCTAAATGCAATTTTAAAACGTGTGTATTTTTACACAATAAAACATAACAAGTATATAAAAAAACATAAAATAAATATATATTTTAATAAAAAAACACAATATTTATATATAATATAACATATTTACATAAATTATATACACTAGAATGCCGAGAAAACCTTCAAATAAAAAGAGATATAACTTCTTGATAGATTCATCTGTCTACGATGATTTCTCATTATTATGTGAAGAGCTGGGATTAGTCAGATCAAAAACTATCGAGATCTTTCTTAAAAAATTCAACAAAGAGCATAAAGAAAAACTAAAAGAGCTTAAAAAGAAATGATTAAAAATAAGAAAGCGGAACTTGCAACAGCGGCTGCTGTAATACTTTCGTTAGTTTTGATATCTTCATTGGTCGTATTAAACCAGTTCAAAGGATTCACTGGATTTTCTGTTTTAGATTTAGATGATGTTTCTGAACAAAGTATAAACAATACAATAACAATTGAATTCAATTCTTCTGGAAACAGAACAATCTATATCGAATTAGATAATTATAATTACACTAAAGCTTTGACAAATATAACCGGGATAAATACAACAGATGTTGAAGTAGATATATTAGACGACGGAGAGGTTGACTGGAGTTTTGCAGGAGAGTTTAGCACAACGCAGCCTATGAGTTTTTTAGAGCCATTGATTTCTTATATTCCAAATTGCGGAATTTATCCTTGTCCAGTACCTATAATGATATCTGTAAAGAACCCAGGAACAATCCTTATCCACGATCTTGCTCTGGAATATATTCTTCCTGAAAACAAAACAGTATCCAATAAGACAATAAATAAATCTCCTGCAAACATAACCGATGGTTCAGATAAAATAACCGAGAACAAAACAATAAACAAGACCATTAATAAAACCATAAACAAAACAATTAACATTACAGTTAATGAAACCGCAAATAAAACAGAGTTCAAAAAGATACAAAAAGAAGTTGTTGAAGAAGTAAGAATAAATCAAAGAGCAAGAGTTATTGTTATATTAAAAGAACCTAAATCAACTTTTAGAACAAAGCAAGCAATTGAAGATATTAAACTGGAAGTAGAATCAAAACAAGATAAAGTTCTTGAAAATCTTAATGCTCAGAACAAGACAATAGACATTCCATTGATACAGGGAAGAGCTGTTGAAGAAGCTCCTGATTTCGAGCTGAAAAATAAATATCAGACATCAAACGCTCTTAGCGGTTATGTAACTGAATCTGGTCTTGAAAAACTAGAAGCAGATTCAAATGTTGATAAAGTCATAATAGATCCTATATTGCAGACAACACTTATTGAAAGCATTCCTTTGATTAAAGCAGATCAAGTTTGGAATAATGGTTTAACAGGAGCAGGAGAGACAATCTGCATTATAGATACTGGAATAGATACAGGCCACCCTGATTTTGCTGGAAAGATAATCCAAGAATACTGCTCATGCTCTATCTCAGATTATGGCTTAGGAGGATGTTGTCCTAATCAAGAAACAGAAGATACATCTGCAGAAGATGATGATAATCATGGAACACACTGTGCAGGAATTGCAGCTGCTAATGGTGCATTGAAAGGTGTTGCTCCAGATGCAAATATTGTTGCAGTAAAGGTCTGCGATAACACAGGAGATTGTGCAGGCTCAGATATAATAGCAGGACTTGATTATTGCGTGAATAATAAAGACACTTATGGAATTTCTGTAATTTCAATGAGCTTAGGAAACGGCGGAGAATATACTTCTCTAACTTGCCCAGACTTTTTTGAAGATGTATTGCAGACTGCAGATGAACAAGGAATATTTATTGCTGCTTCATCTGGAAATGAAGGATACTCAAATGGAATAAATTATCCAGCCTGCTCACCTTATGTTGTTTCAGTCGGAGCAACTGACAAAAATGACAACATTGCTTCATTCACCAATGTAGGAGACAATCTTGACATTTTAGCTCCAGGTGTAAATATCAATTCAACTAAAATAAATAGTTATGGCTTGATGTCAGGAACTTCAATGGCAGCTCCGCATACAGCAGGAGCAGCTGCATTAATCATACAAGATAAAAAAGCAAAAGAAGAAACTTATACTCCTGCATCTGTAAAATCAACACTGCAGTCAACAGGAGTTGAAGTTGAAAGCTATGAAAGGATTGATGTTTTGGGAGCTGTTAGTGAAGAGTATACTGCTCAAGCAATGACTTGTGATAGGTATTATTATGGTGTTCCTTATGGTGATTCAGCATGTGAATATTGTGATAGTTATAATTATTCAGGATCTTGCAATGGCAGCGTGATATGGTATGGAAGCTGCTCAAATGAGTTCTGTGCTGCATGCACACCAGAATGCTGCAATGGAGATTTTGCTACAGCAGAATGTATCAATTCTTCTGCATTTGGAGACCCAGTATGTGAACCTTTTTCATGTCTTTATGATTATAATTCAAATTATGTAGAGTTAGGATATAATGATTGCAAATCAAACTCTACTTGCAGCCCTTGCTGCCAATATGCAGATTGCGATGCAGATGGTTTCTGTGCAGAGTGCATAGCAAATCAAAGCGCAGAAGAATGTTGTGAATATGACTTCTGCAATGAATGCGATAATTATTGTCTTACAGGTGACTTTGGAGATGCCCCTGATTCAACAAATCATTATTCAAATATAATGACTGCTTACAACAAAATTCCTGTTGTAAATGCAGGCTATCCTACTGTAGGTCCAAGCATGCCCCCAAAATATGGTCCTTGTCATGGATTGCCTAATGAACCACAACCAATATGGACTTTCCTTGGAGATAATGTTTCAATTGAATTTGAAGCAGACCAAACTCCTGATCAAGATAATAATATTGAAAATATATATCCTCCTACAGATACTCCAGATGATGATTGGTATGATGATGGTGTTTTCAACTCCACATTAAATATGACTAATTGTACTTGGACTAATTTCACATTCAATGTGACTATAACTCAAGACATTTCTCAGACATATGGAAATTACACTTTCAATGCATGGTTTGATTGGAATAGAGATGGAGACTGGGAAGATAATTCAACTTGTTTTTCTGCAAACAATGCTCCTGAATGGGCAGTCAAGAATCAAATTGTTAAAGTAGATAATATAACAAATCCATCAATTCCTATTACAATCCCAGTTATTTCAAATAATTTCCTCCCATATAATCCAAACAAAGGAAGAGTTTGGATCAGGATGACTCTAGCTCCAGGATTACATCCATTGAATACAAATTTCATGAATTCAGATGGAAGCATGAATCAATCAATCTGCTTTGAAGACGGAGAGACAGAAGATTATTACTTGTTTGTTGGAGACACCCCTCCAGTAAATCCAAATACAACAAATTTCCCAATATCTGAAGGAACAACAGACTTTTCATCAGTCTTTGACTTGAATGCAGTTCCAGGCTTAGTGCTAGCAACATCAAATGGAAGCATAGAATTCCCCATTAACCATAATATAAATGCATCTGGACAAGATTATGACTCACATGTGATAGTCACAGACAGATTAGTCTCAGTCAACACATCTGCATTAGACCCATCATTCAACTCAACTGCAAACATCACCATAAATAATGTAGACTGCTCTGTATTTGAAACAATCTATTACAGTCCAGGGTACTTTGCTACAGCTGAAGATTTGGTTAATACAGGAACACCTCAAGATTGTGTAACTGCAGGAGTATGTTCAAATGTGCAGTGCATAGGTTCAACTCTAAATTTCACAGTTTCACACTTTACAGGATTCACACAAGGAATATTGGCCAATCTTACGATATTTGATACAACAGACACATCAACAGTCTATCCAGGAAATCCAGTAACATTCTCTGCAAACTATTCAAACTCAACAGGGGGATTGATAACAGGAGCAGATTGCAATCTGTCTTTGTACAATGGCTCAAGCTATTCAATGTCAGAAGGAGCAAACCTTTACAACTATACTTTAAATCCAGATACCCCTGGAACATTTGACTGGAATGTTACCTGCAATAAAACTGGATATGATACATTGACTGCAACAGATAATTTCACGATAGAAGGATGCACCTGCAACAGCTGCGGAGACTGCAATTCAAAATTAAATAATGCAGCATGTACAGAAGTTAATCTTACAGCAGACATAACTTCTGCGTCAACCTGCATAAATATCCCAGCAGACGACAAGGTATTCAACTGCAACAATAATATAATCAACGGAACTCACAGTGGAGCAGGAATAAATATCTCTGATAAAAACAACGTCACAATCAAAAATTGCAAGGTATATAACTTCCAATATGGAATCAAGCTTGATAATGTAAATAACAGCAACATTTCAGACAATTTGTTGAACAATAACACAAACTCTTCTGGAGCAGAAGGTGGCCTTTATATTGAAGATTCAAACAACAACTTGTTCGAATCCAATAATATAATTGGTTATCTTAATTTTGCGCTTGTTCCTAGCGCCTTCAACGGAAACGGAATATATATGAAGTACTCAGACAATAACTTATTTAATTCTAACAATATAGGTGACACTGCTCAAGCCTTTGAAATGTATGATTCACATTACAATAATATCTCAAATACAGATACAGATACAAGCGCAAGCGGATATTTCATTCAAAATTCACATAATAATTTCATCTACAGCAACACATATAATGAAAGCAGTGGATCAAATCAAATATCTCCAAATGTTTTTGACTTGGATGACTCAGACAACAACACCCTACTTTCAAACTCAGTTGGCTATTGTGATGGGCAGACATACTGCATAGGTTTCAAGATACAAGGAACATCAACAAACAACAACTTCACCTCAAACTCTGTTGATTATATAGAAAAAGGTATCGGATTTAAGATTGATGATGTAGGAGTAACTGATAATATATTTGTAGACAACACAGCAAGCGATGTAGGCTATGATCCTATCAATGAAAACTGCTATGGATTTTATACAGGGGGCTCTGGAAACAATTTTACTTTAAACTATGCTTCAGATATTGATTTCAATTATACTTGCTCTGGATTCTATCTATCTGGATCGAATAATCTTTGGAACAATACAGCAACATCAAATTATAATGGATTTGAGTTTCAGGGACAGCCAAGTTCATTCTATAACAACACAGC
>CAZFSZ010000021.1:0-15937 GCA_964521755.1 uncultured Methanosarcinales archaeon | reverse complement strand
GGTCACTGGACAGAGCGTAAGAGTCCAGATAACCACTGGTCACTGGACATTTACCTGCGTAAGGCATTTAAGGGGGGATTGCCTATGTACCAATATGGAAGCAGCTGAAACTATAAATAAATTCAAGGAATTTTTTGAAAAAGTATATGAAGCTAAATTAAAGGATAGTGTCAGAAAAGGGAGCCATTATCTTGTTATTGATTTTTCTGATCTTCTTAATTTTGACCATGAACTTTCTGATGATCTTTTGGACAACCCAGAAGATTCTATTGCAGCTGCTGAAGAGGCAGTAAGGGACTGCATGGACAGCAACATAAAAAAATTCAATATAAGATTCTTAAATCTTCCTGAAAATCAAAAAGTGCTGGTAAGAAATATAAGGAGCAGGCATATTGGAAAATTGTTGGTGATGGAAGGAGTAGTGAGGCAGAAAAGTGATGTAAGGCCCCAAGTTACTTCTGCAAAGTTTGAGTGCCCTTCCTGCGGAAATATAATCAATGTTTTGCAGCTGGACAAAACTTTCAAAGAGCCAAACAAATGCGGATGCGGGAGAAAGGGAAAGTTTAGATTATTGAAAAAAGAATTGGTGGATGCACAGGGCCTGGTTTTGGAGGAAGACCCTGAAAACCTAGAAGGGGGAGAGCAGCCAAAAAGGATGAATGTTCTTCTTCAAGATGATCTTGTAAGCCCTTTAAGTGAGAGAAAAACTAATCCGGGAAGCAAGATAAAGATAATAGGAACTATAAAAGAAGTGCCTATATTTTCAAGAAGCGGCAGCCAGACCACAAGATTTGATCTGTTAATAGAGGCAAATAATTTTGAGACTATTGAAGAAAATTTTTATGAAGTTGAAATAACAGAAGAAGAAGACAAAGAAATTAAAAAACTTTCAAAAGACCCAAAAGTATACAAAAAACTGGTTCAATCTATAGCACCCTCTATCTACGGCTATAAAAAAGTAAAAGAAGCTTTGATACTTCAGATGATGGGAGGGGTGCACAAACAGAGGCATGATGGTGTTGTAACAAGAGGGGATATGCATATTCTGCTGATCGGTGATCCAGGAAGCGGAAAATCCCAGTTATTGAAAAGAGTCAAGCTTATAGCTCCAAAAGGAAGATATGTATCTGGAAAAGGCGTAAGCGGAGCCGGACTTACTGCCTCTGTGGTTAAGGATGAGTTCCTGAAAGGGTGGAGCCTGGAAGCCGGAGCTTTGGTACTAGCTAATAATGGGATGTGCTGTTTACATCCTGATACAACTATTGTTATTAATGATAGAATACAAAAAATATCTAAAATATTTGATAGAAATAAAAAAGAATTAGGAAAATGTAAAGATGAAACAGTTGAATTTAATGAAATTAAAAAAGATGTGGTAAGTTTTGATATTAAAAATATGGATTGTAAAAAAAAGATTTCAACAGTTATCAGGAGAAAGAAATTTGACGGTAATTTACTGAATATCAAATTTAAATCAGGATTTTCTATAAAATTGACTCCAGATCACAAGATAATTGATGGAAATAATTTAGAATGGAAAGAAGTTAATGAATTCAGGAAAGGAGAAAAAATATTGGCCCCATTAAAATTGCCAAGTACTGAAAAAGATACCTTTATATTTGATATCTTGCCTAAAAATTGGAAAGTTTTTTTGAACAAAAAAGAAAAAAGGCAATTGAAGCGAAGCATAAGAAAAAAATTTAAAATATTAAATAAATTTAATGAAAAATTTAATTTAGATAAAAATTTTCTTTCTGGAGGAAAACAGATAACAGTTAAGAAATTTGAAAAAATTTTAGAATATTTAGGAGAAAAAAACAAGTGGAAAAAAATTCCTTTGAAATTTGGAAGAAATAAAAATGGGGAAAGATTAAAAACAGCAAAAATTACTCCTGAATTAGGTTATATCTTAGGATTTGTATTGGGGGACGGACATGTAAATATAAATAAAAGGAGAACAACTATAAATATAACTCAATCTATTAAGAATAAGGGGCATATTAAAAAAATAAAAAAATACTGGGATAAAGTTTCATTAAGAAACTTAAAAGAAAGTGAAGACAATAGAAATTCTGTGATTAAAAACAAGAAGGTAGTATCGAAATGTAAGATTCTCTATGCAGGAAGCAATCTTCTTGGTATTTTGTATAAACACTATACTTCCAATGCGCTTGCTGAAATATTATCCTTACCTAATGATGTATTAAAAGGATTTATTGCGGGGATTATGGATTCTGATGGCTGCATAAGTACAAGAGAATACACAAAGAATGGAAAAAAATACTTTACACAGATTATTGAATTTTTATTTAGCAATAAAAGAAAAGAAAACCTTAATTTTATGCTTGCACTTAGGAAGTTTGACTGTTATGGCAAAATCAACGATAAAAAAAATATCAAGTCAGTCACAATTAGCAATAGAAAAGATATATCTAATTTGATTAAAGAATTGAGGTCTTTTTCTATTAAAATTAGTAAATCCAATTTATTGATTAAGAACAAGCAAATTTCGGGAGACAGTGATAAGATACCTTCTGTAATTGGAAAAGATATATGTAACAGAATAACAAAATTAAACAAATCTATTTTACTCAAAAAAGGCATATGGAGTACTGTGCATAGTTTTAAACACGGCAAGAGGGAGCCTTCAAGAAACCAAATAATTAAAATTATTAATAAAACACAGGATATGATAAATGATAAAAAGTTTATTGATAAATCATTAAGAATGATAAAAAGAGATTATTTTCTAGATGAAATTGTTGATATTAAAAAAGAGGAATATTCAGGGCATGTTTATGATTTGTTTGTTCCAAAAAATCATAACTTTCTTGCAGATGGAATAATTGTACATAATTGCATTGATGAGATGGACAAGATGAGCCAGGAAGACAGGAGTGCTATGCATGAGGCTCTCGAGCAGCAAACCGTCAGCATCAGCAAGGCGAATATCCAGGCAACATTATTAGCAAGGACAACAGTACTTGCTGCAGCAAACCCCAAGTTTGGAAGATTTGACCCTTATGATATTTTAGCAAAGCAAATTGATCTTCCTCCTGCATTAATTAACAGATTTGATTTGATTTTTCCTATAAAAGACTTACCAGATAAAGAGAAGGATAAAAAAATGGCACATCATATCTTAAATTTACATCAGAACCCGGAGACTAAAGAGCCTGAAATAGAAACTGAATTATTGAAAAAATATTTTGCATATGCCAGAAAGAATATTCGTCCTAAATTGACCAGTGGAGCGTTGGAAGAGATACAAAATTATTATGTGGAGATGAGAAACAAAGAGATGGGAGAAGAAGGATCACAAAGAGCTATTCCTATATCCCCCAGACAACTGGAAGCGTTAATCAGGCTGTCAGAGGCTTCAGCAAAAACAAGATTAAGCAAAAAAGTAACAAAAAAAGATGCAAAAAAAGCGATTGATTTGCTGCATCACTGCTTAAGTGAGATAGGTGTTGATCCTGAGACAGGGAAGATTGATATTGACAGAATTACAACAGGGATAACAGCATCACAAAGAAATAAGATTGTTGTAATCAAGGGGATAATAAATGAGCTTGAGAACAAGATTGGGAAGACCATCCCTCTTGATGATCTTATAAAAGAAGCCGAAGACAGAGGAATTGATGATATTGATGACGCTATTGAAAAGCTGAAAAGAAGCGGAGATATTTTTGAACCTAAGAGAGGTTTTATACAAAAGATATGAAGATGGCAGAAGAAATACAGAAAAGGCAAGTGGCAAAAAAGATAAAGATAAGTGATGTTCTTAGTGGAAGTTATATAAAAGAGGACGGTTGGAACCCTAATTTTATTGAAGTTGATGAAAAAAGGATTTCGAGGGCAAATATTATTGGAGCGGTGCTGGAAAAAGAGGAAGGAAATGACCTTAACTATATTTCTATCATGCTGGATGACGGAAGCGGAAATATATCCGGCAGGGTTTTTAAGGATGATATGTATAAATTAAAAGATATCAATATTGGAGATATAATTTTGGTGATAGCAAGGCCAAGAGAATATGGCAATGAAAGATATCTTCTGATTGAGATTGCCAAGAAGATCGAAAATAAGAAATGGATTGAAGTAAGAAAACTTGAACTTGAGAAAAATAAGGATAATGTAAAGAAAATTGTTAAAAAAACAGAAGACATAGAAGAGAAATCAAAAGGGAGCAGAGAAGAAGTAGTTGAAGAGGATGTGGTTAAGGAAGAGAAAGAGATGAGTGCAGGAGACAAAGTAATAGATTTTGTAAGGGAAAAAGATGGCGGGGAAGGAATAGATGTACAGGCAATAGTTGACGAGTTTAAGGATGAAAAAATAGTAAAGGATCTTTTAAGTGAGGGGGAGCTTTTTGAAATAAAGCCCGGCAGAATCAAGGTTTTGGAATAATGGATTTTATATATTAAATTTCTTTAGAATAAAGCAGGAGTAACATATACTTCTATCAAAGCTGCTAAGATAAGGAACAGAACTGCTATCAGGATAAGATCTGAGGAATCCAGGATTATCTTTTCAAATCTTTTTGTGCCGAATTTTTCCTTGATAACTGCAACAGATATTATTCCTCCTGCAAGCCCGCCTATAAAATATGCCAAAATTTCAGGAACTCCGTGTATCAGGTATCTTAACAGAGCAAGAGAGACTATCTGAAAGTAAGATGCTAATCTTGATATCCCTGTGCTGGAAGTAAAAGAAACCATGTTTGTTCTTATAAGATTTCCAGTAGCAGTAGCGATTACAGAAGCGTTCCAGGTAAGTATGAATATCGCGCCTGCTCCATAAAGGAAAGAAAACAAGATACAAAATATCAAAACCTTGATATTATTAAGAAGGATATTTGTCAGGGTCTTGACATTAAGCATATCCCCTGTTATTCTTGTATTTATGGCCTGGATAGTCAATGTTTGGGAGCGGAAAGAGTTCTGGACAAAGTTTGTAGGAAGCAGCACATACCAAAGAACAAGGGCAGACATTATTCCAAGAAAGAGGAACATCAAAAAAAGTATGGTCTTGCTGTGTCTTTTTACTAAGTTTTCTTTGGTATTTTTAATGATATCTTTTTTCTCCTCATCTTTCATTGTCTGAAACAGCAGAGGAATACATGCCATTGTAGTAAGAAAGACCATAATAAGGCTCGCATATTCTCTGAATATCCAATTTCCAAGAAACAAAGCTATGCTTGCATATAATGCACCTATAAGAAACATATTCCAAGGAGCTTTTTCTGCTTTTAGGGGATTGATAATAGATTCCAGGACCATAATAAAAAATTAGACTGTAAATATATAAATTTTTGTATTTAAAAATAATCATTAACTTTAAATAGGGTCTGTTATTTGTATATTTCATGGATTATGAAAAATTACTTGATAAAGCAAGAAAAGAACTGCCTGAATCTTTGCTAAAGGTGCAGAGATTTGAGATACCTAAAGTTAGAGGCCATATACAGGGAAACAAAACTATAATAAATAATTTTCACCAGATTGCGGCGGTTTTGCATAGAAAGCCGGAACATGTTTTAAAGTATGTTCTTAAAGAACTAGCTGCTCCGGGAGAGCTTAAGAAAAACGCTTTGATCATCGGAACAAAGGTTCCTGCTTCAAAAGTAAATGACAAGATTAAAAAATATGCTGAAAAGTTTGTCATCTGCCCTGAATGCAAAAAGCCGGATACCAAGCTTATGAAGGAAGAAGGCACAGATTATATTAAATGTCTTGCATGCGGAGCAAAGAGCAAAGCTTAACTTAACATGATTGTAAAAATACACAAGTCTAATGAAGGAAGGGTGATTCTTGCAATCTGTGATTCTGAATTAATCGGAAAGTGCTTTACAGAAGGAGATAAACAATTAGATTTGAGTTCTGATTTTTATAAAGGGGAAGAGATGAAAGAAAAAAGAATATTGAATCTTTTGAAATCAGTGCATATTGTTAATCTATGCGGTGAAGAATCTGTTGCACTGGGTGTAAATGCAGGCATTGTTGATGAAGAAAATATGATGAAGGTTGATGGAATTCCTCATGCTGAAGCTGTTATTGTGAGAGAGGGATAGTTAAATTTTCTAGGATTTCTCCAATTCTTATAGGTTTATTTGTTCTTTTTTCTTTGGAAGATGTTTCTTTGATATTTATTGTAGGAAAAATATATTCTGGATTTGAAATTTTCCATTGAAAATATAAAAAATCAGATTGTTCTTCAAAATGCATATCCATTTCATCATCTGAACCATATAAATGGTGATTTAGTGTATTTATGATATATTCTAGATTTTGATTTTCAGTCTCAAGTGCAAGCTGATATATTCTTTTTGAAAGTTTAAGAGAGTCCCAGAAAAATTTTGGATTATCTAAAATGATATTGTAAGCTTGTTCCTGACTAAACAGTCTTCTTCCTTCCCATTGATTAGGGCTGCTTCTTAATTCAGAGAATGTAAGATAATCTTTGAATTCATCTATGAATTCATAGGGGAATTTTATCTCTAACATAACAAGAAATTCTTCTGAATTCCAATAATTACAAAATACATCTATTTCAAGATTATCTTTGTAATGATTATATAAATTTCTTGCTTCACACCCAGGCATGAAATCGTCATAATAATAAAATCTTTGGAATTTGTCATTTATCTTTAGGTCGATAAAAGGCCCTTCTCTAATTTCATGCTTGAATTCTTCTTCAGGAATGCATCCCCAATAATCTTCTTGTATTACAGATGGATCTTCAACAGATAAACAGTGAACGAATTCTGGAAAATATTCCCTTATCCAAGTATCTTCTGCAAAGAGATTTTTTATATTTTGCAGCGAGTAATTTTCTTCAATCTTGCTGTCTTTCTCTATATAGAAAGATTCCTTAAAATTTTCAACATCTATCCCAAAGAAGTTTCCCTGAATAGGGCTTCTTTCAAAATCTATATAAGGAAAAATCTTTTTTGTTATCTTTGTCCCCCTAACGATTCCAATGTCTTTTCTTGTCTCTCTAAGATTTTCTTTATAAAGCCGGGAATCAATTGGCTTCAGATAATCCAGAGGTATGTGTAATATTGAATTGTCATGATATTTCAAACATAATTCGTGGCTTTGCTCTTTTTTTCTCAAAAAACTTAAGATATCACTTAATCCTGAAATTTCAAAATCTTGAAAATTAAGGTTTTTTCCAAAAGACCAGGCATCCCATTCACTGGGATTAAGATAGATTGATGGAGCATAGCCAGAAGGATATTTGTAATTTTTTTCCATCCTAACCAAACCACTTTCCAAGCCCTTCCTGTCTTTCTTTTTCTTTTCCGAATACTCCTTCTATTCTTCTTTGAAGTATGGTCAGGGTCTGCTTCAGGTAGGAAGGGATATTGTATTTGTTTGCCAAAGATATGCTGGGCTGGAGATATTTTACTACAGAGCCTTCTGAGATAGTGAAGATAACCCTTCCTCCGCATTCTGTGCATTTTCCAACCAAAGGGGGGCGCCTGTATTTGGTATTGCATTTTACACAGCGGAACTGCTGCATCGAGAACTTCCTTAGATTTCCTTTGATGTCCCTCAAAAAGTGTTTTTCTATGACCAGCCTGGCAACATCAGTCGTGTCTACAGCCCTTAGCTTTTCTGCGATGTTCATCTGGCCTTTTAATTTGTCTTTCATTGAAGGAAGTGTCTTGTATGCAGAGCATCTGACACCTTTGTTTATGTTTGTGGTGTCATGTGTAAATCCAAGGCCTTCATACTGCTTTGGGGTGTTGAGATGGTCTCCAAGTTTGATTATATCAATATCCCACGGGTCCTTGTATTCAAGACAGGCATTGTAGAACTCCAGAGGATAACGCCATGCGATGTCCATGTCAAATATCATATCGTCTACTTCAGAAGGGATAAGTCTTGATGTCATTACCAAAGGCGCGTCCTGGGTTGCGCCCCTGTGTGCAGGAAGATACTGTCTGGAAAAATTGAGCAAAGAATCCATAAGAAGATTTACTGAAGCCTCGTCTCCGTCGCAGTCTCTTCTTGTAGCGGCATGAAGCATAGGATGGGCAAAAAATCCCTGTGTATTTGAAAATCCTATTATCCTTCCAACTATTGCTGCTGATGTATGCGGGGCTAAAGCAAGAACAAGATGTCCGACTAAATCCTTTTCAGATTTGAAATTATAGAATGACGGAAGATTGTAAAGGTTCCGGAGGATATCATCACAGAATTTAGAAACATTAAACAAGATTTCATCTGCACCTTTGTCAGGAGATTCCTGGCAGGCTGGAAGAACTATATCTTGGGGTTTTAATTCCAGAACCTGGTTTTTGTCTTTTAAAGGTTTTCCATGAATATCTTTATCATATCCTATTTCATTTAGTTTTTCTACAGAAGTTCTTATTTCTTTTGGCTTGAAATGTGTTAAAGGGAGTTGAGTCATATCATATCTCGTAGTGCCGTCTTTATTTACGTGAATATCATTCTTGGCCCTCAAAATGCCCTTAAGCAGATGCTCAGGAACATGATCTTTGTTGGATGTTCCCCTTACTCCCTTAATCAAATCAGGGTATGCCTTTATCTTTAATTTTTTGAGCATCTGTTTAAAGTAATACTTTATATCAATGTCCTGTAATTTGTGGCAGGGGATTTCTCCGTGTTTTTTGCATTTTTCTTTGTCTTTGGTTCCGCAGATCTTGCAGAAGTATCTTTTTTCTGTCTTTTTTCCGCAGGTTTCACATACACTAAAAATAGTTTCTTTACTGCATTTTTTACAGAAGAAGATAGGAAAATTAGACCTGATTTTTCCCTCTTCTAGTGCAGCCTGAAAAGAACGAAGTCTTCCTCCTTCATTTCCAACAGGAAACAAAACATGCGGGGAGCCAGTTAGTTTTCTCATCTTTGCTTTTTCAGGGCGGCCCATCCTTGCACCTATAAATACACCTGATTTATCCCTGATCTTAACTGTGGATATCTCTTTAATGACTTCAAACGGATTTTTTTCTGTTAATTTAATTTTAGAAATATTCACCTGAGCCAGAAATGTTGAAGCGTGGTTTTTGTTAATTACAATAAATTCATTGTTAACAACAATATGCGGAAGACCGATTAATTCCAGTGCTCTTTTTGTTTTTTCTTCGAATGGGATAATCACTTTTTTGACTATGTTGTTTTCTTCTTTTATCTCTGATATTTTAAGGGATTTTACAAGTGCAGAAAAATGTTCTTTGTCTATAAGCTTCCAGTGGTAGGTGTATCTTGGATGCAGCGGGATGTTTAATTTGAAGGAAAGTTTTAGTGCGTGCTGAGGAGATAAAACAGTTTTAAGGGGGTTTTTGGTTAGTTTATTAAGAATTTCTTCAGGTATTTCAGTAAATTCCGAAAGTTTGTAGGTGTCAAGATTTCCGAAATTATCTACTGTGGCTTTTTCCAGCTCCTGGATCCACCATTCCTCGCAATATCCTGGAGGCACTAAAGAATGAGCCCGGTTTAGGAAGTCTCCATAGTTTATCAACATATCTCCCATGAACAGAATTTCTTCAATATTTTCTAAATATTTTTTAACGTCATGTTCATTTTCTATCATTACGACTGATTTGTCATTGAGCTTAACGATTGGACCTTCGATTGTGTCACACACTGTGACAGTGCAACCCTTTCCAGGCCTTTCTATCTTCAGCTGAGTTCCGGTTGCGATATATTCGTTCAGGACAGCCATAGTAGCTGGATGGATGGATGTCGCAGAATACCCTGATGTCCTTGACCTCCCAAATCTTAACCTAAATCCTCCTGGAGCAAGGGGATGTGTTAAGACAGGTCTTCCTGCAACAAGATCCTTGATAAATGTGTGGTCTGGCTTTACTTTATTGGTGTCCTTTTTCTCTTTTTTGTCTGATGTTTGTTTTGATTTTATATTCTTTTGGAGACTTATAAACTCCTCAAGAAAGCCCCATTGTTCCATTTCAAATTCATGGCCCCATTTTGAAAGCTGCTTCCATAATTTTGGGGCTTTCTGAGCAATTCCTTCTCCAAGAGTAAGGCAGACTCCGTTTCTGATCCTGTTTGTCTCAACCCTTTCAAGATCCTTATAATTGGAAACCTCGATCTTTTCAGACGGATCCCCAGCAATCTGGACAGGAATATTTTTAGCTAAAAATTCTATCTCTTCGGGAGAAGGAAGATACTGAAGATTGGTTATCTTTTCATGATAATCATAAAGTTCAGTAACATATCTTTTGATCTCCTTTTCATTTGGATCATAAGGGTGGTAACCCATCTTTTTTCTTACATAATCTGCAATCAAAACTGAAACTGAAGCTCCTGTACCTCCTGCGCTTCTTATAGGCCCGGAAAAATAAAGTTTAAAGTATTCTTTTCCTTCTTTTGTCTTTTCTATAGATAACTTACTAAAACCTTCTAGAGGGGAAGCTACTGAGCCCAATGTATGGTAGGCAAACCCCACCCTTATTCCAACTTCCATCGCCTCTTTTTTGTCTTCAAACTTGCAAAATTTTTCATTTGATATTTCTTCAGCGATGATAAGTGAAATCCTCCAGTCAAGAACACTATATTTTTTTTCGAGATCCTGGATCCTTTTTGATACTCCTGAATCTATAATCTGGGGAGCAACTGCAGAGATAAGCCCGGTTACACGCTCGGCCATGTTCCTGGCAACAGGTATGTCTATCTTTTTTTCTGGATCATATCCCTGCTTTCTTGCTTTGGAAGCCAAAGAAAGGCATTTTTTTAGTTTTTCATCTATCTTTTTGAAGTAATTTTCCATCTCTTCTGAAGTTTGTGAACTCATTTTCCGAATTTAAGCAGTTTGAAGTTCCTTGTTTGAAGATTTAATATAGGTACGCGTGCAGGTTCAGGATTGTGACCTACTTTTTCCTGAAAGGGTGTTTTAGACTGCCAGCATGAACCGCAGATAATGGTTATGTTTCTATAATTTTTTATAGTGGATTTGTGAATATGTCCAGTAACAAATATGTCAGGAAGTGTTTCAATCACCAGCGGGTCTTTTGTTGTGTGGGGGATATAAAGTGTGGATGTATGGCTCGGAGCAAGATGCCTTTTTTGGAGTAAAAACTGCATGATAAGATCAGCGCGATCATATCCCCCTTTGTTCCTGATTGAGTCAACGTTAGCTACAAAATAATCAAATGAATATCCATGATATAATAATACATCAAAACCAGGAAAATCTTCTGAAGAGTGAATATTTACTGTTGCTGGATTGCTGACCATAGTTACATTAGGCAGCTCCCAGATTGAGCTTGCAAAATCCTTGTAAAGGGGCGGTTGAGGCTCTGCAATACGCATAGCATCGTGGTTTCCAGGAGAGATTATTATATTAATATGTTGAGGTATCTTTTTCAGAAGACTGGCGCATTCTTCATACTGTTTTTTAATATCTTTGATAACTAGCTCATCTTCCTGTCCAGGATAGATTCCGTGGCCGTCTACTAGATCTCCAACAATAAAAATATATTTTGTTTTTTCTGCTATATTTTTCTGCTCCTGGTTTCCTGTATTGCCATTTATCCATTCCAAAAACTGGTTAAATTCGTTTTCTAGAAAATGGTCTGAGCCCACATGAATATCTGACAAGAATACAGCATAGAACTCTTCAGGAGATTTCCTTAATTCCTTACTTAAAGGGACATCCGGCCAGATTATGCTGTTGGCAAACACAATATTGTCTCCATTTACACCTACAACACCAATTATCTCATCCAAAACAATGTCCTGTGCTGGATTGAAAAGTTCTGGCTTGTTGTTATTTACATAAACTTTTATACAACCGGTAAGATCTTCTAAAGTGAGCATGAGCCCCCCCTTGGATGTGGATTTTTTGTCCTTCACTATCCCTATTATCGAAACGTTGTCTTTGTCCTGTTTGCTGTTGAGCCTGGTTATCGATGTTAAATTCCTCAAATCAGGCCGGTTTCTTAATATTTTTTCAAGCGCTTTGTAGCGCACATTAAAATAAGAAACGAAATCCTGTATATCTCTTTTCTTGCTTTCTTCTTCATATGAATTTATTATCTTGATATTTGAGGTGCCTGATTTTTTGTCTATATCTTCAGAATGAAGAAAATCGATAAACTTAAAATAAATTTCTTTGTTTTTTCCTTTTTCAAAAGATACCTTTGCATTGTCAAAATCGATCCAATTCATGTCGAGAGGAGCTTCCTGATCTATCATCTTTTTTACATCAGAAGTCAGAATCAGGAAGTTTCTTGATTTGAGTTTTTTGAAAAGTAAAGAACAAAATTCTGAAGGATTAAAATCATCAGTAAGTGAATCTAGGAATCCTTGCGATATAAATATTTCTTTCTTTAAAAAATAATTTACAATCTTCTTTTGTTTTTCGATTTCCATTTTAAGATTAAAAGGATTAAGCTTAAGGGTTGCTTAAGATAAATCTAATCCTTCCTCTAAAATATTTTTTATGGTCTGTTCTGATGACTCTGAAATAGACAAAGTTATGTCTCTTGTTCTTCCATATCTTCCCTTTGATATTACTTTTGCATTTATTATTCCCAACATATCCAATTCTGCTATAACATCTGAAACTCTTCTTTGGGTCAACGGCCTGATGTTGGTCTTTGAGCATATATCTTTGTAAACCTCATAGACTTCCCCTGTAAATATCTGTTTTTCCTTTTTGGAACATATTGAAAGAATAGAATAAAGGATAGCTTGGTGCTGCTTTGGCTGTGTTCTTATTATATCCAATATCCTGTCTTTTTCTATCTTTTCCTCTGCAAAATCAATATCCTGCAGATCTATCTTTTCCTTGTTTTTTCTTTCGGCTAATTCTCCTGCAACCCTCAAAAGTTCCAGGGCTCTCCTTGCATCTCCATGCTCCCTGGCTGCGTAAGCAGCGCATTTTTCTATTACTCCCGAATCCATAGATTTTTTCTTGAATGCTTTATTCGCTCTTTGTCTTAATATATCTTGGATTTGTAATGCGTTATATGGGGGGAAAATTATCTCTTCTTCTGATAATGATGATTTTACTCTGGGATCTAAATTATCCCTAAACATCAAGTCATTAGACACACCAATTATAGATATCTGAGATTTTTGAAGCTCTGAATTAATTCTTGTTAGATTATAAAGTACTTCGTCTCCTGTCTTGCTAATTAACTGGTCAATTTCATCCAGAATCAACAAAATCAATGAATTTTCTTTTTCTATCAAATTAAATACTATCTTATATACTTCTTCTGTAGGAAGTCCTGTAGATGGTATTTCCTGTCCAAGTTCTCTAGAAATTTGAGCAATCAGCCTGTACTCTGTGTCTGCAATTTTTTTTAGCTTGCAGTTTAAATATATTGTTTTTAGAGGTATTTTTCTTTTGTTTGCTACATTTATTAGTTTATTAGAAGTAAATTTTATAGAAAGTGTTTTTCCTGTTCCTGTCTTTCCATAAATAAAAAGGTTGGATGGTTTGTCTAGTTTTAACGCTGGTGCTAATATATCTGCTATTTCTTGTATCTGTTTGTCTCTATGTGGTGTTGTTTCTGGTGTAAAGTTAGATTGAAGCGCTTTTTTGTTGATAAATATTGATTTTTTGTCTAGAAATTCTTCAAAAAAAATATCTATGTTTTTTTGGCTCATCTAAATACCTTTATGTTTTGTTTGTTTCCAAATGAAATATACTAATAAAAAAACATTATTTGTCTCCCTGACTCCTTCATTTCATATGGAGTTTTTAATTATGAGTTGAAATGGTTTAAATTTATTTCAGTATTTTATTATATATAATATAATATATATAATATAATATATATTTTTTAATACATTTTTTAGAAGCTCTCTTTTTCTTTTTTTCTATATTGAAAATAAATATAATATAATAATATAATAATATAATAATAAAAATAAAATAAAAAAAGAAAAACAGATAAAATAAAAATGTGATATTTCCACAAGAAATAAGGGGGTGAGAGGAGAAAAAACATGGTTTTTAAATATAAATTTCATTTAAAGTTATTACTATATAATAATAAAAAACATCACCTTTATAAATGATATTCTTTTAGTTAAGTATATATCAAAAAATAAGATATCGATATTTAATAATATAATATCAAAATAAATCTAGTGAGGGAAAAACAATGATAGTGAAGAAAGATTTTTTGAATAAACTAAAGGATTTTGGGTTAAATTCATACGAAAGCAAGCTGTGGACTGCATTGCTTTCAAGAGGCGTTTCAACTGCTGGTGAACTGAGTGATATTGCAGGAGTTCCAAGAAGCAGAAGTTACGATGTTCTGGAAAGTCTGGAGAAGAAAGGTTTTATTATCATGAAAGTTGGAAAGCCGATAAAATACGTAGCTGTTCCTCCAGCTGATGTTTTAGAAAGAGTAAAGAAACAGATAGAAAATGAAGCAAGCAAACAAATAGATGTTATTGATTCTATAGAAAAAAGTGATGTATTAAATAAATTACAATCACTTCATCAGGATGGGGTGGATATGATAGACCCAAGTGATTTAAGTGGGTGTGTAAAGGGTAGGAGTAATTTGTACAATCATTTAGGATCAATGATTAATGATGCAAAAGAATCTGTTTCTATAATGACAACGATGGACGGTCTCAAAAGAAAACTAGATAATCTAAAAAAGGTGCTTGAGAAAGCAAAAAAGAAAGGAGTTAATATAAGAATTGCTGCTCCTTTAAAAAAAGCAGACAAGAAAATAATTGATGAATTATCAAAATACGCCGAAATAAAACACAGTGAAGTAAATTCAAGATTTTGTGTGATTGACGGCAAACAGGTAGCATTTATGTTACTAGATGATAAAGATGTTCATCCTAATTATGATTCAGCTATCTGGGCAAATACAGAATTATTCGCTTCAACTCTGGAGAATTTTTTTGATGGGTGCTGGAGCAATATGAAGCCCGCTAATAAGTTTATAAAAGCTTCTTAAATTAATAATAATTTAAGATTATTTTAAATGTGAATCATTTCCGGGTCTGTCCCAAGACTTGAATAACCATTAAAAAAAGATTATACAATATTGCTCTGCAATATATTTCAGATCTCGCCGAAACAATCTTTTTAGAGCCGATGCTACTTCCATATTTTTGTTTAAATGCATGAAATATGCTTTCAACTCTGCTTCTTTTATTATAAAGTTTCTGGGGAAAATTTTCATTTAGTTTTTTTCTTAATTGTCCTCTTGCCCAGTTTTTCCTTACTGGAGCTATGCTCCAAATATTTTGAGAAGCAAAATATCTGTGCAACTTTTCAGAATCATAGCCTTTATCCATGAGGATTATCTTTGGATTGTTAGGCAATCTTTTTATGAGATATTTTATATCTTTTATATCATGACAATATTTTTGTCTTATCCTTAAACTTAGAATCTTGCTATTTTCACCCACTACAAAACTTAGGTGATATCCTTTACAAAATGGACGTTTGGCGTCTATACGTTTGATATAATGGTCACTTGCTTTTGTTCTTTCAAGCCCGGTTCCATCTGCACTTATAATCTTGCTAACTTTGTTAAGGGTCTTAGAAAATAACTTTTGCCAAAAAGGCAAAAGTAGCTTTTTACTATAGCGCTGTAAAGTACCCTTAGTAGCTGTTTTAAATCCGAGCTTTCTTAAGAAATTGGTAGTCCTACGATAACTAAATTGACATTCTGCTTTAATAAACAAAGCAAATACATGATGCCAAAGTTCATACATCTTTGGACCAAAGTGATGAAGATATCTTGGAGCATTTATTTTGTGCAATAAATGCTTAACTTTTTGTACTAGTTTTGTTTTCTTTTTCATGGGAGCTACGACCTCCCACCCTTACTCCATAGATTATCTTTGGGGTAGGGTCATATTTAATATTATTAAAAATTAAGAGATTTGGGACAGACCCATCATTTCTGTATAGTACCGAAACTGGTTAACATAAACCTATATACTCCAGTATAGAAATT
>CAZFSZ010000020.1:0-16018 GCA_964521755.1 uncultured Methanosarcinales archaeon | reverse complement strand
ATTTCTTTATCAATTAATTCAGTTATGTTCCCTGTATCAAACAATATGTTCATATCATAATTCCAACAAAGAGATATATAAAAATATTACGATTAATTAAAAGTTTTTCCAAACATTTAAATACGTTCTTTCTTATTTCAAATAAAAAGAGGTGAATGCATGTACGATGTTATTACTATCGGCTCTGCAACCATAGACGTTTTTGCAGATATTGAACCTAAATTTAAACAGATAAATCTTGGAGATAAAGTTCTGATAAATAATATTGAATTTCAGACAGGAGGAGGTGGGATAAATCCTGCTGTTGCGCTCTCTCGTATGAGCCTGAACACCGCTTTTCTTGGAAAGCTCGGTCATGACCATAATGCATTCAAAATCCTGCATGAGCTGAAAAAAGAAAATGTAAAAGTTATCGAAACATCTCCTTCAAAAAAAAGAACTTCTTATTCTGTTATAGTCAGCAGCAAAAAAGAAAAAGACAGGGTTTTGTTCACATACAAGGGGGCTTCTGATAATCTGAGATACGATGAGATAAAAAAGTCAGAACTAAACACCAGATGGATATACTTAGCAACTATGCTAAAAAGATCTTTCAAGACAGCAAAAAAGATTGCAAGATATTCAAAAGAGAACAATATAGACCTTTTGTTCAATCCATCTACTTATCTTGCAAAACAGGGAAAAAGAAAACTAAAACCAATTTTGGATGCAGCTTCCATAATAATATTAAACAAATCAGAAGCAGGATTACTGCTAAAATCCAAATCAAATCAAATAAAATCACTTGCAAAAAGCCTTTATAAGCTGGGTCCAAGAATAGTAGTTATAACAGAAGGCTCTAAAGGAGTTGCAGCCTATGACGGATCTGAATTCTATAGCCTGCCCGCATATAAAGTAAAAGTCAAAAACACAACAGGAGCAGGAGATGCTTTTGCATCAGGATTCTTGGCAGGACTTATACATGAAAATGACATACCTCATGCATTAAAGTTAGGAAATGCAAATTCTGCATCTGTTGTCCAGTATTTTGGTACAAAGAATAAGCTGTTGACATATAATCAGGCAAAAAAATTTATAAACAAGAGAAAAGAAAAAGTTATTACAAGAAGAATATAAAAATGAACATAAAAATATACACAACGCCAACATGTCCGTGGTGTAAAAAAACAAAAGAATTTCTAAAAGAAAACAATATAGAATTTGAAAACATAGATGTTTCTTCAGACAAAGAAGCTCAAAAAGAAATGAAAGAAAAATCAGGACAGTTAGGTGTTCCTGTAATAGATATAGACGGAGATATCATTGTAGGATTTGACAAAGACAAACTAAAAGAAAAATTAAATATAGATTGATTAAGATGGTAAAAGTAAGCGTCAAATGCCCTGAATGCGGATATGATATTGAAGTAGAGCTTCCTAAAAATAAAAGCATTATAATAAACAAATGCCCTAAATGTAAAAAAGAGATATGCGGGCCTGACGGCTGCTGTATTACAGTATGTAAATGTCCTGAAGATGAAGATTAAATCATTATTTTTAATGTTCTTGTTTATTTTTATTATTGGTTGTACTCAAAAAATAACTTCAACAGAGGTGAATTCTAAAATGAAACTAACAAGTCCTGCTTTTGAAAACAATGGAACTATTCCTGATGAATACGGCTGCAAAGGAGAAGACATAAACCCTGAGTTAAATATTGAAGAAATTCCAGATGATACCAAATCACTGGCTTTGATAATGGACGACCCTGATGCTCCAGGGCAAACATGGGTTCATTGGATTGTGTGGAATATACCTGCAGATACAAAAAAGATAGAAAAAGATGCAGATATCTCCTATCCAAGAGGAAAGAATGATTTCAAAAAACTGGAATATGGTGGCCCTTGTCCTCCTTCAGGAAGCCATAGATATTTTTTCAAACTTTATGCTCTTGATAAAACACTTAATCTTGAGGAAGGAGCATCTAAAAGAGATTTGCTGGATGCAATGAAAGACCATGTAATTGAGAAGACTGAATTGATGGGAAATTATAGCAAATAAAAAATCTCATCAATAGATTTAAATAAGATTAATATAATTTATTTTACAAGATGAAATACGACACAATTATAATTGGAGCAGGTGCTGCAGGGATAACTGCAGCAATCTATGCAGCAAGAGCAGAAATAAAATTTAAGATTATTTCTAAAGACATTGGCGGATTAACATTATGGAGTCCTGATATTGAAAACTATCCAGGATATCATGATTTAAGCGGAATGGAACTTGTAGATAAATTTAAGGAACATATGGACCAATATAATATTAAAGTAAAAGAAGATACTGTAGAAAAAGTAGAAAAGAAAAATGATGATTATGTAGTTAAAACAAAAGAAGGAGAAGAATACGACACAAAAACAGTTATTGTTTGTTCAGGAAGCTCACCAAGAAAAATGGATGTTCCTGGAGCTGAGAAATATGAAGGAAAAGGTGTTGCTTTTTGTGCAACATGCGACGGCCCTTTATTCAAAGACAAAGATGTTGCTGTAATAGGGGGGGGAGACAGCGCAGTAACTTCTGCTCAAACATTGTTAAATATAGCAAATAAAATATACATAATAAACCTAGGGGATGAACTGACTGGAAAAGATAAAGAAAGGATAAAAAAAGTCAAGGAAAACAATAAAGTCGAAATAATAAACAAAGCAGAGACAAAAGAGATTCTTGGAGAAGATGACTTTGTTAATAAACTTAAATATGAGCAAGATGGAGAGGAAAAAACAATAGATGTTGAAGGAATTTTCGTAGAAATAGGACACATAAGAAATACAGATATGATCAAGGATTTAATTGAATTAAATGACAAAAAAGAAATTGTTGTTGACAAATCAGGAGCAGCTTCAGAAAAAGGAATATATGCTGCAGGAGACGTAACAAATCTCCCTGGAAAACAGACTATTATTGCCTGTGGAGACGGCTCCAGAGCTCTGTTGTCTGCATTTGACTACATATCCAAGAAAGGTGGATCAGATGACTGAAAAAAATATTCCTGAAGACGTAAAAGAAGACCAAACTTTTGAAAAAGAAAGATGTAAGATTTGCGGAAAAACATTTACAGAAGATAATCCTAAATGTCCAAAATGTGGCTGTTGTTCTGAATGCTGTAAATGTGGAGAAGTTAAATAATTAAATAGGAGGTTAAAATGACAAAATACAAAGTTTCTGTTGACCAGGAAAAATGCATTGGCTGCGGAGCATGCGTTGCTGTATGTGGAGATGTCTTTGAGATAAAAGATACCAAAGCACAGGCAAAACAATCAGAAACAGACAAAGACTGTGCAAAAGAAGCTGCAGATGCATGTCCTGTTGACGCAATTAATGTAGAATAAAAATGAATATCTTTTTACTGACAATTTTAGCAGCACTATTAGCTGGAATGGTCACAACCATTGGAATTTTTGTAATAAATAAATTTGCAAAATGGGGTAAAAAGCATAATGTATATTTTATGTCTTTTGCTGCAGGGATTTTAATCTCAGTTTCTTTCATGCATATAATCCCAGAATCTTTTGAAATGAGCAAATATGCTCCAGTTGCGTTACTAACTGGGTTTTTATTTTTGTATCTTCTTAACAGATTCCTGAGCATGTTCAGATGCAAAGAAAAAAACTGTACAAACAAGATTCATGGAATAATTCCTGTAATAGGGATAGGAATACATTCATTTATCGACGGCATGATATATACAGTCACTTTCAATGTTAGTATATTTACAGGAACCTTAGCAGCGATAGGGATGGTGCTTCATGAATTCCCAGAAGGAATAATAACCTATTTGCTTTTAATCAAAGCAAAATTCAGCAAAGCAAGATCATCTTTAGGGGCATTTCTTGCAGCAGCTATCTCAACACCTTTAGGAGCATTAATCTCATGGCCTTTTATCAATGAATTAACAAAACCTGTCTTGGGCATTCTCTTGGCTTTTTCAGCAGGGGCTTTAGTTTATGTAGGGGCCACTCACTTGCTTCCAGAAATTCAGGAAAAAGAAAGAAAATTTTCACTGCTGGCTTTGGCAGCCGGAATAATCATAGCAATAATCATAATAATAGCACACGGAGGTGCATAAAAAATGCTGTCTAAAATACCAATAAAAGAAGATTTGAGTACAATGAGCAAGGAACAGATTAATAATGAGATTCTAAGAGCAGCAATGATTGCTGAACTGGATGCAGTTAATCTATATGAACAGCTTGCAGCGATGACACCCGATGAAAACATCAAAAAAATATTGCTGGATGTTGCAAAAGAAGAAAAAACACATGTTGGAGAGTTCCAGGCATTGCTTTTGAAAAGAGACAAAGAACAGGTTGAAGAACTAAAAGCAGGAAAAGAAGAAGTTAAAGAAGAAACAGGAGAAGAATAAATGAAAAAAAATGTTGGAAAAACAGACAAAGCAGTAAGGTTTATCATGGGGTTAATATTTCTATACCTGGGATATGCTTACAGTGCATGGTGGTACATAATTGCAGCAATTGCATTTGTAACATCATTCACAAGCTTCTGCGGACTATATAATCTGCTAAAGATAAGCACAATAAAGAAAAAGAAATAAAAATTAAATATAAATTTTATATCATTTCTTTTTGTTTTATTAGATTAAGGAGGTAATGATCATGTCAAAAACAGAAGAAAATCTAAAAAAGGCTTTTGCAGGAGAATCTCAGGCAAGAAATAAATATACTTTTTTTGCAAAAGTTGCCAGAAAAGAAGAGTACCATTACATTGCTAAAATATTTGAAGAAGCTGCACTAAATGAAAAACAGCATGCTAAAGATGAATTCAAACTTTTGAAAGGTATAGGAAACACAGCTGACAACCTAAAGGCTGCCTTGGAAGGTGAAACCCATGAAACAACAAAAATGTATCCAAAATTCGCAAAACAAGCTGAAGAAGATGGTAATGAAGAAGCTGCAAAACTTTTCAAGATGATCGCAAAGGTTGAAAAACACCATGCAAAAAGATATGAAAAACTGCTGGAAAGAATAAAACAAGGAACTGTCTTTAAAAGAGATAATCCAATAAAATGGAAATGTTCTAAATGCGGATATATCTATGAAGGAGAAGAGCCTCCTGAAAAATGCCCTTCCTGCAAACATGCAAGAGAATATTACGAGCCAGAAAACATGTCTGACTTGTAAATTAAGACACATAAAAGACACAACAATCATAAAGATATTTGGCCCTTTCTAATGTCAGATTTAAAAAAGAACAGCAAGATATAAAAACAAAAGATTCCTCTTATTTAAATAATGAAAAAAAGAGGGGGGAAAAACGTATTCCTTTTGGGATTGACAAGCCTATTTAATGATATAAGCTCAGAGATGATTTTCCCTGTTCTTCCTTTATTCTTAACTACTGTCCTTAATGCACCAATGTCTATTGTTGGTTTGATAGAAGGAATTTCAGAAGCAACCTCCTCCTTCTTAAAACTTGCTTCAGGCTGGATTTCTGATAGAATAAATAAAAAAAAGCCAATAGTCATCGGAGGATATTCTTTATCTACAATAACCAAACCAATACTTGTAATTGCATCTCACTGGACACATGTTCTTGCAGTAAGGTTCTTTGATCGTGTTGGAAAGGGGATAAGAGACTCTCCCAGAGATGCTTTGATTGCATCTTCTGTAAAGAGAAAAACAAGAGGAAAAAGTTTTGGAATACAAAGAGCCCTGGATACAAGCGGAGCAATAATTGGTACAATAGTTGCTTTTCTTATCTTAAGAATATATGTTGGAGATGCTTACAGATTAATATTTCTTCTTTCTTTGATCCCTGGAATAATTGCTGTTTTAATATTGATTTTTGGAGTAAAAGAAGAAAAACACAAGAAAAATCATAAATTCAAATTTCATTTCAGTCAGCTTAACTCAAATCTTAAAAGATTTCTTCTTATTGTTGTTATATTTCACCTTGCAAATTTCAGCTATGCCTTCTTTCTTCTTAGAGCTAAAAATATTGGGGTCTTGGTTGCCTTGATTCCTTTGATATATCTAGTCTATAACTTAATGTACGCCTTTTTTTCAGTTCCTGCAGGAAAACTCTCAGATAAAATCGGAAGAAAACCCGTATTATTTTCTGGGTTTTTGTTGTTTGGATTGACATCTTTAGGTTTTGCTTTCATAGCCAACAACATAACTATCTGGATCTTATTCGCATTATACTGCCTTTTCATGGCTATAACTAAAGGAGTCTCCAGAGCTTTTGTCTCTGATCTTTCCAACAAAAAAATAAGAGGAACTGCCTTGGGAACATACCATATGCTTGTAGGATTGACTGTATTTCCTGCAAACCTTATCGGTGGTTTTCTCTGGGAAAAGATAAATATTCAGTCTCCTTTTATCTATGCTGCTGTACTTTCAATATTGTCTTCTTTTTTGCTGCTGTTTTTAATCAAAAATAATCATAAAAAAGCTAGGTGATAAAATGCCCTACAAAACAAACAAAGAGCTTCCCAAAAACATAAGGAAAAATCTTCCCCAAGGAGCCCAGACCATATACAGAAAAGCTTTCAACAATGCCTATAAACAGTATAAAATTCCAAAGAAAAGAAGAGGAAAATCCACCAGAGAAACCACAGCTCATAAAGTAGCCTGGAATGCAGTTAAAAGATCATACAAAAAGAAAAAAGACAGATGGGTAAAGAAATAAGCCCTGATAAAAAGAAATTAATATATAATATCAGCCTAAAACATATAAAATGCCAATATGCCCTCAATGCAAAAGAGAAGTTGAAGATGTCTGCCCTAAATGCGGCAAATGCCGGCGCTGCTGCAAGTGCAATAATCCTAAAAAAAAATAATCAATTCTAAAGACCCCAGATTAAAGTAATAAGATATGTGCTTGTAAATAATAGTATAAGATTCAAAGGAGCGCCTATTTTCAAAAAGTCAGTAAATTTATAGTTTCCTGCAGTATACACCATTGTATTTGTCTGATATCCTATCGGAGTTAGGAATGAAGTTGAGGCTGCAAACATGACTGCAGCTACAAATGCAAAAGGGTTCAATCCCAGAGTTGCAGAAACACTCAAACCCAACGGCACCATAACAACAACTGATGCATTGTTGGATATTATCTGTGTCAATAAAGTTGTTATCAGATAAAACAAACCCAATAAAACAATTGGAGGAACATTTCCTGACATCTTTACTATTCCATCAGCCAATAGATTAATTGTTCCTGTATTAGTCATTGCAATACCCAATGGAATAATACCGGCCAGGAGAAAAATTATTTTCCAGTTTACTGCCTTGTATCCTTCATCAAGAGTCAAAACCCTAAATAAAACCATGAGGACAACTCCTGTTAAAGCAGCAACCATAATCGGCACTATCTTAAAACTGGCCAATAAAACAACCAAGGCAAGGATTCCAAGAGCATATTTCATCTTGTCTGTCTTGTAAGGACCCTGCACTTCTCCTATATAGATAAAATCATCACTCATCTTTAGCAGGTCCATAGTTTCTTTCTTTCCTTTCAACAATAAAATATCTGCAAATTTTAATCTTAATGAACTTATGCTCTTTCTTATTTTCTTTTCTCCTCTTTTCAAAGCTAATACAACTGCATCATATTTATCTTTAAAACCAAATGATCTTATGGTTCTGTTAACCAAAGAAGAATTCTCTGATATCATGAACTGCTCCAAAACATATTTTTTTTCTTTTTTAAGAAATCTTGCACTTGGTCTTATTTTGATTAATCCTGCTCTGTTTGCCCTCAACAATTTAAGCCTGCTTCCTCTTAATACTAATGTATCATTTCGATGCAGTTCTTTATTTTCAAGTCTTCTCTTGAATTTTCTTCCTTTTCTTGTGATTCTCATTATCTTAATATTATAATTCTTTAATTTGTTTTTCTTAACTTTTTGATAAATAATAGGAGATTCTGCAGGTATGATTGCATCTGCAGTGTATTTTAATTTTTCATAAGGATCTGTGATTCCTTTTTGTGCTTTTCTTGACGGAAGCATAAATCTTCCTACTAAAAAGAAATATAATGCAACAATTGCAAAAACAATTACTCCTAATTTGGTTATCTCGAACAAACCAATAGGATCAAATCCTGCTCTTACATAGATATCATTTGCAAGTATGTTTGTGCTTGTCCCTAATAATGTTAAAGTGCCTGCAGCCATCGATATATAAGACAAAGGAATCAGCAATTGAGTGGCATATGTTTTTGTTTTTTTCAGTTAAATCCATTATCATTGGAAGCAATATAGAAACAGAAGCAGTATTATTTACTAATCATCCAAAAGGACTTATCATGATTATAGACCCAAGCTGTTTTGACATGGTCTTTGCAAACTTTAACATCTTTTCTCCAAGAATATGAACAACCCCTGTCTTTTGTATTCCAGCAGAGATGATAAACATAGATAATACTGTTAAAGTTGCAGGATTTGCAAAACCAGAAACTCCTTCAGCAGGGCTTACCAATCCAGCAACCATAAGCACAACAACTGTCATCAATGCAACAACATCATAGCTGTACTTTTCAGTTGCAAATAAATAAAGAACTGCTGCAGTGATTAACATAACCAAAACCATTTCAAAGGTTATCATATATATTATGTTAGAGCTTCTGATATATAAGAGTTTTTATGTGGATTTTCCAAAAAACCATAGATAAATTTAAATACCTCTATAAAATTTAATTAACCATGAGCCCGGAATTCATTATCCTTATTGTATTGATATCTTTTATTCTGGAGTTCATAGATGTTTCTGCAGGCATGGGCTTTGGAATCATGACACCTGTTCTTATACTGATGGGATTTCATCCATTGGAAGCAATTCCTGCTGTACTTGCAATGAGTATGGTTTTCGGTTTGGTTGGGGGATTTTTTCATCAAAAATTCAAGAATGTAAATTTCGGAAGAAGAACTCAGGCTTGGAAAGTAACCTCTGCTCTTGCTTTCTTCGGAATAATCGGAGTTTTGATTGGAGTTTTTGTTGCTGTTGAGCTTCCTGAAATGTTCTTAAAGACATACATCGGTGTGCTTATAATAATAATAGGGATAATACTATTGTTTAATTTCAAGAAAAAAGGGAATGAAAGACATCTTTCTTGGCCAAGGATAACCTTTTTCGGACTGATATCTGCATTTAACAAAGGTGTTGCTGGAGGAGGCTATGGTCCTGTACTAACAGGGGGCCAGATGATTTCAGGAGTTAGAAGCAAGCACGCAGTTGGGATAACTACATTAACTGAAGGTATAATAAGCACAGTAGGTACATTTACTTATATGTTGATAAAAGGGCCTTCAAATTTCAACTGGATATTGATTGCCTCTTTACTGGTAGGCGGAATAATGTCAATCCCTTTTGCTACATATATAGTCAAAAAAATCCATCCAATTGTTTTGAGAAGAACTATTTCCGTGATAAGTATCTTGTTGGGAGTTGCTGTTTTGGTCAAGGTTTTTGTTTTCTAATCTATAATTCCAAAAATTTATTAAGGAGTTCTTTGAAAGAAAAAATATGCTTAAAAAATATGTGGTGTTAGATCTGGAAACAACAGGACTTTCTAAACATTATCACAGGATAACAGAAATAGCTGCAGTAAAGATCAAAAACAACAAGATAGCAGAAAAATTTGAAGAGCTTGTTAATCCTGATGTAAATATCCCTCCATTCATAACAAGATTAACAGGGATAACAAACAAGATGGTAAAGAACAAGCCGGATATAAAAAATATCCTTCCTAAATTCCTTGATTTCCTGGAAGATAATATAATTATAGCCCACAACGCCACTTTTGACCACGGATTCCTAAGCGTAAACACAAAAACCCATCTTAAAAAAGAATTTTCAAATCAAAGACTATGTACAAGAAAACTTGCCTACCGGATTTTAAACCACCTTCCAAGCAAAAGGCTTGAAACTATCTGTATGCATTATAATATTGAAAATAAAGATGCCCACAGGGCAATGTCAGACGTAAAAGCGACCTATCAAGTATTTGACAGGTTTAACAAAAAACTGCACAGCAAAGGTGTAAAGACCAAAGAAGACATCTTAAGATTTGAAAGCTCAAGCTTGAGAAAACTTAGGGAAAAAGAAATGGTCTGATTAATAAACAAAAACATTAAATAATACCTAATCATCCAAATCATATGGCGGCAAAACAAAGAAAATTCCATCTTGTAACAGAAGCATTAGGGGTTTTATTGGGAATCTATCTGTTTATATTGGGACTCTACTTAGATGCACATTATCTAATAAGATTATCCTTGATCATAACAGGAATTGCAGGTATGATTATAGATTCTTATTGTATTATAACATGGTATAAATAAATTAAAATTTATCTCTTCTTCAACCACATACTTAACCTAACTAATTCTCCAAATATAAGTATTGAAGCAGCTACTCCAACAGCCCACAACCAATCAACTAAAGACAAGGCAACAGTATCAAATACAGTATTAAAGAATCCAACATACAAGATAACAAACTGCAATACTACAGAAGACAAAACCGCTCCAATCAACCATTTGTTCATAAACAATGTTTTAAAAACACTTTTCTCTTCTTTTCCTTATTATTTCCTGTTTTCTTCACCTATACCTAAATAATCCATAATCATCTTTCGAGATTCAAGTATGACATAAAGAGAAAAGGACATAAGCAGTATCTTTCCCCAATCAATTACCCCTAACGGAACTGTTTTGAACACAGAATTCAAAGGAGTGTATAATACGATAAACTGTAGGATTACTGAAATTAAAACAGAACCTATAAGATATTTGTTGTTCTTGATGTTTAACAGGAAGTTCTTGGCTCTGTAAGTAAGAATGTTAAAAAGCTGGAACATTATCAATGTAGTAAATGCCACAGATCTTGCCTTGATAGTCCCTACACCATATGATGAGAACATAAAAAGTGTGCCTATACACATAACTGAACCCACTATTAGTATATTATATACAACCTCTTTTGTTATTATGGATTCCTTCTTTTTCCTTGGGGATCTGTCCATCATGTTTTTGTTAAATGGATCAACACTAAGAGCAATGCCTGGAAGTCCATCTGTCAGAAGATTAACCCACAATATCTGGATAGCTATAAGTGGCAAAGGCCATTTTATGAGGATTGCCAAAAATATTACAAGAATCTCACCAAAATTTGAAGATAATGTATATTGGACAAATTGCTTTATACTGTTGTATATTCCTCTTCCTTCCTCAACAGCATTTACAATAGATGAAAAATTGTCATCGGTAAGCACCATATCTGAAGCTTCTTTAGAGACATCTGTTCCAGTAATACCCATGGCTATACCTATATCAGAACTCTTCAGAGCAGGAGCATCATTTACACCATCTCCAGTCATTGCGACAACATGGTCTTGTTTCTTTAGCGCCTTTAAGATCTTTACCTTATGTTTTGGATCAACTCTTGCATATATATTTATCTCGCTTACCTTTTTCTCAAGCTCTTTCTTTTTCATCTTTTCAAGGTCTTTCCCTACAATTGCTTTTCCCTTGATACCTAAATCATTACCTATTGCTTTTGCAGTTGTAGCATGGTCTCCTGTGATCATTATAACTCTTATACCAGCAGTCCTGCATCTCTTAATCGCACCCTTAACCTCTTTTCTTGCAGGATCTATCATTCCCTGCAGACCGACAAAAATAAAATTCTTCTCTAATTTTTCCTTGTCATATTTCTTTCCTAATTTTTTATAAGCAAAACCTAATATCCTTAATGCATCATCTGCAAAATCCTCATTCTTATCTAATATCTTTTTCTTTCTTTTCTTTGTTAGTTTCTTGGTCTTTCCGTTTATCAGAACCTTATTACAAAGATTCAATATAACATCAGGAGCTCCCTTCATATAGGCAACTTTTCCTTTTTTGGTTGAATGTATAGTAGTCATTCTTTTTCTTTCAGAAGTAAATCCTATCTCTTCTTCTCTTTCTTTTTTCTCTTCCAATTCTTCAACATTCATCCCTGATTTCTTTGCACTAACTATCAATGCTCCTTCTGTAGGATCACCTGTTACTTTCCATTTTCCTTTCTCTTTTATCAATTTTGAATCATTGCACAAAGCTCCGATCTCAAGAAGCTTGTCAATATTCTTTGTATCAGAAAAATGGCCTTCAGGCTTGTATCCGCTTCCTTCAACTTTGATTACTTTATCATTAACAAATATCCTCTTAACAGTCATCTGGTTATGTGTAAGAGTCCCTGTCTTATCTGTGCATATAACTGTAGTTGCTCCTAATGTCTCCACACTTGGAAGCTTTCTTACCAAAGCATTTTTGCTTACCATCCTTCTTACTCCCAAAGCAAGAGAAATTGTAACAACTGCAGGAAGCCCTTCTGGTATTGCTGCCACAGCCAAAGCAATCGCTGCAATTAGCATCTCTTTAACTAGAGGAAAATTCACGCCGTCTGTAAACACCCCTCTTAACATTCCTGCTGCAAAAACAACTATGCTTATTCCAATAACTAAAAATGTCAGGAACTTTCCTAACTTAGCCAGTTTCTTTTGCAGAGGAGTCTTTTCTTTCTCTGCAGTGCTTATCATCTCGGCAATGTTTCCTATTTCTGTATCCATTCCTGTCTTCATCACTACAGCTTTTGCTCTTCCTTTTGTAGCAACCGTCCCTGAAAAAATACAATTTACTCTATCACCGACAGCAAGATCAGATTTCAGTTTCTCTTCTTTTTTTGCAACTGGTGTAGATTCTCCTGTCAATGCAGCTTCCTGTATTTCCAGTTCATGCTCTTCAATAATCCTTGCATCAGCTGGAATCCTGTCTCCGGTTTCAATCAAAACCACATCTCCAGGAACCAATTCTTCAGCATCAATATCTTTTTCTTTTCCGTCTCTTAATACAGTTGCTTTTAGAGAAGCCATCTTTTTTAGCTCTTCAATCGCTTTCTCAGCTTTATATTCCTGTACAAAACCCAGTATTGCATTCAAAATAAGAATTACACCTATAACTATAGCATCAGTCAAATCTCTCAGCATTAGCCCGTTTTCCTTCTCGATAAATGCAACCGCTATAGAAATAACCATCGCTGCGATCAAGACCCAAATCAAAGGGCTCTTAAACTGCTCTATAAATATTTTAAACGGAGAAATCTTTTTTTCTTCTCTTAATTTATTTCTTCCGTATTTTTCCAGTCTTTTTTTTGCTTCAGAACTGGAAAGACCGTCCTTATCTGTATCTAGCTCCTTCAATACATATTTTACTTTTTTATCATAATATGTCTTTTTATTATCTTTTTTGTCATTACTGCTGTCTTCCTGCCCTTTATTTTCTTTTTTGCTCTTTGTTTTTTTCTTATTTTTCTTTTTTCCTGCCAAAATAATCACTCTTTTTTATAAATTATAGATTATATTATATAAATTATTTCTTTTGGTGTTTTGAGCAGTAATAATATAGTCCTTCCTTCCACTTTCTTGTTATTTATTATCATCCTTAAAAATCAGCAAATCGGATGAGCAATTATTATATCATAGTTTGTTCATTTCCTTTTCAGTTTCCTTAATAACCTTCTTCATAATTTTGACAGCCAAAACAGGATATTTTCCAATTGCAGTCTCTTCTGAAAGCATTAAAGCATCAGAGCCGTCAAGCACAGCATTGGCAATATCACTTGCCTCGGATCTCTCTGGTATCTTCCTGTTGGTTAATGAAAGCAGCATTTCTGTTGCAGTTATAACCATCTTCTTTTTATCATTGCATTTCTTGATTATTTTTTTCTGAGCCATAGGAACTTTTTCAAAAGAGATATTTTTCCCTAGGTCTCCCCTTGCAACCATTATGCCTTCACTTTCTTTAATAAGGGAATCAATATTATTTATACTTTTCTTTGTTTCAATCTTGGATATTATCTTAATCTTTCTGGATCCAAACTTTTTTCTTATCTTCCTGATCTGAGAAGCAGTTTCTGCAAAAGACACTGCAAGATAATCAAACTCCTGGTCTTTAAGCCAGTCAATTACTTTTAAGCTTTTGATGTCAAACAAAATCTTGCATTTCCCTGTCTTTTTCAGTCCTTTTTTAACTTTTTTATATTCGCTGATAGAACCATATTTTGTATTTATCCTTGCAATATCCATTCCTGCTTTAACCATCTTCTTTAATGTGAAAAAACCTATGCTGGAAGGTCCTATTGTGGCAATTATCTTTGTTTTTGTCATTTAAAGTAAGCCTCCATCACATACTGCTGCATCATCCTGTGAGTATGGAAAAAAGAGCCGTTGACAGCTATGCATGATTTCATTATCTTTATCCATTTTTTCTTTTCATTGTAAAACATAGGAAGGATCTTTTCTGAAAGCTTCCTGTAAAAATCTTCAGCTTCATCATCAGGACTTACATCCTCATCAAATTCAGGATCATGGGGGTGCAGACCTATACTCCAACCAGTAACATCTTCGATATGTCCTTCAAGCCACCAGCCGTCAAGTGTAGAGAAATGAGGAACCCCATTTATCGCAGCCTTCATTCCTGATGTTCCTGATGCCTCATAAGGTCTTTTTGGGTTGTTAAGCCAAACATCACATCCTGATATCATAAGCTTTGCCTTATCTATACTGTAATCTTCTAGAAAAACAATTTTTATCTTGTCGTTAGTTTCTTTCTTTGAATCTATTATTTTTTTTATCAGCTCTTTGCCTCTGCTGTCTTTTGGATGCGCCTTTCCTGCAAAAATTATCTGCATATCTCCTTTTTCTTCTGCAATCTTTTTAAGCCTTTGAATATCATGCAGAATCATAGCAGGCCTTTTGTATTCAACAAATCTTCTTGCAAAGCCTATTGTAAATTTATGTTCATCAAGTTCAGCCCCTGTTTTTTCCCTAATTTCTTTGATCAGCGCCTTTTTCGCTTCCATATGGGCGCCCCATATTTTGTCATCAGGAATATTTATTGCAGCCCTTATACTGAAAGGATCTTCATAACATTCTGGTATTGATTTCTTAAATATCTTTTTGAAGGGCTCAGAGGTCCATGAATCTGCATGAATTCCGTTGGTTATTGATTCTATCTCATGCCTTGGAAACATCTCTCTTGATACCTTTCTGTGTTTTCTTGCAACTCCGTTGATATATCCGCTGAATTTCAGGCCCAGACTGGTCATGTTAAGAATACCTTCTTCAAAAATATCCACTTCAGACTTGTCAGGAAGATAATCTCCTGCCATCTCTTTTACCAGATTTTCATCAAATCTGTCATGGCCTGCGTCAACAGGGGTATGGGTTGTAAAGACACATTTTTTTCTTATCTTGTTTAGTTTCTCAGAAGCCCTGCTCTGTTTGTAAAGTGCAAGTGTCAAAAAAGCGGTATGGCCCTCATTCATATGAAATTTCTCAGTTTTGCATCCAAGACTTTTTAGCATCTTACATCCTCCTATCCCAAGGATCATCTCCTGCACTATCCTATCTTTCCTGTTTTCCTGATATAGCTTGTGGCAGACTTTTCTGAAATATTCTGAGTTTTCTTTAAGGTCAGTATCTAAAAAAAGCACAGGGGTCTTTCCCTTTGCAATGCCTTCTATCTCATATATCCAACAGCCGATAGTTACATCATCCCCCTTTATCTTTATCTTAACCTTATTGTCAAGCTTTTTCAGCACTTTTTCATAATCCCATGACTGTTCTTCTTCTATCTGGTTTCCATCTTTGCCAATCTTCTGCTTAAAATAGCCTTTCTTATATAGAAGTGTTATCCCTGCAACAGGAAGCTTAAGGTCTGCGCAACTTTTAAGCGCATCTCCTGCAAGTATTCCAAGACCTCCTGCATAGGTAAGTATCTCATCATTTATGCCTATCTCCATGCTGAAGAATCCCGTTTTGATATTTTTATCTAATTTCATCTATTCTTATTTTGTTAGTTTTTTTCTGTTATAGAAGAATTCCAAAAAATATTTTTCAAAATAATTTCACCCCTTTTATTGCTTTATCACAGTAAACTATAAAAACATTGGTATTTTTTATTTAATCTAATTTTTTAT
>CAZFSZ010000019.1:0-17537 GCA_964521755.1 uncultured Methanosarcinales archaeon | reverse complement strand
ATAATATACATTTCAACCATATGGAAACAGTTCTTGTATATCCATGCGGAAAAGAACAGTCAGGAAGACTGAGAAAATATGACAGAAAGCACAAAAGAAAAAGAGGAAACGGAACCTATTATCAGATTGCAGAAATAAATAATCAGATAGATCTCGAAGAGACAATCCAGCAGATATTCGGGCAGATAAACCCTTTTAAGATAAATCCAAAAGAATTCAAAAAAAGCGAGCATTTCACCCAGTATAAATTTCTTCTTCTAAAGCAGATTACAGGATATCGACACTGACCTTTTCCTGTTTTCCTGTTTTCATGTCTTTTACAGAAAGCATGCCTGAATTCAGCTCTTCTTCTCCTATAAATATCACTTTTTTAGCTCCAACAGAATCAGCATATTTCAGCTGATTTTTCATGTTTCTTGAAGAAATGTCATAGTTAACAGAATATTTCTTTCTAAGGTTCTTTACAATATCCAGCGATTTCTCCTTTACATTACCTATCATAACAACAAAATAATCAACACCAGTGTCAGGCTCAGGCAGCAGGTCCTTTTCTTTAAGCAGCAAGGTCAATGTTGAATAACCCATCCCAAAACCAACAGCAGATGTTGAAGCCCCGCCAAACATTTCAACAAGATTGTCATATCTTCCTCCTCCTGCTATTGCTCTGAACTTCTCCTCTTTGTCATATATCTCAAAAACAGTTCCTGTATAATAAGCCAATCCACGAGCAACAGAGATATCAAATTCAACAAACTTCTTGTCCAGCATCTTCATGACTTCTTTAAGCTCTTCCATACCTTCTTTGGCTGTCTTGTTTAATTTTAGTTTAGAAACATCTTCCAATGTTTTGCATTTTAATATTTTCTTCATATCTTTATACTCTACACCGATTCCTTTCAGGCTGTCCTTGAATTCATTCTCAGTTATCTTTGCAGATTTATCGATTATCCTTATCAGATCCTCAAGCTGCTCTTTTTTTGCTATTCCCAGCAGCAGCCCCTGCAACAATTTCCTGTTGTTCAATTTGACAAAAAAATCTTTAGATGTCAATCCAAGACTTTTCAGGCACCCAACAGCAAGGTTGATAACTTCAGCATCAGCATCAGCATCATCGCATCCAAACAGCTCAACACTTAGCTGGTAAAACTCCCTTAATCTTCCAGCCTGAGGCCTTTCATATCTCCACATCCTTGAAAGCCCATACCATTTTACAGGCTTTGGAAGCTCTTTTTGTTTTTCCATAAACATTCTTGTGATAGGAACAGTAAGGTCAAACCTTAATCCAAACTTCTCATCCCCTTTTTCCTCTAAAGTAAATATTTGGCCCAAAATCTCATCTCCGGACTTCTTGGTCAACAGATCTAAACTTTCAAAAGCAGGAGTTTCAATCTCATTAAACCCAAATCTTGAAGCTGTTTGCTTTAACCTGGAGAAGATATTGTTCCTAACAGACATCTCTTCAGGATAAAAATCAGTGGTTCCTTTTGGCTTCTGGAACTGCTCTTTGACCTCTTTCTTTATCTTTCTTACAACTTCAGCAGCTTCAGGAACCTCTATCTTGCCTCCTGCTCCAGTTATCAGCCTCCTGACAGCATCTCTTACACATTCAGAAGTGTTTGGATAGATGCCTCTATTTACAAGCTTCTTTACCTCATCTATAAGACCTGGTGTCAGCCTTATTTGCATCGTTTGCATTACCATTGTAATGTTATTGTAACTTTTTATATATAAATATTGCTATTTTAAAAAATAAAAACAACAATTTTGCCTTTTATTTATCATTTTTTAGCTCTTTTTCTATGAATTGCTCTATTTTTGATGACATTTTCATTCCTTTTTTTCTGCAATATTCTCTAAATCTTTGCAGCAAACTGCTGTCAATAGTAAAATTAGCCCTTTCTTTGTAATTGATCTTCTTAAGCCTGTGGGTCTTGTCATAATCCTCAAGAGCATCAAATACTTCTGGATATCTTGCAATAGCCAAATCTACATTCTTTAATAGTTTCTTACCTGACAACATTCTTTATCATCCTCTTGATAGTGATTATATTTTCTATATTCTTAGATGTTATTTTGATTATTGTTTTAGCAATCTTAGCAGGATCAAACCCAATCTCAAATTCTGTATAGTAGGCAATAATAATCGAAGCAGCTGTTCTTTTGTTTCCGTCTTCAAATGCATGGTCTGCAGCTAATGCTCTGACAAGATAAGCAACCTGGTCTACCCATGGTTTTGACCTGATTGAAGACAATGTAAACTCTAAACTGCTGTCATTTACTATCTTTCCGTCTGCAAACTTCTTATTAATCTCAACTATCTCTTTTTTATAAAACATACACACTTATATGTATAATTAATATATAAACCTGTCGGTTATAATTTACCTTTTGTCGAAGCAATTCCCTCCTCTTTTTCATCGATTTCACATGCTTCTCTTAATGCTCTTGCAAAAGCCTTAAACATTGCTTCAATCTTATGATGTTTGCTTCTATTATCATACATCTTAAATGCAATATTCATTTCAGCATTTACTGCAAAACTGTAGAAGAAATCATAATATTCTTCTACATTGGTATTCAAATAACCTCTGCCGCTGAAATCAACTGCACATAAGCATAATGTTTCATCCATAGGTAATAATCTCTGTCCATATCTTCTGATTCCTTTCTTATCTCTTATTGCATCAGCAAATGCCTTGCCTAACACAATCCCAACATCCTCAATAATATGGTGCCCTAAATCTCCTTTGCATTTAACAACTAAATCAAACATCCCGTGCTTTGCAAAGATTGTTAACATGTGGTCAAGGAAGGCTAAGCCTGTCTTGACTTTTCTCCTTCCTCTGCCGTCTATGTTTAGCTTTATTTCAATGTTTGTTTCTGCTGTTTTTCTGGAAAGTTTTGCTGTTCTTATTTTTATTTCCTCTGTATTTGTTCTATTATTGATTCATACTCTATTACCGCTCTTTCTTGTAATTTTCTCATTTCACCCATAAACCTCTTTTGGATCAACAACTCTTTTCTGACAAATTTCAAAGCCTCCATCCTCCTGCATCTTTCTGTAAAAGCAGGTTGCATAGCCTTCATGGCAGGCAAAATTCTTTTCTTGTCTGACCTTTATCAAAAGATTGTCTTCATAGCAGTTCTTGAATATTTCTTCAACATATTCTATCTTTCCAGATTCAGAACCAACCTGCAATAATCTATCCTGGCTTTTGCTGTATCTCCAAACTGTTCCAGTCTCCCTCATCTTACGAAGAGCTTCCCTGTCTGTTGACTGAAGATAAAGTACATCTCTGTCAATATTCTGGATTATTGTTGGTATCAATCCTTTATTTTTGACAAAATCAAGCTGATTATATTCTACAACTTCATCCAAAGAAATTTTTCCAGTGTAAAAAGACATGCCTATAACAGAATTTACACCTATCTTCTCTAATCCTTCAACATCATCTAATGTTGTTATTCCTCCAGCAGCAGTTACTTTAAGATCTGTCTTATCTTTTACTGATCCAAAAAGTTTAGGATATGTTCCCTGCATCATGCCTTCTTTATCAACACAAGTGCATTGTATCTCAGAACAATATTCTTCTAAACCGCTAACAACAAGCAAAGGGTCCATATCAATGGTTTCCTGCCATCCTTTGACTGCTACTTTCTCATCTTTGACATCTAAAGCTGATACCATCTTGTCTTTTCCTATGGCTTCTTCTGTACTTCCTAAAAACCCATAGTCAAGCCCATTTTCATCAAAAGCAGCAGTTCCAAATATCACTTTCTTCGCTCCAATATCAATCAGCTCTTTTGCTTTATCAGCATCTCTTACTCCTCCGCCAACTCTTGCATCAACTTTTTGCACAATCTCTTCTATCGCTTTAACATTATTTCCTTTGCCTTTTGCAGCATCAATATCAATAACATTTATAGTTAATCCTGCTTCAGCAAATTTCTCAGCCATCTCTATATAGTTTTCTGCTATCTCTATTCCTTTTTTCTGCCCTCTCACTAGTTGGACAACTTCTCCACCTTCTAGATCTATACATGGATATATCATTTTATTGCTTCCTCCAGCATCCCTGCTAATTTATTTATTTCTTTCAGTCTTTTTTTATCCAGGTTTTGTCGTGAATATAATCCGCATTCAGAACTAAACAGATTTTCCTTTACATCTAACCCAAGACTTTTCAATGTCCTTCCTGTCTGAGTATTTTCAATGATTATATCAGCTATGCCATAAACTAATTTCCATTCTGTTTTTCCCATAGAGTCTATGACAGAATACTCCTTCATAGGCTCTCCATACCTTATTATCTGAACATCTTCTGCACCATAATTATCCTCAAGATATTTCTTTGCGATAAAGGGGTATTCACTTGCAGCCCTTTTAACTGAAAATCCCTTTAAATCTTTTCCAGCAGCAACCAGATTAACTTTTCCTATATCCAATCCAATAATCTTGTCACTTGGATAACCTCTTAATCTCCATTCTTCAACCCAGTCATCCCCGCAAAAATAAGCATCACATGCTCCGATTGAAGCAAGATAGGGAAGCTCCTGAGGCCTCTGGATTATTGTTTTGTATGAATCTTCAATATCTATCTTATCGAGTATTTTCTTTAGCCCTCCTCTTTCAGGGTCCATCATAGAGCCGTCAGGGATTCCTAAAACTAGATCATTCATTTAAACCACCTTTAGAAAGGGCAGCAGGCGGGAATTGCATTGCAGAGCCTAATCGCTTCTTGCAAGATTGCACCCGCTCCTTAGCATCCACAGTGCTGCATTCTTCTATTAAACCACTGCTGCCATCATAATCTAAGAAATCATAGCTAAACCTTCTTAAAGTGAATACAACCAGCAGATTTAGCTGCTTTTGCCTCAAATTTAGTAATTTTAGCCATTTTAACTAAATAATGCCTATTTTTATTTAAACCTTTCGCTTTATTTTTCTCTAAAAACGTTAAAAACATTACATTTGTAATGTAATAGTAATATTTTATTCGTTTTTTGCTAAAATAAGTTTTTCAAAATTACCTAATTTTTCTTTATTTTTCACTAATTTAGACCCGTCATCTTCATAGAAAAAATAAGCATGTGCATCGACAAATATCAGGTCTCTGTCCCCGTAACCCTCTGGCCTTTTATCAAACCATGTTGGTTTTATTGTCAATGCATATGAATTTACACTTCCATCCAGGTTGTTTTTTTTATCAGCCATCTCAGCAGCCTTAAGATTAAAAACCACAAATATCTTGTAGACCTCTGCCATAAAATCATTTTCATCAAGATCTTTTTTGTCATACAAGAAAACAAAGGGCATACTTTTATGTTCATATCTTTCCGGCACATCAAACATAGTCATGTGGTCGATGCCTTTTTCATCCCAAAGCTCCTTTCTCATGTCCATAAGAAAATATCTTTTAGCAGGATCAAAAACCAAACTGTCGATATCACCAATAGTGTATTTTTTATTGTCACTATCTTCGATATAGAAATATTTTTTGTATTCCTTCATGCTTTCTGTAACAAGATCTAAAGGGCTGTTAGCAGCGCTTCTTCCTTTTAGAGAAATTTCATCATGTTTTTCAACTTCTAGCTCTAATGTTTTTGTTTCAAAAGCTTTGGATTTTAAGGGTTTTTCTTCAACAGATTCAGAAAAACATCCTGGAAAAATATAAAATAATCCTGCCATTCCCCAAATCATTGTCTTTTTCATTCTTCAGAATTTGTATTTTTATATAATGTTGTTATCCAGCCGATATCATATTTTTTTATCTCTGATTCCAGCATCGATTTCACTGTATCAAGATTATGGGTTCTTACAAAACCATCATTGATTATAAGCCCTGTATTTTTTGAGGTTATATCTGCAGCCATATATTTTGAAACATCAGTAAGATTATTGTTTGTTATATACTTATTTCCAGAAATAACAAATCTAACATATTTCTCAAGATGCAGTTCTTTTAATCCATTTTCTGGGTCATACATATTATCACTATAATGACAAAATAAGCATTTCTTTTTAAAGTTTATCAACAGCCAAATTCATCCTAGTATTTGTATTCTCCAACACATTCAATAATATCATCATCACCTTCATTTACTATTTTTTTTCTTTGTCTTTTTGTGAAATGTCTGCATATTTCATAAACCTCTTCTTTAAGGTTTCCAAGATAATCAAATACCATTTCAGTATCAAGATAATCAGAGATCTCCTCTTCAATTATCTTTTTCCTTATTATACAACCATTATCATTGATAATTTCTTTTTTCTTGAAGCTGTCTTCCAGCCTCAATCCAAATCTGACAGCAAGATTCCTTATTCCTATAAATTCTATAAGTGTATCAGGCTCGCTGTCTTCTACAGCAGAGTCCATAAACTCTGCATAATCAAATCCTCTTTTTTCACAATAAAAATTTATTGAAAATTCTTTGACAAAATCCATATACTTTGTGTTTTTTATCTTTTCTTTATAATCTTTAGATAATTTTCTTCCATGAATATAATCATCTATTGCTTTTACTATCTCAGATTTTTCCCTTGTCTTTTTTCTTCTCCTCCCTCTTCTTGTCTTTCCTGACCTCTGGTCTTCAATATACTGCTTGATATAGTCCCTCATCTCCTGAAAGCACAGGATTGTCTTGTCCTTTTTAATCTTCTTTCTTCTTTTTGTGTCTTTCTCAGCATACCTGCTTATGATATCTTTGATAGGTTTTTTCTGTGTAAAATAACATATCTTGCTCTGTTTTTTCTTGTCAGAAAGCTCGGGCTCAAGTTCATCAACTATAACCCTTATTGCAGAAGTAGGATATATCTTTCCATTATTGTTTACTTTAAGAGCTTCATTGATAAGTTTCTCTATATTTTTATCTCCGATCTTTGTTTTTCCCATATAAAAAAAAAGAATTCTTTTTTTATAAAGCTTGTGAAGAAATATGTGGTTGTTTCTTCAGGTTCTTATCTTCATATTCACAGTATTTCACAATAGGACACTTAAAACATCTTGGATTTCTTTTAAAGCATATCTCTCTGCCGTGCACAACAAGAACCTCATTTACAATAAGCCAGTATTTCTTTGGTATTTTCTTCATCAAATCTTTCATTATCTTGTCTGGATTCTCAAATTTTGTCCAGCCCAGTCTTTTAGAAACAACTGCAACATGCGTATCTACAGGTATGGCTTCAGGCTTGTTATGTGCATAAACAACTACACACCCTGCTACTTTATTGCCGACTCCAGGCAAAGTAAGCAGTTCTTCCATTGTATCTGGAACCTTTCCATCATATTTATCAAGCAATATTTTTGCAGTAGAAAGGATATATTTTGTTTTGTTGTTGTAATACACAGTTTTTCTGATTATCTTTTTCACATCATCGGGGTCTGCATCCGCTAATTTCTTCAGTGTAGAATATTTCTTAAAAAGTTTCTTTGATGCGGGAATTGTAGCGTCATCATTAGCTCTTGCAGATAATATTGTAGATATCAAAATCTTCCATGCAGGATATTTTCTGAACTTTCCCAACATAGAAATACCTTGCTGTTTTGCAAGTATCTTTAAAATCGTTTCAATATCTTTCAATGCCATTTATACTGCTCCTCAACTGTATCATGCAGCCTGTACTTCTTCCTGCATTCATTAATAGAATTTCCCTGCACCTTTATCTTCTTTATATCATATTCTCCCATCCCTGCATCACTGCAATAATTCAGATAACCAACTTTAGAAGCATCAATCCCCATCATTTCCAGTCCAATCCTGTCAGCAGCAAGAAAATCAGTGCTTGCTATTGCCAGTCTGCTTTCAACAGGCTCTCCAGAATTAGGCCCATTTCCTTCCATCCCTTTAAATCCGCCAATAACAGAAAGATCTGGCTTTAGTCTCTTAGATAATCTAAATATATCATAATTTATCTCTTTTACTCCTTGATGCATCTTTGCCTTGTCATTTACTTCTCTTTTGATTATCGCCCCCATCACCAAATTCTTCAAAGAAAGTGTAGCGACAACATTGTCATGTGTCTTTAATACAGCTGCTGATATAATATAATTTTTTGGATCAAGCATCAGTTTGCTTACTCTAACTTTTACATTATTGCTGATCTCCAATTTTTCATAGTCATCCTTGTTCAAATCAATTAATTCAGCACCATAATCTTCAGCCAGTTTTTCATATCCATATTCCTTAAAGCATTTCTCTGTAGGAGAAAAAGCACCTTCTGCGATTATAAATTTTCTTTTCCCTAAAAAATCAAGTATAGCTCTGACAACATCAACATGAGTTACTGCAAGCGGATTTCCAGAAGTGCAGAGATTTGGTTTTATGATTATTCTCTTATTTCCTGTATTAATGTCTTTCCTTATGAGATTCAAAGAACCAAGAACATTTTTGTATCTATTATCTCCTTTAACAAGTGCAACTTTTGACATAAAAAACAAAAAATAAAAAGAATTATTTAAACTTATTTCTTTTTGCTTCTGCATCTCATTAAATCAATTCATAAAAGAAAAAGGTTAAGAATTGTATAAATTTTTTATTAAAGTTTTTCTTGATTTAATAGATCAGAAATTGTATTAACTCCTGCTTCTTTTGCTTTTTTATATAGAGGCTGTATATAGCTTAAAAATATCATATCGAAAAAAGGATCCTCTTTGTTAGAGACATTTAATGGATATTTTTTAAGTCCTTTTTCATAAGCAATAGAAACCCTATGATGTTTATCTGCAAGAATTAGTTGTCCATATACTTCCCATGCATCTACTTCATTAGGCTCTTCATTTTCAATCAGCTGATCTAACTTTAAATTAAGATATTTATCATAATGCTCAGTATAGAGATTAGTCTGGCTTACTCTTAAATTTTCAATATCACATTCTTTAATCATGGAAGAAATAAGAAAAAAATGACTATTTAAAAAGTTAATGGAAAACATATAATGTATATATTTAGAACTTATTTGAAATGCCCATATTTTTTTTGGAGTATTAAATACAAGAAAATATACTTTAAAAAACTTGGCTAAAATTTCTTCTTGTTTCTTCCCCTGTTTTCAACCTTCTTAAGCCTTTCAAGAACAGAAGCATGATCAGGATTTCCCTGTTTGTATCCTTTCAAAGCAGCTTCAAAACATTTCTCCCATATATTATAATGTTTTGATTCAAGCGCCTGCCTCAACAGATGAAGATCAACTGCCTTGTCTTCTTCTTTTGCAGAAAAAAAGCTTAATCCAAAATCAATAAATTTTATTTCTGGGTACATAGACTCACGCAGTGAGTCTGGCTTTTCGCTTAAAATCATGTTTGAAGTTGTAAGATCACCATGGATAATATCGTTGGAATGCATTATACCTATCTTTTTCCCTGCTTCTTCAGCCAAAGCAACAGGCTCTTTATACAGCACATCTCTTAACTTATTGCCGTTTACCATATCCATCCTCAGCTGCATAGCTTCATCACACATAGCATGAAGTCTTGGAGACGGAAAATTAATCTTTTCCAGTTTGTTAAGAACTTTAGCCTCTCTTCTTGTCCTGGATTTCCTCAGCTTATCATCTATCTCTTTTAATCTATATCCTTTTCTTTCTCTTTCTTTTAGGATCTCTTTCCTGTCTTTATAGATGGTAGCTTCAGCTCCTTTGTCAATCTGTTTCATAATCATTAGAATAAATAACTAGTTTAAAAGCGTTATGGTTTAAGCTGCCTTGTCTTTTTTCTTTTTCTTAAACAATAATTTTTCAAGGCCTGAATACCTTCCTTCAGCAGCTTTATTTAATTGTTTTAACAAAGCCTTTGCTTCATTCTCGCTTAATGTTGGATCAGATATTCCCTGCTTTTCCTTCTGGTTCCTCATATCAAGATACTGTACAGCCAGATCAAAAGGCATATCTTCATAATTTTGCATATGTTTCTTAACTCCAGTATGCTCTGCAATATCTTTTATCAGGGCTTCTTTTTCATCTCTGTAAAGATCATTCAGATGTTTCATAGCATCTTGATTGAGCCTTCCTTTTATCAATTTAAGGAAATCTTCTCTTTCTTTTTCAAATTTATCTATTGAGAAATCATCCTGATAACCATCTACCATCTCTTTAAATCCTTCTTCAGTGATATTATAAAATCCCTGAAGAGCCAGGCCATGATACTCTTCTTTGTCTTTCAATGCTCCTTTATCCAAACCCAGTTCATCTTCAAGCTGGTCAAGCAGATATTCTTTAAACCTTTTTCCTGCTTTTCCAACTCTTTCTCCGTATTTGTCTTCTTTTTCAGAAAGCTTATTTAGATCCAGTTTTCCTTTCTCATTTCTTGCTACTCCGGGATCATCATCAGTACCATGAAGTGCGTGAATATATGCTTTAGAAAGATTTACTTTGGTGGTGTCAAAGATAGTATCTTTAAGATGATGCGCTTCCTTGTGTTTTTCATAATGTTTTTTATATTTAGGTCCTTCTTCAGCCATAAGATTGTCTATTGTCATTTTATATATAAATTTTTTTGTTTATGCAGCCCTTCTTGCTGAATACCGCCTGTCAGCAAGAAATTCTTCAGGTATCTCACCATACTGGTCAAATACATCGATAAGATTAGCCATCTCTCCTATTCCCAGCCTGTCTGCATTTACTCTTCCTTGTGTTCCTGTCGCTTCAACAACATCATCTGCATCTTCTCTTCTTAGGCATTGAAAAACTGGATAAGCTCTCATCTCTTTTTCAACAGGTCCGAACTTCTTGTCCCTGAACTTTTCAAATGATTTAAGATCTATTCCTTCTCCTACCTGTCTCCCCAGGTCAGGCATGTCAAATCCGCAAAGTCCTTTCATAAACCTGTTTATTATTGCAGGATTGCTGTTTTCAGCGCCGTATACTTTCATCATATTTACCATCTGCTTGTAACTCTCTTCAGAAAACTCCTGCTCTTTACTGCTGTCAGTATATATAATACTATAATCTATCCTCCCGTGTTCATCCCTTATAGAATCCAGGCTTTTGATATGCGCCAGAGTTATATCGATATGTAATGTATCAATAAGCTTTTTTGTGTCTTTCTTTGCACCCCTATATCCTTCTACTCCTTTGTCCCATTCCCCCTGTATTGGGTTGAACTCATATTCAAATGGAGTATCTCTTATGTTTGCTGAAGTGTTCTGAGCCTGCCTTGCTACTTCTCTATTTGGTTCATTGTTTTCTCCAGGATCTTCCTCATCATGAGGATTGTTTCTGTTTATATTGTTGTCGTCTCCATTATCACTGTAATTTCTGTCTCCTGTGTTTTCCCTTCTTGTATTATTTAAATTATTGATTATGTCCATAATATTTCCTTGCTGTCTATCTTCTTCAGCACCATTGTTATCTTCTATCTCTCGTCTGTTATCCTCCTCAGAATAATTTCCTGCATTTGGAGTTTCTCTGTTTTCAACCAAACTTTGCACCATATCTTTTATTGCGTTGATCTCCTCTAGATGAACATTATTTTGGTTATTGATTATATCTGTTAAGCTGTTATAAAGACGCCTATCGAAATATCCTCCAGTTCTTGCTTCAAGCTCATCAATATAATCTCTCATATGTTCGCTATCTTCATCTAAAAGATATATGTGTCTTATTATTTCATCAACATAACCTCTTAACTGCTCATTATTTTCATCCATCAATTCTTTTTGTTTTTCAAATTCGATTCTTCTGCTGGCTGCCATATCTAATGCTCTTCTTTTTATATTATCGATTATTTCATTAAGATTAGAATTTTCATCTACAAGCCAGTCACGCTCGCTTTGCAAGTCATCAGCCTTTGCGCTGTTAAACTGATTTTTTCCTCTTTCTTGCTCAAGGTTGTAAACTAATCCTTCAATCTGTTCAGCCTGAGAATCAACCCTTTCCTGCAAAGTGTCCCTTTCAGAATTTAAATCTTCAACAACATTATTTAATCCTTCAATCTGTTCTTCTTGTTCTTCATATTCCTCAATCCGTCTTCCAAGTTCGTTTCTTAAATCAACTATTGTCTGATCATGAACATATCTTTCATCATTATATCTGTCTCTCATAATGTTGAACGCAGATGTCCTTGCCCTGTATCTTCTTTCTAATCCCTCGTTTCTTTCTTCTAATTCCTGTCTATGCATGTGGTTTTGTAAAGACTCTTCTTCAAGCTCTCCGATAGTCAGTGCCTGGTTTCTTGTTCTTTCTTCTAATCCTTCAATCTGTTCTTCTTGTTCTTCATTCTCTTCTCTTTGTGAATCAATCAAAGATTGATTCTCGGATATTTCTTCTTCATATTGTGTTCTTTGGTTTTCAATCTCATTAGAAAGCTGGCTTGTTGTTATAAGCAAAGAACATATTCTTTCATTAGTATTTTGAAGGCTTTGCTCAAGACATGATTTTTCTTCTGTTAATTCATCTCTGCTTATTCTTAATCCTCTGATTTCTTCATCTTTATTATTAACAAGCTCTTCTAATTCATCTTTATTATTAACAAGCTCTTCAGACTTAACTTTGTATATTTCAACTGCTGCCTTGTTTATATTTTGATAAAACTCAACAATGCTTTCAAAAGAAACTTCATAATCTGTTTCCCTAAGATCATATCTATATATATTTTGAAGCTTATCCAGCACCTGTCTTGTTCTCTTGAACTTGTATGATTCTGACTGATCATGTCTTAACTCTTCTATCTTATCAAGCAACTGCTCTTTGTTGCTAACTATGTCCCTATAGATCTCAATCTGTCTTTTGGAATGATATGCATCAATATCCTGAAGCTGGTCTCCGTAAGTATCTATCAGTTCTTCAGCATCATCAAGCAAGCTTCTAAATGTCTTGTTTCTTGATGTTATATACCCTTGTTCAACATTGCTTACTTCAGCTGTTTTGTCAGAAAGTTCTTTTTCTAGATCCTCTATCTTTTCCTCCAGCCCTATCGCTCTTTGATATGTTCTGCTGTTCTTCAGCCCTTCAACTTCTTGAGATAGTTCTCCTATCCTTTGTTCAAGATTTGCTTTCTCTTCTTCAGAAACTTCAACTCTTTCATTAAGTTCATTTCTCTCCTGTTGGACTGCTTCTAAAGAACTTCTTTGATTTTCATTAAGGCTTTCTAATCTTTGTTTTTCTTCTACAATAGAATTATATAGTATATTTATCTCAGCTGACTGCCTTTCCAGATCATCATATCTTTCCTTAAGTTCTTCATTTTCTGACAAAGAATTGTTGAATATTTCCTGATAATCATCGCTTTTTTGCTGAAGTTCTTCTATTGTTTTTTCACTGGCTTTTAGCTTATCATCAATTTCATTGTACTTTGATTTTGTCCCTTCCAATTCTTTTTCAACAGCTTCTTTTCTTTCATTAAGCTGATCACATTCAGATGATTTGACAGATAATTCTTTCTTAAGATCTTTTACTCCAAGTCTAGCTTCCAGCTCTTCTTTTATACTTTCCTTGCTTAATGCTTTTGATTGCAGACTTTTACGCAGCTCCTGAATTTCATTATAATTATCATTCAGCCCCCTCCATCTGTTTGCCATAAAAATAACTGCCCTTGCAATATTTGCAACAGAATCTGATCTATCATATGCTCTCTTAAAATGTTCTTCAATATAAGCATGGAAATTAGGATCCTGCTTTATAGTATTAATCGCTTCCTCAGAATCTTTTAATGATTTAAGCATATCAAGAACATCTGTTGATGTAGGCTGTCCTGACAAAAGGCCTTCATAATTTGATTTTATATACTTCAGCAGATCTTCATTCCTGCTCAGATTATTAAGCGCCTGCCTAAATCCCTTATAGCCTTCATTTTCAGCTTCAAGAATATTTAATCTTTCCTCTAATTTATCATTATTGTCGTCTGCCCGGCTTTTTTCTTTTTCAAAAGATTCTATTTTTTCTTGTCTAGACTCCAGCTCTTCTACCATTTCTCTTCTTTGTTCAACCTCTCCTGGATACCAAGATGCAATTGTTGCCAGATCATTCATAACCTTTCTTGCAGAATCTTCTGATTCTGCATTTTCTGCATTTTCTAATATCCTTTCATACAGTTCAAACAAAGGTGCTTTTGTAGCTTCAAAAATTCCATCCAAAATATTAAATTTGTCATAACTTCCAAATTCTTCAAGTTTTTCTACAACTTCTCCAAGACCCTGCTCTGTATTATCTTTAAGCCCTGCCAAACTAAGAAGAGCCTTTTCAAAATTTAATTCCTGTTCCTGTAAGAAAAGAACGTAGTTCCAAAGAGCGTCAAGAGGACTTTTGTTTTCATCTCTCAAGGCAAGTAGCAATTCCCTTCTGATATCGTGAGCAGTCTGAAGATAATTAATCTCCTTGTCGAGCTTTTCAATATCATCTTCATAATTTTTTCTTCTTTTGATCTTCCTTCTTTCTTTCTTAAGATTTTCCAAGGATTCTTCAAGTTCATCCTTCTCAGGACCAAGCTTTTCTATAAGCCAGTAAGATTTTTCTTCAATAGTATAGCTTAAATCAGCAACCTGGCTCATTGACTTAAATTCTGAAATCTGCTCTTCAAGATCATTTATCTTTTGTATATTAACAGTTCCTTCTTCAGCTTCTTTTTTAACTTCCTGAAGATTCTTTTCGATATTTTCTAATCTCAGATCATAAGAAGTTTCATCTGAATCTCCAGTATGGCTTTCAATCTTATTTAGAAAATCTTCAGGATTTGGGCTGTTGACAAGATTCCATATACCTGATTGACTCAAATCAACAATCCTTCTTCCATTTTTAGTAGATTCTTCAGAAATAATTTTCTGGACTTCTTCTTCATCTTCCAAAAGACCGTCTTCTGTATCTTCTTTCTTTTTCTTCTTCTTGTTTTTTGCCATTTTCTATAGAATAACTATATAATAAATCAAACTTTTTGATTTATAAATCTTTCGCTTTTTAACTACTAAAAAGTGACTATATTTTAACGATTAAACTGCTATTTATGATATTTTTGTCTCACATCTATATACTATATAACACTAGTTCTTTTAAAATAGTAAAACTTATAAATATTATAGTGACATAAAAGTCATATTACTCTATGGAGGATATCAAAATGGCAAAAAAGAAATCAAAAAATAAAAAATCTTCATCTAAAAAATCAAAAAAACTTCAAAAACCAGCTCAAAAACAGATTCCAAAAGAAGTTAAGGAAAAACTGAAAAAGATAAAATCAAAATTAGATAAATTCTCAAAAAATGTTGTTGGAAAATTTGAAAAATATATTGTAGGTATATCTCTTTTGCCTCCTCCTAAACAGGATAAAAATGCTCAGGGAAAAAAGATAGACAAGGACAAAATAAGGGTTCTTGTCTTGATTGATGATTCTGAACCTACAAAGATGTCCAAAAGAGAAATTAAGGAAAAGCTGAGCAAGATAATAGAGAGCATGGCAAAGGAAATAGATGAAAATATAGAATCTCAAACAATGGTTCTTTCAGAGCTTTGGCAGAACTGCTATGATGGAAAAGATGAGTTGTTAAAGCTTATCGCTATGTCTGCTCCTATCCACGACACTGGAATGCTTTCAGCTATAAAGATTGCAGAGATCCACAAGAGCATGATCCTCAAGAAATTCGAGAAATATATTGTTTCATATGTTTTGGCCGGTTCATTGGTCCAGGGAAAAGCTACTCCAACATCAGATATTGATGTTTGGGTTGTTATCGACGATACAGATGTCAAAAAGATGACCAGGGCAGAACTTAAAGATAAATTAAGAGCGATAATCATAGGGATGGGTATAGAAGCAGGAGAGATGACAGGTATAAAAAACAAGTTAAATATCCAGGTTTACATACTTACAGACTTCTGGGACTCATTAAAAGAAGCAAACCCTATAATCTTCACATTGCTGAGGGATGGTGTGCCTTTCTATGATAGGGGGGTTTTCATGCCATGGAAACTGCTGCTAAAGATGGGAAAGATTAAACCATCTTCAGAAGCGATTGATATGTTTATGGGTTCTGGGGAGCAGATGCTTAAAAAAGTCCACAACAAGATCAAAAACATAGGTATGGAAGACATATATTATGCATTGTTAACGCCTTCACAGGCAGCTATAATGCTGTTTGGTATGCCGCCTCCAACTCCAAGAGAAACACCGCAGGTGATGGATAATCTTTTTGTAAAAAAAGAAAAACTACTAGAAAAAAAATATGTTGAGACTCTTGAAAAGACTATCAAGACAAGAAAAGATATAGAACACGGAACTAAAAAGGACCTGACAGGAAAAGAGCTTGATAATCTTTTAAACAATGCTGAAAAATACCTAAAAAGGATAAAAAAGCTCTTTACTCAGATAGAAAAGATAAAAGAAGAGGAGTCTATGGTGCACATCTATGACTCTGTTGTTTCTATAATAAGGGATGTCTTAAGGTTCGAGGGAATTGACAAATTCTCAGATGAAAATGTTGTTCCTATGTTCAAGGATGCATTGATAGATCTTGGAAAGATCCCTGACAAATATCTAAGGATGCTTGAAGATATTGTAAAGGCAAAAAAAGATTATGACAATAAAAAACTTACAAAGCACGAAGTAGAAAAAGTAAAAAAAGAATCAAGAAAGCTTATCAAACATCTTGTTGAGTATCTGCAGAGAAAACGTGGAAGAGAGCTTGAAAAGACAAAAATCAGGGTAAAGCACGGAAAGAAGATTGGTGAAGTTATCCTGCTTGGAGACGAGGCTTTTATTATCCATGATATAGATGCAGAAGAAAAAGACATCTCCAAAGCAAAGATAAAAAAAGACGGCAGTATAGGAACACCAAAAGAATCCTCTATGGAAGAAATGGAAAAAGCTATAGCAAAGACAGACATACCTTCAAGAGTTTTCATAAAACAGCCTATCTTTGACGACCTGAAGAAGTTCTTTGGCAAGGATGTTGAAGTTCTTGTAACTTATTGATTTTTTATTTTATTTTAATCTTTCTCTTAGATTTTGCCAGCAGCTTCTTGGAAAATCCAATATATGCTCACACAAAACATCATGCTCATCTAATTCATAGCTGTCTTCTCCAGGAAGAATATCTTCATTATGATATCTTCTTGCAACTTCCATTATAGAATTTATCCCAACTTTTGCGTGTTGTATCCCTGAAGCCAGTTTTGTCTGATCTTCGTACCAAACATCATGCTCATTTGATTTCCATATCAGACCAAAAGCATCAAGTATAGAACATTCAAAAAATTCATAAACCTTTAATTCATCTAATTTTGATTCTATATTTGGATAATATATTTGAGACTTAAAGAATATATTAGTATGCCAATCATATTTCATATTGTCTGTAGGAAGATCTACAATATCAAACAGAACATCAAGATATTCAGATATACTTCCCTGTAATTCATGATACATCTTAAAAGAATGGTGGTAAATTCTATATATGCCATCTATTTCTTTAGACTCATCTATACCTTCAAATCTTTTCCTAGCTCTTGGGTAATTCAAACTAACTTTATAGAAGAATAATTCAGGATCCATAATAAACAAAACCAGATTAAATATAAATAATTTTTTATTTAATTTCTTTTTTCTTTCCTAACA
>CAZFSZ010000018.1:0-19526 GCA_964521755.1 uncultured Methanosarcinales archaeon | reverse complement strand
TGAAAACATACAAATTCTGGGAAGATCATCATTAATTAGTTTCCGCGCAACGCCTATTTTTCTGATTGTGCTACAGGCAGGTATTCGCAGCCGATTTTGTCTAAATTTTCTCCAGTATATTCAGTAAATACAACTAATGCAATCCATTCAGGTATATTAGTTGGGTCTAGAAAGTAAGAAGTTATTAATGAACCGATTGATACGATTCCTGCCCCTATACCTATGGCCCAACCAACAGGATTAGACAATATACCAATTGCTGCTAATCCTACTCCAATTCCTCCAGCTGCTGCTGAAATGCCTGCAGCAGTGTATCCTATTTTTGCTGCGGTAGTTTTAGCAGATAGGAATTTTCCTAATTTTTTTATTGAATCTTTTCCTTTAGCGTAGACAAATGTCACCATGTATGTTTTATCTGTAGGAAAAGATTCATGTTCAAAATTATAGTTAGTTTTTTGTTCTTTTAGTACTTTAGCTGCATTGCCTGTTTCATATCTAGCTAAATATTCTAAATAAGTTTTGTCTGAATTTGGTTTTTTTGTTTCTGCCAAAAATTTTGAAAATCCTTTAATTTCCTGATTCTTATTCTTAAAATCAATTCTGGAGCAGATTGAGCAAAACATAACATCTTTATTTTCAAAAAGATTTGCTTCTCCTTTTTTGAATATATCCCAACATTCAATCATTTCGTCTGCTATTTTTTTCTTGATCTCTTGCTGCTCTTTTGTTTTTATTGTTATTTCTTTTGTGGGGCATTCAATATTTTTTGAAAAATCTAATGCACTAAGATGAGATTTGGCATTAGTTTCTACACTTGATTTACAGGCAGCAAATCTTGCTGATTCTTTCATTGTAGGATAGAGTTTTAAAGAAATAAAAGCCAATATGATTATTACAAAAGCTAAAGAGATGATTATTGCTTTGAGTGTAGAGATTTGAGCTTTTTTCATTTTTTAGTTGACTATGATATCACATATTTTCACATCTTCATGATCATCTTCATCAGGACATCCTTTTTTTTCGAGACAAACTTTGGTTTCTGTTTTTAATGGGGTAATGTCTGGCTGTACGAGACTAATGCCACCTATACCGTTACATTCTTCACATTCATCATAAGCATGCAATCCTGCCGGAACTATGGTGGTTACTGAAAGTCCAATGATAATTGTAGCTACGATTAATGTTTTTACTACTATGCTGCCCAATATTAAGGTTGCAAAATGGGCAAATGCCGATACTATAGCAGAAAACACGGCTATTATTGCTGATGGAATAATAAATAATGCCACGAGTACTGCTGCTATCACTGATCCTACGATAGCCAATGGCCATTTAACTGCTGCCCATGTCACAGTTAACCATGACTTGCTTTTTGTTTTATACATCCTTACTAAAATTTTTGTGTTTGGGAGAATAATGCTTTTTTGGAGTTCTTTTTCTTGTTGGGATGTAAGTTTAGCTGCTCCTTCATTATAAAGATATTTCCAATAAGTTTCTTTGTTAGATTTTTCTTCTGTTTTAAGATACATAACTGGAGAAGCAACCACATATTGCAAATATTCTTTTTCGAATTTATTTATTTGAGCTTGAGTAAGTTGGCTTTTTTTGGATTCTATTTTTTGTGTCAGGTCAATAAGTGACTGCTCATCATCTTTAAAATTCTCAATGTTAATATTTAATATTTTTGATACTAATTTTGATTGTTTTTCTGCCATCCACTCTACTAACTCTTCATCAAAATATATTGTTTTACATATCAAACAAAGTGATTTTTCATTGTGCTTATTCCAATTAGAAAAGGGATCTATCTTTCCCTCTCCAACCATCCACCAGCATTCTGCCATTGCGTCTGCTATTATCTTATGGGCTTTGTCCTGGTTGATTTTTCCGTTTTCTACAATGTCGTCTTTTTTTAGAATTACATCACAAAGCTCTCCTCTGGGACATTTTAATTCATTGATTGGAGAGCCTGCTTTAAATCTTTTTGAGGTTGCTGCTGAGACTATGCTGAACCTGCAGGCTTCAACATTCTTTCTACATCCACCTAATTCTGTATTTATCTTGTATATAAGAGCTCCAATTACTATGGCTGAAGCTAGAACTATTATCAATGTTGCTAATGTTCCTGCCTGAGCTTTTTTTGATATTTTTTGCGTCATTTTGTTAATTAAATCATCCTTTTAATAATCATGTACATTATAGCAGATAATAATATAACAAATACAAATATTATTATCAATTTTGTCAACAAATCGAGGGATAGTTTTTGTTCTTCTGGCATTTTAACCACATATATCTAAGTTTATGTTCATAGGGCCTTGCTCTGTTGGGAGTATGCAGCAGGGAGATGATGTGATTTTTTCTCCTGGGCATGGTGTTCCAATTGGATTAAAGTGAGGCAGGGTTTGATTGTTTCTTTTTACAGTAAGATAATATTCTTTGTTCCATTTGGACAAAGTATCTTCAAGTATATCTTTTATTGTATCATGTGCAAATTCACAGGAACCTTTCCTTCTGCAGTCAAGAAGCCTGTCATCTGCGCAGTCTATCAAAAGTTCAGAAATTTTATTGTTATTGCATTCTGTATTTGTAGATAATAATGTGCTTACTGTATTGGATGCTAATTCTTTATGGATAAACTCTTTTCTGGCTTCAGACGGCTCTCTTAACAAGATAAACTGAACTGCGAATAGGACTGCTAAGGTTACTAAAATTACTATAAGGGCGAGGCCCATTATTTCCATCTGTGCTTTTTTTCTTTTTTTGGTGTTTTTGTTTTTCATATTATGTATAGATATCTACATACAAAACTCCGTATGAATATCTTCCTGTTTTTGGATTAAATAATAATTTTGGGAATTGGGTTGAGATCTTTCTGTTATAGTCTTCTCTGGGAAAATCATAAAATAAATATGAGTTTTTATCGGGGTATATCTCTTCTACATAGATGTCGCTGAAACCAAGCATAGGAAAATAGTCTTCTCTGCTCTTGTTTATGACCTTATATGCTGACTTTAGCTTCAACAAGTCTATACAATCTGTGTCAAGATCGTTGTTTGTGCTGCACTGTAGCTCTGCAGAGTAGGATACTATTTGAGAGGTATCTATTGCATTTAAAGTAGCTGATTCTTCAAGTCCTCTTTGAATCTCGCTTTTTTGAAGGGTGGTATAGAACATAAATCCGAATAAAATCAAAATAAAGAAAATTATGAGTACAGCGATTGATTCAAACATCTTTATCTGGGCTTTTTTGTTCATTTTAATATAATAATGGACAAGATTCTTCAATCAAAAGCTCCTGCTCTTCTTCGATATCCTGGATTTTCTGCTGTATTGCGTTTATGCAGTTTTGGCTGACAGTCTGGCTGCAGTCTTTTGCAGGAGAAAACATCTCTTCTATATGATCATCATAAAATACACTACATGTGCTCTGTGTGCTCTGGAAATAATTTGTAAGTTCTGTTTCTTTTAATGAATATATCTTTGAAAGAATAGATAGTCTTTTGAATGCTTTTTTCATGTTGCATGTATAAAAAGTCAGATCTTCAGAAAAGATGGCTCCAAATATAAGAGGAAGATTATCATCAAGATATCTTACTGAACCTTGTTCAGCAAAGTTTTCACCATCCTGTTCATAAAAAAAAGCTTTTTCAGGAGTTATCTTAACTGCAGATATATCTGTATCTCTGGAATCTATATTTAGAGGTATTTGTGCAGGAGGATTATCATTAAAGAAAACCAGCCTTAATTTGTCTATTCCCTCTATGCTTATGCTGTTAATTTCATCAATATTTTTTACTATCTCAAAAGGGAGCTCTGAAGGGGTTTTTTTTCTTATTTCATTTGGAGGGTTGACCAATATATATTTTATTCTTGAATTTGTCACATAAAGAAAATTAGTTACTTTGAAGGGTGTATTCCAGCTTAATGCCCAGGTGATTATCTCATTTCCTTTGATCTGGTCAGGAGAGAATATTACCTGAAGAGGTATTTCTTCTGCAAGGGAGGCTATTGAGTATTCTGAATAAACATCTTCGTTGCAGATAAAATTTATCTCTGTATCAGGAGTCTGTATTATATTCAATGTTCCTGATGTGAGCCCTGCACCTGTAAAGATTATATTTAGCTGGGACAATATCTCTGCTGAAATCTTGGTTTCAGAAACAGTTTTTTGTTTGTAGATTACAGTTATAAAAAATATCAATATTATTGCCCCTGCTATTAGAATAAATATCCAAGCGAATTGAGTTGAAATTTGAGATTTTTTTGATTTCATTGTTCGACAGGCCACTCTGAAACTTTAGTTCTGTCTCCCAGCCCTTCTAATCTTAAAGAAATTTTATTTCCCCTTACAGTAGGGCAAAGATATCCTTCTGAAATCTGGACATCGGGAACCTCCATTGGATATATAGGGATTAAGAAGGCATTGTCTTGATTTCCATCTGTTGTCCATGCATCACAGATTCCAGGCTCAAAATTATCTGAATTTGGTGTGCATAATGGAGTTCTTTCTTTATTTTGGTAGTCGAGATATACAATGCAGAATTTATCATAGTTAGAGGGAAGATTTAAATCGAGCCTTTTTACAGAGCCATATTCAGAGGCCATCTTTCTTATCTCTCTTTCCAGGCCAGTCTGAAAATTTAAAAGGGTTATATCTTCTGTTTTTTGTGTAAAGCTGACTATTGCCCTGTAGCCGTATATTATTATCAAAACTGCTATCAAAGCTGCAAGTATAAAGATAAATACCTGACCTATAATCTGGGCTTTTTTATTTCTGGTCATTTTTCCTTTTTCTTCTTGTTTTTTTTATTGAGTTTATTTAATTCTTTTAAGGGGTTTTTGTGGTTTGGATTTGAAGTTTTTTTGGTCTTTGTCTTTACTTCTTTTTTTAACTGGGAAAGTTTAGAGAAAAGCTCTCTTACTTCTTTTTGTTTTTTTGTAGAGAGTTTTCTTTTTCTTTCTTTAGGGATAGGGCGTTCTTTTATTAATTTTTTAAGCTCTTCAAATTCTTTCTTTTTTCCTTTGGGTATTTTTTTTATTTTTAGGAGAGATTTTAGGGGTTTTTTTCCTTTTTTGTATTCTTTAGTTAATTCATTAAGTCTTTCAAATTCCTCTTTTTTGATATGTGGTTTTTTTGTGGGTTTTGCTTTTTTTGGGGGCTTTTCTTTTGCAGGTTTTGGTATTTTTGCTTCTTTCTTTTTGGAACCGAATATATCAAAAAATTTGGATCTTTTCTTTTCTTTTTCTTTTCTTCTTTTTTCAGCTATTTCTTTTCTTCTTTTTTTAAGTTCTTTTTTTCTTTGTTCTAGTTTTCTTTGAGCTTCTGAAGGCATTGCTGGAGGAGCAGCAGACGGAGCTCTTGTGCTTGGTCTTGGAGGAAGAGCTGGCGCTGGTCTTTTTGGTATCTTTGGTCTAGGCAGTGCTCCAACAGGTTTTTTAGTTATTTCCATATAAGCAAGATATGATGAGCCAGAAACTATCAGTATGATACCTAATATGATTAGAATCCATGGGAATAGTTTTCCTTTTGGTTTTGAGGCAGCATCAACAGGGTTATAGCCTTTTTCTATTTCTTCTTTGTCTGAATAACCATCATCATCAGTATCTTTGTTTCTTGGAGAGATTTCTCTTCCAGTTTCCTGGAAGTAATTATATTCTTCCAGATTTGTAAGGCCATCATCATCTTCGTCCTGCTGGGCATCTGAAGGATTAAACGGATCAAGATTGTGACGTTTTTCATAAGCATCATCCATGCCGTCATCATCAGAATCTTTTTGTGAATCTGAGCAGCCTTCTGTATCTACAGCTTCTCCAAAAGGAGTTCCAGGGCATTTGTCTTCATCATCTATAACTCCATCTTCGTCTGCGTCTCTTTCTGAAGGTGCGCATCCAAATTCGTCAACCAAATCCACTTCATCAATCGGAGTGTCAAGGCAATTATCGATATTATCCGGAACATTGTCATTGTCTCTATCTACAAATCTTTCAGAGGTTCCGCAGCCTTTTTCATTTACAGATTCTCCTGCAGGGGTGTCAAGGCATTCATCTATTTGGTCAGGAACTCCGTCAATATCTGAATCATTAACTATTATTTTTTCTGAGCCTGCTGCAGTATTGCCTGCAACATCAGAGGCTTTCCAGCAGAAGAATCTTGTTTCAGTTATGTAAATATCATCTGAGTAATACTCTGTTGCATTGCAGTCTGTCTCATTTAATGATGTGCTGTAGAATTTTTGTTTACAGCCTGTTTCATCTTCACAAACAATAGTGACTTTTACTCCCTGATAAGTTATCTCTTTTTCAATTGTTACTTCTGGAGGATTCTGGTCTCTTATGCAGGCAGTTGAATTTTCATCGTCTGCTATAAAGCCGTTGCTTATCTTTTCTGTTCCTATATTTCCTGGATTGTCCACTGCAAATACCTTTAGGTAATATTTTTCCCCTAATTCCAGGCTGTCTATAGATATTGTGGGGTTTGAGCTTGAGGTAGTTTGCCAGTCTAATGTAAGGTTGTTTGAATCAAACTCATAAACTGAATAATTGTAATAAGATATGCCTGACAAATCGTCTGCTTCAAATTGAGGATATATCTCTTTTCCACAGGAATAATCTCCGTCATTTATGTTTGTTATTTCAGGAGCTGTCCTGTCTATTGTAAACTGTATCTGTCCTGTGATTGTTCTTGTACGCGGGAATGCAGAGAATTCACATGTTATTGGGTATGTATAAACTCTTTCTGCAGTTGTGTTTATCGCTTCTGAAAAATGATTTATAGTGTCTTCAGTAGAAAAATCATGCTGTATGTTGTCTAAATCTTTATATCTACAGGAAGCAGGCTTGCTTGTCTCTGCTCTTAAGATTACTGATGTGTTTTTGAGAGAGCCTGAAGGTGATGTTGATTTTATGTATCCTGATTTTTTGTAGTTTACAAGATATGAAAGTGTTCTTGGCTGGGATATATCTCCTGCTCTGTTCTTGCATACTATATTATAGAAGAATCTTGTAGGTTCGCTTAAAGAAGGTATTGTTATCTCCTGTACAGATGTGTTTGAGAATGAAGGATTGTCATTTTCCCAATCCAGCTCAAAATCCCTCATTTCATTGTAATCTGTTGCAGTTGGATGATATTTGCAGACTGTCTTGTCATCTGTTTCTGCTATAATCAAGACTTTGTTTCCATAGGTAACTGTTGCAGGATCTGTCCTTAGAGATATTATATTAGGGGGGAATGGATCATATTCCAGCTTAAAATGAGCAGGTTGATCTTCATTTACAAAACCAGCAGGGTCTTTGCATTTTATATACATATCATAAGGCTGGCTTTGAGCTCCTGGAAAATTATAAAGGATATGGTTTATGGTTGGCGGGGAGTCCATAGGGTTAAAATGGAATTCTGTCTCTCCTTGAGATTCAAAAGGAAGGCTTCTAGGATTTATCCCCCAGAACCTGCACTGGACTGTTGGGCGGGCAGTCTCAATCTCAACATCAAAAATAGGAATATTTGAAACTTCATAAGGCGGATTTACTAAATCTATTCCTAGTGCTTCTCCAATATTGATTATTCCACATTTTGTGTTTTCCTGGTTTCCTCCTTGATCCTTAGAGTAATAGCATATGTAGGAAGTATCTGTTACTGGTCTTGGCTGCCCTCCAAAAACATCATCTGACTGCGGTGTGCAGGATGATGTTTCAGAGATACAATATCTTACCTTCTCGCATCCAAAGCTGTCTGGAAGCTGTTCATTGCAGTTAAAGGTTATATCAACAGGATTATTAAACCAAAGCTCCCATCCGGATTTTCTTTTAGTTGGATTTTCTCTTTCTTCAGTGTGAATAGTTATTGAGGTATTTGGGGGCTGCTGGTCTATTGTAAATGTAAACCATTTTGTATATGTTGTTTCTTTTTCAACATCAGTGCATTTAACTTTGTATTCAAAATACTGATGATTGGAGGGGATATTTTCCTTTTCAACATAATGGCTTCTTTGATTTGAATCTGTATTAAACTGATCTTCTATGCTTTCTCCTTTTAATAAAACACAGTTTGCTTTGTCAGGGGTGGTTACATTAAACAGGATGTCTGTCTCTTTTGTTGTGGAGAAAAGCAGGGGTGATTCTATGCTTATGTAGCCTGAAGCATCCAAAACTATCTTGTCTAAAACAAAGGTTTTTTTGTTGCCTGCAAAATCAAAACATTTTAGTTCGTATTTATAGGGTCCGTCCTGTATATCTGAATAAAGAATATTCCAGCTTGAGCCTTCCTGTTCTGAAAGCAGTGAGGCTTCAAATATTGAGGGATCTTCTGAATGAAAGAGCCGGTCAGTACATACAGCTTCTTCAGTCAACTGGATATTAAAATTTATATCAGAAACACCTTGTTCTGGTTTTTCAATGGTCTGATAGGTTATTGTTATTTCAGGAGGAATTACATCTGCAAAGATTTTTCTTGTTTTTATTTCTTCCTGATTGTTATGCTGGTCAATGGAATAAAACCTGATATGGTATTCTCCGTTCCTGTGTCTGAAATATTCTCTTAGATCATCTGCACTTAAGGTTAATGTTGAGTCTGAAAAATGAGCTGTGTTTTGCGGGCTGCATGTTTCTTCTGAGTCTATGCAGTAGTATAATGTTGCGTCTGGTTCTGAGGTGAAAGTAAGGGAGCTTTCATTTTTTAATATTATTGGTTTTTGCGGCAGTGTTGTGGTTGGAGGGGTGAAATCCTCTTTACAGACTATATCTGTATCATCACAATCGATGATATCATCGTCATCTCCATCCTTAAAACAAGCATTAGAAGAGCTCCATTTGCATTTTCCCAGGCTGCATTGGTCCTTACTGGGGGTGAATTGATAATCTTCATCTATCTCAAATGATTGTTCATCTTCTCCTGTACATTGAATGGGTGTTGAGAGGGCTTCGCAAGTGCTGCATTGTCCGCAGTTTTGATTGGTTTCATCTGAATAACAATTTCCCAGTTTTGAGCAGATATCCTGGGTGCAGTCCTGGTTTTCAAATACATCATTTTCCAAAGAGCATCTCCAGCACTGGTCTGTTCCATTGTAATCCTCTTGATAACACAATCCTTTTCCCATCTCTGAGAAAACTGTTTCAACCCAGTCGCAGTTTGAGTTGTTTGCTGCAATGCAGTTGTCATCATTACAGGCAGCAGATGATTCATAATCAAAACAGGTCATGTCCTGGGAGCAGTTAAAACAGGAATCTACAATAGTCTGGGAATAATCATAATAACAGTAATTTTCATTAGCATGACATGTATTTATATCATAATATAATCCAAAAGGTACTGCATCCTGGGTTTCAATATAACAGTTTCCCTGGTTTTTACAGACTGTGTTTAATTCATCATCAGGACCTGCGCAGAAGAATTTATCCCCTATATCAGAGCAGTTTTCTATTATGTTAACTCTGTTTTGGTTGTTGCAGGTTTTTCTCAGATGACTATCACAGAATTGAGTAAAAGCACTTCCTGCAATATATTTTCCTTCACATTCTCCGTCTCCTGTATTTATCGAAGAAGAATTTGTTGGGGTGCTGTTTATCAGCCCTCCTGAATCATAAACTGCTTTTATAGAATATTGGTAGGTTTTTTCCCATTCAACACCATAATCAAGGTAAAATGTTTTTGGGGAGTCAAAATATTCAATCAATGTATTGTTTCTAAAGAGATAATATCCAACAAGATTATTGCAGTTTGGCTCTGGCCAAGTCAATTCTATGCCTTCTCTGCCTTTGATGTTGGATGCAGTTAAAGAAGAGACTTTTCTGCCGCTTAGGCACCCTATATCAATAGAAGTTAAGGTGAAATCCTCTGATATTGTATGGTATTCTAAAAGATTTATTTCTCTTGTTGAACTTGAGATGTGGTAAGATGCGCTGGCATATATCTGATAATCTCCAGGATCGGTTATGATAGTGTATTCTCCCTGGGAGTTTGTTACAGTAACCAATACATTGTCCAGAAATATTAAAGCATTTTCCAGTTCTTGTCCTTTATCATTCTCTACTTTTCCTGATATAGTTCCTGTTGGCCTGTATTGAAGAGCAAGGTCAGCAGTGGGTTCAATATTAGTTTCGTTTATAGTTATATTTATCTGATTAGAGAAATAATTTGGATGGGTTGCGATCAAGATATAGCTTCCCTGCCATATATCTTCTATAAAATAACTTCCGTATGTTTCTGCAGTAGTGGCTGCTTCTATCAATCCCTGGGAAAAAGACATAAGGGTTATTTCTGCATTCGATATTGGATCTCCAGCTGTAGTGGTTATAAATCCAGTAAGATTGCCTTTTTCAAATTCGTCCTGGACAAAATCATCGTCATCATCATCGTCATCAACAGTTATGTCTATCTGTTCGCATTCTGTCAGGGAAGTTATTGATTCATTCCAATAGGCGCTTGAATATCCCTGCTGATTACATTTATAGCCGCATCCTGCCTGAGTTGTTATCTCTGCTGTAGCATTGTCTAAATTTCCAATGTCAGTTACACACTGGCAGCAGGCTGTATCACATGCAGAGACATTTCCACAGCTTTCCTCTTCCCAGTACCTGTTTGGATTTGGACAGTAAGGCTCTTTTATCTGGGTTCCCTGCCATCTGCTGTCGCTGCAGATATCATTTCCACGATAATCTGAATAATTATAATTTTCACAGCAGGCATAACAACAGCCCTTATCCTGACATTCGTCTAATTCAGTACATTCTACACCTGACCTAAAATATGGTCCTATGCAGTCTGGATCATCTTCACAGCAGGTTTCTTCAGTGACCATTTCACAGCTGGAAGGGGAGTTTGGCTTGATACAGCAGCCTATATCTGAAGGTGCTGAATAAGTATTTAAGATAATCAAAGATAGAATAATCAAGGATATTACTAACAAAACACCTCTTTTTTTGTTTAATTTCATTTTTTATGTTTTTTTAATAGTTTTAGTATTACTTCTTCATAGCTTTGTCTTGGATGTATTTTAAGTTTGCGGAGAGTTTCGACTGTTTGTTTAGAAAGTTTTATTGTGGTTATTTTTTTGTCTGACATTTGGTATACTTAAGTATTTTTTGTTATATTTTAGTATGTCTTATTATATTTTAGTATATTTGGATATTCTTTAGTATTATTAAGTATTCCTTAGTATATTAGTTTAAAAACTTTGTGTTTTTAAGATATTATACATTCATTATCTGAATTACAGTATCCTTTTATGCTTTTATTATAAGGGAAGGGAAAACATCTAAGTCCTTCTATGCAGCCGCAGTTGTCCCTTTCTCCAATGATATTGTTGGTGTTTTGGTCTGCGATTGGCTGGGTACAGAGATTTTCACAGCCGTTGTTTCCATAACACCAACCTAAATTGTTTTGAATCAATGAATAAGGGGTTTTGTTTATGCATAAAAAGTGCGCATTGCAGCCGCAGGTGTTGCTTTGGACAAATTGGCAGGAGGAATCGCATTCATCAAAAAGGTATTCATTAAATGTGCAGTCAGGCAAAAGCCCGATTGGTCTTTTGCTGCAGTTTGGAGATGCGCCGCATTTTTCCATGCAAAGAGTGCCGTTAGTATTATCAGAAGCACAGACAATAACATTTACGATTTTGGTTTCTTTTTGTCCTGATAGGTCTTCTGCTGTTATAGTTATGGTGTGGGATCCTATATCTGATTCTGTGATCGTAAATGAGTTAGTAGGGTATGTTATACTGTCCCAGCCAGGGTTTGTAGAAGAAAATGACAAAGAGGGTTCTTCTTCATCAGGATCAACTAGGTCCAATGAAAAACTGTAAGGGGTCTGATAATCTTCTTCTTCAAAAATCAATTCTTCAGGAGCTTCTAATATAGGTGGCCTGTTTCTTCTTGCAAACTGAAATATGTAAGGATTGTTGTCTATATTGGAGCCATAATCAGTTATAACAAATAAATAAGATGCTTTACTAGGCACATCTATCTTGTTAAGCTCTGCGTCCTGGCTTATCCTTAAGAAATCATTTGAATTTTCTTTGTCATGTATGATGTTGAACGTTGCATTATAGATATCTTTTTCAACCAGATCTGCCACTGCTCTGTATATTCTTTCAAACCTTACATCTTCCTTTGAGACAAACCTTACAAGTTTTTTTATGGGATTTGCATCTGGATATGTGAAGTTTATAGGATAAGTCAGAAAAACAATCACTTCATTTTCAGCAAACCTTACCTCTGCCTCAGGATTTCCTTCAGATATCTTATAGCTGCTTAATTCAGGGATCTGCTCTAAAGCAGAAAAATCAGTGCATTTTTTTGTTTCTTCTTCTATGTATTTTTTTAGTTCGCCTGCTATGTTTTTTGTAAAGGAGCTTCTTATCGGAGGCAGATTATACTGGCGGGAGACAGGGCCCGGAAGGATTGCATAGTTTATCTTGTTTTGGTTAAAAAGAAGGTAATCATCATCAGAGAAATTGATATAGCCTCCCTGCTTTCCTATCAAAATAAGGCCTTGTTCAAGAGCTTCATCCAAGCAGAGAGTAGTGTATTGTTCTAATATTTTTGGCTTTAATACTTCAGAAGTGAATTTTTCTATGTTTATTTCAGATTCTGATCTTTCTTTGAGATTTACTAAATAGAATAAAAAACCAAATATTAAGAGGATGATAAGTCCTATTAATATAAAAACAGTTATCTGCGCTTTTTTTGACTTTTTTTTTAGAGGATGGAATATTTTATTTTTTATAGTTCTGTCTTGCATTTTAACTTACTCTTAATTTAGAAGTAAGATCAGGCCAGGAATCAAGCAAACTTTCATCATCAGTCAAAAGATCGTATGTGTTATCTGATTCGTTGTGGATGCAAACAAAAATAGGTATTTCCTGGGTTGAATAGACTGCCTGATAATTTTCAATTGAGGTGCAGATGTCTTCATCAAAATCTTTGTAAGTTATTGAAATGAGCTCCTGGTCTGATTCTGGATTTTCAATTATTCCTGTTATTCTTTTTCCACCTACTGTGCTAAGGTATATCCTGTTGTAGTCTTTAGCAGGGAAAATATCTCCTGCTCCAACAGACCAGAGACCAGTGATAGTATTTACAGGATGTATGAACAGGTTGATTATCCTGTCCCAGACAGTTATTGGTTCAAGATCAATATCTTGGTTGCTGAAGATTACTGAATTTAGGTCTTTGGAATACCACATCCCATTAATATCTTCATCACATTTTTCAAAAGTTCCTTGGACTGAATTACATAATGTTGTATCATCAAAATCTAATGCTTTGAGGAAGGATTTTCCTGGATAATCTATTGGCTTGTTCAGGGATGTTCCAAATGCCACTACTGTTTTATCTGGAAGAATTAAATTGTTGTCTGTATATCTTAGGATGCAGAAATTATTTACACATTCGAATTCAGAACCTGTATCACAAGCATATCCAATAAAATCATTGCCGCTTGTCCCTCTTAAATAATCCTGCTTTGAGCTGTAGCTGTAATCATTTAATGTGTTTGTAAAATGATCGCAGAATAAAACATAATCATCTATTCCTTCTTTTTCAGTCAAATTTATCAGCTGAAGAGCTATGAATTTTGTTCTTGAGCTCCAGTTTCCATTTTCACAGTAATGGTCTCCAATAAATTGGTCTGAGTTGATGCACTGCGGCGATTGTGATGAGTCTAAACCTGCTATTCCTGCAAAAGTTTCTGGATTGTAATTGTTATTTGGATTTCCATCTGGATTCACAAGACATTCAGTTATTGAAGGGCAGAAGCCTGTTTTTGACTTGTCCCAGGTCTGTTTTTTTTCTGTGTAGCTCCAGTTTCCACCCTTGCAGAGATATGCTTTGGTTTGGTTTTGGTCCATCCATAATGGATTTATAGGGTTAAGAGAGTTTGTTTCATTAGGAACACATCGGTTTCCATTCCAGCAGTAGTCTGCTGCACAGCAGGATGTTTCAGTCAATTCTGTATGATCTTCATAATAGTCTGTTGGAAGGGATTTTGGTGAATCTCTAATCATTCCAGATGGAGCACCTATTGATGAATTCTGCCAGCTTCCGCTTGGAGCACAGAAATAAGAACCTAAAACATCACAGCTTTGCATGCTTTTGTTTTGAGAGATTAATATATCTTTGGAATTGTTTAGGATGTCTTCTCTTTCATCTTCATCCATATTACAGGAATAAAAAGATCCGTTATAATTCATTATGTCTTGGATCAACAGTTCCATAGAAAGGTTATATATGCGGGCTTGTTCACCTCCTTCTGTTTGAAAGATATTTACAAATATATCTCCTGTTTCAGGGATTTCAGAAGTTATATCTGTTTTTTGGACTGGGTCATCTCCTGTGTATCCTGAGCTGGAGATATGTCCTAATGATTCTTGGTCTTCAGTGATTACAGAAATATTTATATGGCTATTTCTAAATGTTTGTAGATTTACAGTTAATCTGTATTCTTCTCCTCTGATAATCTCTTCTGTTAAATTTTGAGATATTTCTGAATTAGGAACCACAACTAGATAATTATTTTCTATTATGCTTAAACCATAAGAATTATTCCATGAATCTAAATCAGATTCTTTAGTAAAGCTTGAGTTTTTTATGATGTTGTAATCTCCTACTAACGCGTTGCTGTCTATTTTCACACCATTGAAACAGCCACCTACTTCAGGGTAATTTCTATAATCTGCTGTTCCTATCCATCCTCTGTCATTGTATGTGTCTCTTATATCATCTATAATATCATCTCCACAACATTTAGAGCCAGTCCATTCATATCCGGCATTTTCACATGTTAAAGGGTCTGTTAAGTCAAGATTTGTATGCCAATTACCAAATTGGCCACAATAATATGTTTCAGTTTCTGGAAGGTATTGAATATCATTTTCAGTTATGTCTGGGATTGGGATTGTAGCATAGACACTGCTGTAGGAATTTAGGGTGGTGCTTTGGTTGTTTTCAAATTTAAGAGTAATATTTGGGTGGTCTGTATTTAAGCGATATTCTAAATCTACATCATCAAGATAATCTTCACAAGATATGGCGTTAAATGTTCCAAGATATTTTGGACCATAAAGCATCTCTAGTGGGGTTAAGGTAGAGGTGTTGGTGGCGATGATTGTTTCTATTTTAGTTGAAGTAGTATAATTTAAAGTTATTTTTCCATCTTTAACATCAAGGGTGCAATTATCTTCACTTGAGCTAATTTCATGATCTTCATCAGAATAGGTGTTTGTTGTTGTTTCACCACTTCTAGTACATTCTATGGTGTATATAGTATTTTCTTCCTGAGCTATTATTTTGTCTTTTTCAAATACTTTTCTATCGCTGTCTGATGAAGATATGTTTGTTATGGATCTATAATACACTTTTTTATATTTTTTAATTTCCCAACCAAATTCATATTCTGTCTCTAATATTGGTGATCTTGTTGATTGTATTTTTTCTCCTGCAGTAAATGATGTGCCATATGTTGGAAAATTATCGTTTTGGGATCCAAGTCTAAAAGGTGAGCATTCTCCAAACTGTTCTATGCTTTTGTTAAGATAACAAAGATATTCTCTCCCCAATATATTTTCAGCTTTTTTCCCTTCTTTGAGGACTGTTCCAGCATCGGAGTCAAAATTTCCTATGCCATTATCTTTTGCATCGCAGGCATACCAATGATCTGTGCTTGACAAAATATCATAATTTTGAGGAGCAATGTGAAAGACATCTCCAGCAACAAATTCTATATATGCCCATTCCCATTCTCCATCAGTATTTATTGTACATAAATAACTTCCATCTGAAGATATTTTTCCGTAATCTTCTTCATCATCACCACAGCAAGGATTATTTTCTAGAATTTCTTTCCAATTTCCTTTTGATTCTATGCAGCTTTCTGAATCAGAATCTCCATCTACTGGAATACAAATATCTTCCTGAGCATATAACCATGATTTGCAGCCAGTGTCATTGCTTAAAGGAAGATTATCTGTTGATCCTCCTGTTATTGATTTCTTTTGGGTATCTCCTATTCCGTCTGCAGGGATATTATAAGGATTTTCATCTCCAGAGCCATCATCTAAAGTGCATAGATCTTCCCAATAGTTTCCACCCTTACATCTTCCGCCAATGATATTTGGAAAATCACAGGAATATTCTGTGTTCCATCTGTTTTTGTTTGTTGGATCATATGCGCTGTCTATAATATTATTATAAATAATATTACTATCTCTACTTAATTCTGTTACTCGAGAAATGTAGATTCCATATTCTTTGCTATTTATTATTGTATTATTAAAGATTCTACAGTCCTTAACTTTGGCATTATTATCAGAGTGATCATTATGAGTGTGGGTATATATGCCATAATCATTATTTTTAAGGATATTATTTATTATATCGATATTTTTTACCGGTGCTTCTTTTTTTGCTTCACATGCTCCATCTGTCTGATGGTCTTCATCAGACTCTAACCTAATTCCTTGACTGCATTCTTCTATTGTATTGTTTATTATATCGATATTTTTTATGTCTTCCCTTCCTGTAGTATCTGGATCACAAACACGGCATACACCAGCAACTCTGGTAAAACAATTAGTACTAGCTCTAGCCTTCGCAACAAGGGATATTCCCCTTTCAAAATTTTTAATATGGCAGTTTTTTATGATAGAATTCTGGAAATGAAGGGTACGGTATGTGTTCTCTGTGTGTACTAATATCCCTGTGTTACCTCCTGTGCCTGTAATTGAGTGGTTTTTACAGTCAATTGTTATATCTGATATTGTTCCTTGATGTACATCAATAATAATTCCATCATTATCACAATCTATTAAATTAGATTCTAAAGTTAAGGTCTTTCCATTATATCTATAATCAATAGTTTTTGGGCAATAACTTATTATTGTAGATAAACAAGAATTATCACTAGCGCAAAATTCATTTTCTGAGCAGTTGTCATCACTAAGACATTCAACGCAATTGTTATTTGAGCAGTAAGGGGTTTCTTCTGGACAATGAGCATCATTTTCACATTCTTGAGCATATCCAATTCCAGCAAATACTAAGAAAACTATCAATAACAAAAATATTTTTGAATATTTCAAAATAAACCCTCTTTTTACTTATATCTGTAGTTAGAAAAACCACCTATATAAACTTTTTGAAACTATGTCTGTAATATTCTATTGAAGGTTTGCAGTTGTTTATCGCTTCTTAATTCAAAAGGGTTTTTAGCAAATGAAGCGAATAAGGTTTTGCAATGGTATTTTTTGCAGAATCTTAGGTTTTGCATTATTCTTCCCAACAAAATATGCCTTCTTGTAGAATTAAATAATTCAGAAAAAGAAAATCCAATAATAATATTGTTTTTTGCAGCTAATTTACATAAAACTTGGTTTAATCCTGAATATCTATAATGGGGCTTGTCTTTTCTTTTTGATTTTTCTAGATTAAAGATTAAAGAAGGCTTTAATTTTTCAAAAACATGCTGGTCTTTGGAAGAAGACTGAGTAATTACAAAATCTGAGGTTTTTTTTGCTTTAATTATATCTTTTGGAGGAGCAATCAGTCCTAATCTTAATTTGATTTTAGTGGTTTTTTGAAGTTTTTTAAGATTTGATTTTAGGTTTGAGATATTTTTTTGGTAAGGGTAAACAAGATAAATTTCTTTTTTGTTCAGTTTTTCAGCTATTGAAACAAATTTTTCTTGGTTTTTTTTAGGAAAGCAGATATCCATTTTATCTTATCTTCGAAAGTATTTTACATGCCATGCAAAGTTTATGTTGAGATGGCTCTCCACAATTATCGCAAAGCTTTTGTTTTTTTGATTCAGATTTAAATTCTTTTTCTAGTATAGGAGAGATAAACAGAAGCCATTTAATAATGTTTTTATGTGTTCCTGGATTTTTTTGTTCATATTTAGTTAGAAGTTTATTTATGAGGCATCTGTAGACTCCTTTTCTGCATGGACAGGGAGCATAATTAACAGGAAAGTTTTTCTTTTTGGAATATGATGCTATTTCTTTTTCTTTAACAAAATAAAGAGGTTTTACACGCTGAACAAAATTTTTATTATTAGAGATTCCAGTAGATGGGCCTTGTCTTGATAGTAATTCTAGATTGTTTTTTAATAAATTCATTACTATGCCCTGGGCTTCATCATTAAGATTATGGCCAGTAACTAATTTATTTGCGTTAAGTTTTTTAGAATATTTATTCAATAAATATCTTCTTAATACTCCGCAGATAGCACATGAAGTAAGATTAACTTTTTTTTGTTTGAGTATTGATCTGATATAACAAAGAGAGTAACCAAATTCTTTTCTGAAAGAAATAACATTGAGTTTAATGCTATGTTTTTTGCAGAATTTTTTAATATTTTCAAGATTTTGTTTGGTGTAATTTCCTATTACTGCATCTACTGTTATTGCTTCTACTGAATATCCAAGTTTTTTTAAGATATATAGAATGGTAGTAGAGTCTTTTCCACCTGAGCAAGCTACTAGAATCTTGTCTTTTTTAGAGATAAGTCTGTATTTTTGGATTGTGTTTTCCACAATTTTTTCGACTTTTTGGGTGATTTCCTGTTTTTTAAGCATAATCTTTTGATTAAAGAGTAGAATTTAAAGATTTTGATAAAAAACCTCAAAATACTTATTAATATACTTATTTTTATATTAATTTTAATACTTATTCTAAAGGTTTATTTCATATGGAGCAACAGATTTATATATAAAGATAAGATATTTCCATATGAAATGAAGGGGTTATATTTGCTGGAAAGTCTATATTATTTTTAAATTATTTATAAATACATATCTTTAAATATAACTTCTGATTATAATATTAAAAGAATCTTATGGAGGCACAAAAAATGGCTAAAAAGAAAAAATCTTCTAAAAAAGAAATAAGGGTTGTTAATATTGTTGTAAGCACTTCTTTAGAGCATGACATTCCTTTGGAAAAGATGGCTGCAACTTTGAGCAATACTGAATATAATCCAGAGCAGTTTCCAGGATTGGTTATAAGAATCAAGGAACCAAAGACAAGCGCATTGATCTTCAGCTCAGGAAAAGTAGTTTGCACTGGAGCAAAAAGCATGGACAAGGTTGAAGAAAGCATCAAAAAGATAATCCAAAGCCTGAAAAAGATAGGAATCAAGATTACAATAAAACCTGAGATAAGCATACAGAATATTGTTGCGAGCGGAAAGGTTGGAATGGACCTAAATCTTAATACTCTGGCAATGAAACTGCCTAATACTGAATACGAGCCAGAGCAGTTTCCAGGATTGGTTTATAAGTTAGATGAAGCAAAAGCTACCTTTTTATTGTTTAGTAACGGAAAGATTGTCTGTACTGGAACAAAAAGTGAGAAAGAAGTAAAAGATTCGCTGGATATGCTGATCGAGAAGCTAAAAAAAGTAGTTAAACCAAGCAGATATCAATAAAATTTTTATTTTTTAAATAATTTAATATCTAAGTGGTCGCTAGATAGAACTTAAGAGTCCAGATAACCACTGGTCACTGGACAGAGCGTAAGAGTCCAGATAACCACTG